>NZ_JBITSK010000011.1:0-276763 GCF_044540565.1 Streptomyces sp. NPDC085931
GGTTACATTCCGAACCCGGAAGCTAAGCCTTACAGCGCCGATGGTACTGCAGGGGGGACCCTGTGGGAGAGTAGGACGCCGCCGAACAATCATTGGGAAAACCCCCGCATCTGGTGATGCGGGGGTTTTCTGCGTTCAGGGTCCTGCTCCTTTCGGAGAACAGGTCCTTTCGCATCGGCGGGCTATAGGCGTCCCGCCGATTTCAGGGCGAGGTATGCGTCGGCCAGGGCCGGCGCCAAGTCCTCCGGTGTGGCGTCGACGACCGTGACGCCGTGGCGGCGGAGTTGATCCGCCGTGCGGTGGCGTTCGGACTGGGCTCGGGCGGCTGCGGCGGCCTCGTAGACAGCGTCGACGTTTCCGCGGGCCTTGGCCATGTCGGAGATGTGGGGGTCCGCCACGGAGGCCAGCAGGACCGTGTGGCGTTGGGTGAGCTGGGCCAGGACCGGGAGGAGGCCTTCCTCGACGGGGGCCGCGTCCAGGGTGGTCAGCAGGACGATGAGGGAACGGCGGGGTGACGTGCGCAGTGCCGTGGCCGTGAGGCCCCGGGCGTCCGTCTCCACCAGTTCCGGTTCCAACGTGGCCATCGCGTTGACCAGGGACGGCAGGACATCGCCTGCCGTGCGGCCCTGGACCAGGGCGCGGACCCTGCGGTCGTAGGCGAGGAGGTCGACGCGGTCGCCGGCGCGGGACGCCAGCGCCGCGAGGAGCAGGGCCGCGTCCATGGAGGCGTCGAGGCGGGGTGCGTCGCCCACGCGGCCGGCGGAGGTGCGGCCGGTGTCGAGGACCAGGAGGATGTGGCGGTCGCGTTCGGGGCGCCAGGTGCGGACGGCGACAGCGGTCTGGCGGGCCGTGGCACGCCAGTCGATCGAGCGGGTGTCGTCACCGGGGACGTACTCGCGGAGGCTGTCGAACTCGGTGCCCTCGCCGCGGGTGAGCACGCTGGTGCGGCCGTCCAGTTCGCGCAGGCGGGCCAGCTTGGAGGGCAGGTGCTTGCGGCTGGTGAACGGGGGCAGGACCCGTACCGTCCACGGGGCCTTGTGTGTGCCCTGGCGGGCGAAGAGGCCAAGGGGGCCGTAGGAGCGGATGGTGATGCGGTCCGCTTGGCGGTCGCCCCGGCGGGTGGGGCGCAGCCGGGTGGTGACGCGGCGGCGCTCGCCCGGGGGGACGGTGAGGCGGTGCCGGGACGCGGGGGTCTCCGTGTCCGGCTGCCAGCTGCTGGGGGGCCAGGCGTCGCGGAGGCGGGCGCGCAGGGGGCGGCGGGACGGGTTGGTGATCGTGAGGGTGACGTCCGCCGTGTCGCCCAGGCGTACGGAGGTGTCGCCGGAGCGGGTCAGTCCCAGGCGCCGCACGGGGGCGGCCAGGGCGAAGTCGCAGGCGCAGGCCAGAGCCAGGGGTGCGTTGACCGCCAGGATGCCCGTCCAGCCGGGCTCCCAGATGCCTACGGGGAGGGAGCCCAGGGCCGCGAGGAGGGCGGCGCGTCCGGTGAGTGCCATCAGCGGGGGACGGGGACGTGGGCGAGGATCGCGGTGATGACGGAGTCGGCCGTCACGCCTTCCATTTCGGCCTCCGGGCGGAGCTGCACGCGGTGGCGGAGCGTGGGGAGCGCGAGGGCTTTCACGTCGTCGGGGATGACGTAGTCGCGGCCGGTCAGCCAGGCCCAGGCGCGGGCGGTGGCGAGGAGGGCCGTGGCGCCCCGGGGGGAGACGCCGAGGGTGAGGGACGGCGACTCGCGGGTGGCGCGGCAGATGTCGACGACGTAGGCGGTGATCTCCGGGGAGACGGTCGTCTTGGCGACGGCGGCCCGGGCGGCTTCGAGGTCGGTGGGGCCGGCCACGGGGCGTACGCCGGCGGCCTTGAGGTCGCGGGGGTTGAAGCCCTCGGCGTGGCGGGTGAGGACGTCGATCTCGTCCTGGCGGGAGGGCAGGGGGATGGTGAGTTTGAGGAGGAAGCGGTCGAGCTGGGCTTCCGGGAGGGGGTAGGTGCCCTCGTACTCGACCGGGTTCTGGGTCGCGGCGACCAGGAACGGGTCGGGCAGGGGGCGGGGGGTTCCGTCGACGGTGACCTGGCGTTCCTCCATGGCCTCCAGGAGGGACGACTGGGTCTTGGGGGGCGTGCGGTTGATCTCGTCGGCGAGGAGGAGGTTGGTGAAGACCGGGCCGGGCTGGAAGGAGAACTCGGCGCTGCGGGTGTCGTAGACCAGGGAGCCGGTGACGTCGCTCGGCATCAGGTCGGGGGTGAACTGGACGCGCTTGGTGTCGAGTTCGAGGGCGGAGGCGAGGGCGCGGACCAGGAGGGTCTTGGCGACGCCGGGGACGCCTTCGAGGAGGACGTGGCCGCGGCAGAGCAGGGCGACGACGAGGCCCGTGACGGCGGGGTCCTGGCCGACCACGGCCTTGGCGATCTCGGCGCGCAGGGCCTCCAGGGCGGCTCGGGCGTCGCCCGGGTCCCCGGTCTGCCCGGCGTTGTCAGTGGTCGGGTCCATCATGGACGGCGTACCTCTCTTTCGAGGGCGTCGAGTCGGTCGGCGAGTGCGATGAGTGCTGCGTCGTCGCTGGGCGGTGCTCCGAAGAGCAGGGCGTGGGGGTCCTGTCCGTCGCCGTGGAGGCGGGTGGACAGGGCGGGGAGCAGGGCCTCGGGCGAGTGCGCCTGGGTGACGGGGACGCCGACGAGGGGGGCGAGGCGGGTGCGGGTGGTGGAGCGGAGAGCGTCGGCCGCGCGGTCGCGGGCGTCGGCCTTGCGGTAGAGGCGGGCGCGGCCCTCGGCGGTTTCCGAGGCGCGGATCGCGACGGGGAGTTTCTCGGGCACCAAGGGGCCGAACCGGCGTGCCCGCCACAGGGCGGCCAGGGCTGCTGCGATGAAGAGTTGCAGGGTGCCCCAGAGCCAGCCCGAGGGGAGCAGGTCGAAGAAGCCGCGTTCCTCGTCGGTGCCGGTGGCCGAGGTGTCGGAGAGCGAGGGGAGGTACCAGACCAGATGGGGGCGGGAGCCGAGGAGTTGGAGGGCGAGCGAGGCGTTGCCCTGCTCGTCGAGGCGGTCGTTGAGGAGGATGTCGGGCGCGCCGAGGACGACGGTGTCGCCGTCTGCGCGGTCGGCCGGGATGCGCAGCAGGGTGGCCAGGCGTTCGCTCGGGTAGCACTGGTCGGCGTCGAGGTGGGTGGTGGTGTAGCGGACGCCGCCCGTTTCGGCGGTGCCGGCGCGGTGGGCGGCGGGCAGCGCGCAGTCGGGGGAGAGCGCCGAGTCGAGGCTGGTCGCGGGGTCGGCGGTGACGCCGGGGGCGAGCCGTTCGACGGAGGCGCTGCCCGGGGCGACCAGGACGGTACGGCCGTCGGAGCGGGCGAACGCGTCGTGCAGGCGGGTCTGCTGACCACGGGTCAGCAGGTCGGGGACGGCGACCAGGAGGGTGGTGTCCGGGCCGGTCGCGACGGCTGCCTCGTCCAGGGTGGTGACGACACGGGTGTCCACGCCCCGGTCGGCGAGCAGTTCGGCGACGGCGCGGCTGCCGCCCGGGTCGGCGGAGCGTGGGTCGAGTTCGCCGTGGCGGGCGTCGGAGCGGATGACGGCGATGGCGACGGCTCCGGCGACGAGCACCGCGAGCGCGAGGGCGATCCCGCGCGCGCGGGTCCACACCTGGCGGGCGGTGGGCGAGGCCGAGGTGGTGGGGAGCGTGGCCTCGGTGGTCATTCGGCGGCTCCCTGGCGGGTGGTGGGGGCCGTGCTCGCGCTGCTCGTCGCGAGCTGGGGCTTGGTGCGTTCCAGGTCGCGGTCGAGTTCCGCCATGCGGTGGTACGCCTGCTCGGTCGCCGAGCGGCCGCCGTACGTGACGTCGTCGAAGTCGCGGGCGGCGGCGCGCAGCCGGTCGGTGTGGGCGGGCAGGGCGCGGCCGGCTTCGGCCGCTGCCTCGTCGGCGGTGCGGCCGGGGCGGACGTCGAGGAGGGCGCGTTCCTCCAGGGCGCGGACGAGGGCGCGCATGCGTTCCTGGACGGCTTGGTTCCAGTGGCCCTGGGCGGCGTGTGCCTCGGCGGCGGCGCGGTGGTCGGCGGCGCTGCGCGGGCGGTCGTCGAACAGGGCGGCGGACGAGGTGGATTGGCGGCGCGGCGTGCCCAGGCGCCACCACAGGGCGGCCAGGACGGCGACGACGGCCAGGACGATGACGGCCAGGCCGAGCGTGCCGCCGGGCGTGGCGGTCGAGGCGGCGTTGAGCAGTCTGCCGAGCCAGTCCCAGAAGGCGTCGAGGGCACGCTGGAACAGGCTGGGGTCGTCTTCGTGGTACATCCGCTTGGACAGCTCGCGCCGGGCGGCCTCGCGCGCGGGGTCGCGCGGGGTGGTCAGGGGCGGTTCGTCGTCCGAGAGGGCCGACGACAGCACGGAGGTGTCGCCGGCGTGCAGCAGCGTCCGTAGGGCGGCGCCGGGCAGCGCCGTGGTGAGAAGGTCCCCCGCCGGGCTCACCGCATCAGCTCCCCGGGGTGGCGCCGGGGCCGTAGCCCTGGACACCGGCGGCGCGGGCCAGTTCGAGATCGAGGGCCTCGCGGCGAATGCGCTGGTCGATGTAGAGGAGCACGGTGACGCCGGCCGTGATCGGGAACGTGATCATGGAGCCGATCACCGAACCGATGCCGCTCACGATGAGGAACGTCCAGCCGAGGCTGCCGGCACCGGAGTTGAGCCAGCCGGTGATGCCCTCGTCGCTGAAGGCCCCGGCGAGGAAGGTGAACGGGATGACGATGATCGAGGCGACGACGTTGGCGATGATCGTGGCGAGCAGCTGGATGCCGAAGATCCGCCACCAGGTGCCCTGGACCAGCTTCGCGGAGCGGCTCATCGCCTTCTTGATGCCTTGCTTCTCCAGCATCAGGGCGGGCGAGGCGAGCGAGAAGCGGATCATCAGCCACAGGGCGACGATGCCGGCGCCGATGATTCCCAGGACGGTGAGGGCGACGCCCGCTGCGGTGCTCCCGGCGACGGAGACGAGGATGCCGGGCAGGGTGCCGACGGCGACGATGCCGGCGGTGATGAGCAGCAACAGGCAGATGAGGCCGAAGAGTTTGAGGATCTGAGGGCGGGCGTCGCGCCAGGCCTCGCCGATGGTGACCGGTTTGCCGAGCACGGCCCGGCTGGTGACGGTCGTCAGGAGGGCGGTGGCGATGACCGTGCCGACCAGGGAGATCACGAAGATGACGCTGGAGTTGAGCAGCGCGTCGCCCATGGCCCGGCTCAGCTCGCTGAGGGTGGCGCTCGGGTCGTTGAGGGCGTCGGTGCTGGAGTCGTCCAGGACGAGGCCCTGGAAGAGCACGACGATGATCTCGGTGAGGACCGCGACGGTGAGCGAGATGCCCAGGACCGTGCGCCAGTAGGTGCGCATGGTGGAGACCGCGCCGTCGAGGATCTCGCCCACGCCGAGCGGGCGGAGCGGGATCACGCCGGGCTTGGCGGCGGGCGGGGGGCCGCCCCAGCCGGCGCCCCAGCCGCCGGGGCCGCCCGGGTGTCCGTAAGCGGGGCCGTAGCCGCCGGGGGCTCCGGGACCGCCGGGGCCGTAGCCGCCCGGGCCGCCGTAGCCGCCGGGGGGCTGGGTGCCCCAGCCCGGGCCGGGCGGCGGGGGCGGGGGTGCCTGGCCGGGGCCGGGCGGGGTGCCGGGGGCGGACCACTGGGCCGGTGGCGGCTGTTCCTTGGACCACTGCGGGCCGGGGCCCTGCGAGCTGTGGTCGGGCTGTCCCGCCTGGTCGGCGGGCTGTGCGGGACCGGGGCGGTCTGCGGGCTCGGCAGGGCCGGACGCGTCAGGCTTCTGCCCGTCGGACGGGGCGGATCCGGGCGAGGCCCAGCCCGGAGTGTCGTTCATCGTCGCTCCTTCACGGTGCCCGTCCGCGGTCGCGGCGGCAGGTTGGCAGCCATCGTGCCATGGGGTGGTCTTGGTGTGACCGGCCGCGGTCTGGGCTGCGTACCTTCAATTGTCCGCCGGATTGGGGGCAGACTGATCGCATGGCTGATCAGTACGCGTACAGCGGCGACGACAAGCGGCCGACCGAGATCCCGGCGATCCGCTGGGAAGAGCCACCGGAGGGACCCGTTCTGGTCCTGCTCGACCAGACGAGGCTGCCGGCAGAGGAGGTCGAACTGGTCTGTACGGACGCGTCCGCGCTGGTGGAGGCGATCCGCTCGCTGGCCGTGCGCGGGGCGCCGCTGCTCGGCATCGCGGGGGCGTACGGTGTCGCGCTCGCCGCCGTGCGGGGCTTCGACGTGGACGAGGCCGCGTCCGCGCTGGCGACGGCCCGGCCGACCGCGGTGAACCTGGCCGTCGGGGTGCGGCGGGCGCAGGAGGCTCACGCGGCGGCGCTGGCCAAGGGCGGTGACGTCCGGCAGGCGGCCGCGGCGGCGCTGGCCGCGGCGCGGCAGCTGCACCGGGAGGACGCCGAGGCCAGTGGGCGGATGGCCGAGCACGGCCTGGCGCTGCTGGACGAGCTGCTGCCCGGTGGGGGGCACCGGATCCTGACCCACTGCAACACCGGCTCGCTGGTGTCGGGGGGCGAGGGCACGGCGTTCGCGGTGGCGCTCGCGGCGCACCGGGTGGGCCGGCTGCGGCGGCTGTGGGTGGACGAGACGCGTCCGCTGCTGCAGGGCGCGCGTCTGACGGCGTACGAGGCGGCCCGCAGCGGGATGGCGTACACGCTGCTCACGGACAACGCGGCGGGGTCGTTGTTCGCCGCGGGCGAGGTGGACGCGGTGCTGATCGGGGCCGACCGGATCACGGCGGACGGGTCGGTGGCGAACAAGGTGGGGAGTTACCCGCTGGCGGTGCTGGCGCGGTACCACCATGTGCCGTTCATCGTGGTGGCGCCGGTGACGACGGTGGACCTGGACACGGCGGACGGGGCGTCCATCGAGGTGGAGCAGCGTCCCGGGCACGAGGTGACCGAGCTGGTGGCGCCGCAGGTGCCGGTGGCCGGTACGGAGGCGGGCGGCGGGATCCCGGTGGCGCCGCTGGGGACGCAGGCGTACAACCCGGCCTTCGACGTGACGCCGCCGGAGCTGGTGACGGCGATCGTGACGGAGGAGGGTGTGGTCTCGCCGGTGACGGCCGAGGCGCTCGCCGAGGTGTGCGCGCGGTCGCGCAGGGTGGTGGCGGGCTGAGGGCGGCGGGCTGAGCTTCGCACGGTTACCGGAGCGGCCCGGATCGGGTCCCTCGTCCGCCGGAGTCGGCCCGGCCGGGCCGTCCGGCCGCCGAAGCGGGCTCGGGCTGGGTCGCTCGGCCGTCGAAGTGGGTTCGGGCCGGGGCGTCCGACCGTGAGGTTTTGGGCTCGGACCGGGGCGCTCGGCCGTCGGTTGGGGGCCCGGGGTGGGTCGCTCGGCGGTCGAAGTGGCCCGGGCCGGGGCGTCGGGCCGTCGGTTGGGGGCTCGGGCCGCATCGCTCGGCCGTCGAGGCGGGCTCGGGCCGGGTCGTCCGGCCGTCGGTTGGGGGCCGGGGCGGGCCGCTCGGCCGGCGAAGGGACTCCGCGGAGGTCGCCGGAAAGATCATCGGCGGGCGGACGAGGGCAGACAGTCGCGCTTGCTGCGACTATGGTCACTGGCCGGTGACCTACCTCACCACTGCCTTCGCCACCGTTATGAGAATGGGATGATGTCGTTTATGAAGGGACGAGTCCTTGTCGTCGACGACGACACCGCACTGGCCGAGATGCTCGGCATCGTGCTGCGTGGTGAGGGTTTCGAGCCGTCGTTCGTGGCCGACGGGGACAAGGCGCTGGCCGCGTTCCGGGAGGCCAAGCCGGATCTGGTGCTGCTGGACCTGATGCTGCCCGGCCGGGACGGCATCGAGGTGTGCCGCCTGATCAGGGCGGAGTCCGGCGTGCCGATCGTGATGCTCACGGCCAAGAGCGACACGGTCGATGTGGTGGTGGGCCTGGAGTCGGGTGCCGACGACTACATCGTGAAGCCGTTCAAGCCGAAGGAGCTGGTGGCCCGCATCCGGGCCAGGCTGCGGAGGTCGGAGGAACCGGCTCCGGAGCAGCTCGCCATCGGTGACCTGGTCATCGACGTGGCGGGGCACTCCGTGAAGCGGGACGGGCAGTCGATCGCGCTGACACCGCTGGAGTTCGACCTGCTGGTCGCGCTGGCGCGCAAGCCGTGGCAGGTGTTCACGCGCGAGGTGCTGCTGGAGCAGGTGTGGGGTTACCGGCACGCGGCGGACACGCGGCTGGTCAACGTGCATGTGCAGCGGCTGCGCTCCAAGGTCGAGAAGGACCCGGAGAAGCCGGAGATCGTGGTGACCGTGCGTGGTGTCGGGTACAAGGCAGGGCCGAGCTGACATGTCCGGCGACAGTGCCGCTTCGGCGCCCGGCCGGTCCGGGGCCCGCCCGGGGCGGCCTGTCGGGCGGAGGAAGGGCGGCCGCTGGGGGCGGTTCCTGGAGAGCGGTTTGCTCCAGGGCGGTGTTCAGGGCAGCCCGGTCGTCCGGCTGTTCGTGCGGTGGGTGCGCCGGCCGCTGCTGCCGGTCATGCGCCTGTGGCGGCGCAACATCCAGCTCAAGGTCGTCGTCACGACACTGCTGATGTCGCTCGGTGTGGTGCTGCTGCTGGGCTTCGTCGTCATCGGGCAGGTGCGCAACGGCCTGCTCGACGCCAAGGTGAAGGCGTCCCAGAGCCAGGCCACCGGCGGGTTCGCGGTGGCCAAGCAGCGCGCCGACGAGGCGGCCAGCGGGACCGGCGACGACGTCGCCACGGCGGACGGCCGGCCCGCGCAGAACGTCACCCAGTGGCTGAGCGACCTGGTCTCCTCGCTGTCCAGCGGTGGCCAGGGCGCCTTCGACGTGGTGACGCTCCCGGCCTCCGACGCGAACGGCGCCGGCGGTCGCGGACAGCGGGCCTCCGGCGAGGTGGACTGGAACCGGAGCGTGCCCGCGGACCTGCGCGAGCGGATCGGCAGCAGTACGACGGCCGCGCAGAGCTACACGCGCATCACGTACAACAACGAGATCAAGGACTCCCAGCCGGGCCTGGTCATCGGCAAGCAGGTCAACGACCCGAACGGCGACCCGTACCAGCTGTACTACCTCTTCCCGCTCACCCAGGAGGAGAAGTCGCTGAGCCTGGTCAAGGGCACGCTGGCGACGGCGGGGCTGTTCGTCGTCGTGCTGCTCGGGGCCATCGCCTGGCTCGTGGTGCGCCAGGTCGTCACGCCGGTGCGGATGGCGGCGGGGATCGCCGAGCGGCTGTCGGCCGGGCGGCTCCAGGAGCGCATGAAGGTCACCGGCGAGGACGACATCGCGCGCCTCGGCGAGGCCTTCAACAAGATGGCGCAGAACCTCCAGCTCAAGATCAGCCAGCTGGAGGACCTGTCGCGGATGCAGCGCCGGTTCGTGTCGGACGTGTCGCACGAGCTGCGGACGCCGCTGACGACCGTGCGGATGGCGGCGGACGTCATCCACGAGGCGCGTGAGGACTTCGACCCGGTGACCGCGCGGTCGGCGGAGCTGCTCGCCGACCAGCTGGACCGGTTCGAGTCGCTGCTCGCGGACCTGCTGGAGATCAGCCGGTTCGACGCGGGTGCCGCGGCGCTGGAGGCCGAGCCGATAGACCTCCGGGACGTCGTGCGGCGGGTGGTCAGCGGGGCCGAGCCGCTCGCGGAGCGCAAGGGCTCGCGGATCCGCGTCCTGGGCGACCAGCAGCCCGTCGTCGCCGAGGCGGACGCCCGGCGCGTGGAGCGGGTGCTGCGCAACCTCGTGGTCAACGCCGTGGAGCACGGCGAGGGCAACGACGTGATCGTCAGGCTCGCCGCGGCCGGCGGCGCTGTCGCCGTCGCGGTGCGGGACTACGGGGTCGGGCTCAAGCCGGGTGAGGCGACCCGTGTGTTCAGCCGCTTCTGGCGGGCCGACCCGGCACGCGCGCGTACCACGGGCGGTACGGGTCTGGGGCTGTCCATCGCCCTGGAGGACGCGCGGCTGCACGGCGGCTGGCTGCAGGCGTGGGGTGAGCCGGGCGGCGGCTCGCAGTTCCGGCTGACGCTGCCCAGGACCGCGGACGAGCCGCTGCGGGGCTCGCCGATACCGCTGGAGCCCAAGGACTCGCGGCGCAACCGCGGCCTCGACGACGCCGGTCTGCCGTGCGGCGGTGACGGCGAGAAGCGGGCGACCGTGCCGGCGCAGCCGGCGAGCGGCTCCGCGGCACCGGGGGCGAAGCGGGACCCGATACCGCCGAGGGCGGCCGGTGCCACGGCCGATCCGACGGCGCTGCCGGGCAACGGCGCGCGCGTGGTGCCACGGCCCGCCTCGGGCACCCGGAGGCAGGACGGGGAGACCGGTCCCGCCGGGACCGCGGGCCGGGGTGGACCCGGCGACGGCGCGGGCGCCGCGGGGACGGTGCCCGGAGGGCACGTCGGCGGTGGAAGCGGAGGCGGTGGGCACGTAGGCGGTGGACGCGGGAGCGGTGGACGTGTGGGCGGTCCCGCCCCGAGCACCGAGAACGGTGTGGCGAGCGGGACGGGTGACGGCGCTCCGGGCCGTACCGGCGCAGGCGCTGGCGCAGGCGCCGGCGACGCCGGCACGGGCGACGGTGCCGCCGCTCTCGGCGGTGAGGGTGCTCTCGGCGGTGAGGGTGCTTCCAGTGGTGAGGGCGCGCCGGGTGCGGCGAACAGGCAAGGGGAGGCATCTCGTGGGCGCTGACCGCGAAAGGCGCGGCCGGGGCGGTCCCGCGCGCGTGATGGCGTACGCCGCCGGTGGCGTCCTGGTGCTGGCGGGGTGTGCGTCGATGCCGGACAGCGGAGATCTGCGGAGCGTGGAGTCCACGCCGCGCCAGGACACCCAGGTGCGCGTGTTCGCCGTGCCGCCCGGGGAGGACGCGCCGCCCTCGGAGATCGTGCAGGGTTTCCTGGAGGCGCTGACCAGCGACGATCCGCAGTACAAGACGGCACGCCAGTACCTGACCGGGGACGCCGCGAAGACCTGGCGGCCGGAGCTGTACACCACGGTGCTCGCCGACGGACCGGGCGCCAAGCCCGAGGGGCCGGGAGGCCGGGAGGACACCGGCGAGATCTCGTACGTGCTCACCGGCACCAAGGTGGCCACCGTGGACGCGCAGCAGTCGTACGCGCCGGCCACCGGGACGTACGGCAGGACCGTGCATCTGACGCAGGACGAGAAGAGCGGGCAGTGGCGGATCGACGCGCTGCCGCAGGGTGTCGTCATGGGCCAGTCGGACTTCCAGCGCAACTACATGTCCGCCAGTAAGTACTACTTCGCCTCGAACACCGTGGCGGCCGGGGCGAAGACGCAGCCCACCGCGGTCGCGGACCCCGTCTACGTGCGCCGGCGCGTGGATCCCATGACGCAGATGGTGCGCTCGCTGCTGAGCGGGCCCACGCGCTGGCTCGACCCCGTCGTCCGGTCGAGCTTCCCCACCGGCACGGCGCTGGCGAAGGGCTCGGGCGCGCTCACGCCCGACGACCGCAACCTGCTGACCGTCCCGCTCAACGACAAGGCCGCGGGCATCGGCACCAACCGGTGCGAGGAGATGGCGGCCCAGCTGCTGTTCACGCTGCGCAGCCTCAGCCCCGCGGTGGACGAGGTGGAGCTGCGCGCCGGCGGGACCGAGCTGTGCTCGCTCACCCAGGCGGCGGCCGAGACCGCCGCCTCCCGCAGCGCGGCGCGTCACCCCGACTACCTGTACTTCGTCGACGGCAAGGACCGGCTCGTACGGATCCCGGCGGGCAGTGACGAGACCAAGCCGGACCCGGCGCCCGGCGCGCTGGGCGAGGGCGACACGGCCCTGCGGTCGGTGGCCGTCTCGCGCGACGAGCACACCGCGGCGGGCGTCAGCCTCGACGGCAAGTCGCTGTACGTCGGCTCGCTGGTCTCGGGCGGCTCGCTCGGTGAACCGGTGCTGCGCAGCCAGGGCCGCAGCGAGGCGGACCGGCTGACGACCCCCAGCTGGGACGCGGAGGACGGCCTGTGGGTGGCCGACCGCGACCCGCGCGATCCCCGGCTGCTGCTGCTGGAGGACGGCAAGGGCGAGCCGCTGGAGGTGCGCACGCCGCATCTGGACGGGCGGATCCAGTCCGTACGGGTGGCCGCGGACGGGGTGCGGATCGCGCTCGTCGTGGAGAAGGGCGGCAAGAAGACGCTGCTCATCGGGCTGATCGAGCGGGAGGAGAAGGCCGGCGCGCAGCCGTCCGTCCGCGTGGTCGAACTGCGCTCCGCGACCCCCGAGCTGGAGGAGGTCACGGCCATGTCGTGGGCCGGGGACAGCCGGCTCGTGGTGGTCGGGCGCGAGCACGGGGGCGTGGAGCAGATGCGGTACGTCCAGGTCGACGGCTCCACGCCGGACGTCCCGGCCCCCGCGGCCCTGACCGGCGTCAAGGAGGTCACCGCCGCCGAGGACGACGGGTTGCCGCTGGTGGCGAACTCGGTCGACGGCATCGTCCGGCTGCCCACGGGGGCGCAGTGGCAGAAGGTGACGGAGGGGACGGCGCCGGTCTACCCGGGGTGAGGCTCGGGCCGTGACCTCATGTCGCGGTGAGGGCCGGAGCCGTAGGGGCTGTGTGGCACGGAGCCGCACGGGCCGTGTGGCACGGCCGGGGCGGCATACCCCCGGCTGCCCCGGTTGCGCGGCGGCGACCTCGCCCTGCGTGGGCGCCGGCCGAGAGGGCCTCACCGCTATGTCTACAGACGGGTAGTCCAAGGACGGTCGTCCACAGGCGGTTGTCCACAGGGGTGGCCGCGGCCCGGCCGGGGCGGCAGAGTGGTCGGCATGCGGGGGTGGTGGCGGGACCTGACCGACCTGGTGCTGCCGGGTGAGTGCGAGGGCTGCGGCGCGCCGCGTACGGTGCTGTGCGCGCGGTGCCGTGCGGTGCTCGACGGGGTCGCGGTACGGCGGGTGCGGCCGGTGCCGGAGCCGTCCGGGCTGCCGGTGGTGCACGCGGCGGCCGCGTACGCCGACGAGGTGCGGGCGACGCTGCTGGCCCACAAGGAGCGGGGTGCCCTGGCGCTCGCGGGTCCGCTGGGAACGGCCCTGGCCCACGCCGTGCGCGCCGGGCTCCGGGAAGCCCGCCGGCCGGGCACCGGGGCCGCTGTGGGGGACAGAAGCGGCGCCGGACCGAGCAGAAGCGCCGCAGGGACCGGAAGCGATGGAAGCGGCGTATGGACAGTTGGCGCCGGAAGGGCCGGAAGCGCCGGAGGGCCCAGTAGCGCCGTTTGGACAGGAAGCGCTGGAAGCGCCGGAAGGCCCGGTAGCGCCACCCGGACAGGAAGCGCTGGAAGCGCCGCAACGACCGCAGGCGTCGGCACCGGGGCCGGAACCGCTCCCGTGCTGCTCGTGCCCGTGCCGTCCGGGCGGCGGGCCGTGCGCGCCCGGGGACATGACCCGGCACGCCGGATCGCCCTCGCGGCGGCCGCGGACCTGCGGCGCGGCGGCGTCCCGGCCCGGGTGCTCGGTGTGCTGCGGCACCGCCGGGCCGTGGCCGACCAGTCGGGTCTCAACTCCCGGCAGCGGCAGGACAATCTCGCCGGCGCGCTGACGGTCGCGCCCGGAGGCGCCGGGCTGCTGGCTGCCGGGCCGGTCGTCCTGGTCGACGACGTGATGACCACGGGCGCCTCCCTGGCGGAGGCTGCCCGGGCCGTGCGGGCCGCCGGCGGCGGGCCGGGGGTGTCGTACGCGGCGGTGACGGGGCCGATTTCGAACGCTGCGTGGACCGAGGCCGTGTACGGGGGAGAGAGCTGGGAAAGCAGAGAGGAACAGAACGTCGGATCAAGGCGCGAGAGGACGAGCCGGCGGCCCGGCCGGCAGGAAATGGCGGGCGCGGACGGCGCCGGCGGAGTGGCCGACGTGGTGTGCGCGGCAGTGGTCGCGGCATCACCGGACGCTTTCCAAATAAACCGGAACTGACTGAGATCTTGCGTCGTTGCAGGTAATGAGAGGGCCTATTCACCTGAACGGAGGTACGCCGCAGTAGAGGGTGACGACATCCGTCCGGGCGAGATATGTTCGGTTGAGAGGGAAAGCCGCAGGCCACACCTCTCAAATCCGAATGCCGTGACGCGGGTTTTCCTTCATCACTCGCGACGGTGGAGTGGAGATCTCGCCCACGGGGGAGGAGGTGGAAGTCACCGAGTCCGAGGTTCCGGGGCTGACCGGAACCTGGTGCAAAAGGGAGATGCTCCGCAGCGAAGCGGAGCGATCCGGGAACGGAGTTCTGCGTGGACATCGTCGTCAAGGGCCGCAAGACCGAGGTGCCCGAGCGGTTCCGGAAGCACGTGGCCGAGAAGCTGAAGCTGGAGAAGATCCAGAAGCTCGATGGCAAGGTGATCAGCCTCGACGTCGAGGTGTCCAAGGAGCCCAACCCCAGGCAGGCCGACCGCTGTGACCGAGTGGAGATCACGCTCCGCTCCCGCGGTCCGGTGATCCGGGCGGAGGCAGCGGCGAGCGATCCGTACGCGGCGCTCGACCTGGCGGCGGAGAAGCTGGAAGCCCGGCTGCGCAGGCAGCACGACAAGCGGTTCTCGCGCCGCGGCGCGCGCCGGATCCCGGCCGCCGAGGTCGCCGACCACGTCCCCGGTGTGGCGACGCTCAACGGGAGCGGCCTCGCGCCCGCCTCCGAGGAGGAGCCGGAAGCGGTCCCCACGAAGAAGATCGGCTCGCTGGAAGTACAAGGTGACGGCCCCATCGTCGTCCGCGAGAAGACCCACGTCGCAGCGCCCATGACCCTCGACCAGGCTCTCTACGAGATGGAGCTGGTCGGCCACGACTTCTACCTGTTCGTCGACTCCGAGACCAAGGAACCGAGTGTCGTCTACCGACGGCACGCCTACGACTACGGCGTGATCCACCTCAGGACGGACACCATGGTCACCCAGGCGCACTCCCCGGACGCGGGCGGTGCGCTCGGCGGCTGACCGGGCCGGGTGACAGGTGCAGTGGGTGCCCCTGGAGCGCGTGTGCGCCCCCAGGGGCACCCCTGTGCGACCACTTCGCGCCCCGCTCCGTCACCCCGGTGCCGTCCGGGCATGAAATCATGGTGGCCACGGCCCAACCGGTGGGTCGCTGCTCTGGGTTGGCGATGGCTCAGGACCACAGGCCACAGCCTTCAGGGGGAGGAACGATGGCGGACAGCTTCGGACCGATGCGTGACGAGGACGCCCACGACGGCGTCATCGGCATGGGCCCGGACACGGAGACCCCACGCAAGGAACCGATCAGAGTCCTCGTGGTGGACGATCACGCCCTGTTCCGCCGCGGCCTGGAGATCGTGCTCGCCGCCGAGGAGGACATCCAGGTCGTCGGGGAGGCGGGTGACGGAGCCGAAGCCGTCGAGAAGGCCGCCGACCTGCTGCCCGACATCGTCCTGATGGACGTGCGCATGCCGAAGCGGGGCGGCATCGAGGCCTGCACCTCCATCAAGGAGGTGGCACCCAGCGCGAAGATCATCATGCTGACGATCAGCGACGAGGAAGCCGATCTCTACGACGCCATCAAGGCGGGCGCGACCGGCTATCTCCTCAAGGAGATCTCCACGGACGAGGTGGCCACCGCGATTCGCGCGGTCGCCGACGGGCAGTCGCAGATCAGCCCGTCCATGGCGTCCAAGCTGCTCACCGAGTTCAAATCGATGATCCAGCGCACCGACGAGCGCCGCCTGGTGCCCGCGCCGCGCCTGACGGACCGCGAGCTGGAAGTCCTCAAGCTCGTCGCCACGGGAATGAACAACCGGGACATCGCCAAGGAGTTGTTCATCTCCGAGAACACCGTGAAGAACCATGTGCGCAACATCCTGGAGAAGCTGCAGCTGCACTCCAGGATGGAGGCCGTGGTGTACGCGATGCGGGAGAAGATCCTCGAAATCCGCTGACCCGGGCGGTCGGTGCACTCAGACGGTCAGGCGGGCCAGCTCCCGTACGAGCGGCTCCCGCAGGTCCGGCGCGTCGACCCGTTCCACGCGCACGTCCGTGCAGTCCACCCAGGACGCGGCCTCGACCAGGGCCTGGGCGACGGCCGGGACCGCCTTCGCGCCGTCGAGCGTGACCTGCTTGGCCACCAGCGTGCTGCCCGCGCGCGCCGGGTCCACACGGCCGACCAGCCGGCCGCCGGCCAGGACCGGCATCGCGAAGTAGCCGTACACCCGCTTCGGTTTGGGGACGTAGGCCTCCAGGCGGTGCGTGAAACCGAAGATCCGCTCCGTGCGCGCCCGCTCCCAGATGAGGGAGTCGAACGGCGACAGCAGTGTGGTGCGGTGCCGGCCGCGCGGGGGTGTCTCCAGGGCCGCCGGGTCGGCCCACGCCGGCTTGCCCCAGCCCTCGACCGTGACCGGGACCAGCCCCGAGTCGGCGATCACGGCGTCCACCTGCTCGCCTTTGAGGCGGTGGTAGTCGGCGATGTCCGCGCGGGTGCCGACGCCGAGGGACCGGCCCGCCAGGCGGACCAGGCGGCGCAGGCACTCGGTGTCGTCCAGCTCGTCGTGCAGCAGCGCGGGCGGGATCGCGCGCTCGGCGAGGTCGTAGAGCCGCTTCCAGCCGCGGCGTTCCACGCACACCACCTCGCCGTGCATCAGGGCGCGCTCCACGGCGACCTTGGAGCCGGACCAGTCCCACCAGTCGTTCGTCTTCTTCGCGCCGCCCAACTCCGTGGCCGTGAGGGGTCCTTCGGCGCGGAGCTGCTTGATGACCCGGTCGTACACACCGTCGGGAAGCTCGTGGTTCCAGTGCGGGCGGTTGCGGTAGGCGCGGCGGCGGAAGGCGAAGTGGGGCCACTCCTCGATGGGCAGGATGCACGCGGCGTGCGACCAGTACTCGAAGGCGTGCGGGGCGCCGGAGGGATCCGGGGTCCAGTACGCCTTCTCCACCGTCTTCCTGCCCACCGCGCCCAGGCGGGCGTAGGGCACCAGCTCGTGGGAGCGGGCCAGGACCGAGATCGTGTCGAGCTGTATCGCACCGAGGTGGCGCAGGACGCCGCGGACACCGGAGCGGCGGTCGGGGGCGCCGAGGAAGCCTTGGGCGCGCAGGGCGATTCTGCGGGCCTCGTCTGCGGAGAGCTCTGCTGCGGGGCGCGGGGTGGTCATGGCTCGCACGATATGCGGTGGCACTGACATCGGGGGCCGGACCTGCGGGATCTCGGTCAGCGGGCGGCTGGCAGGTACGGCGCCGTCGACGGCAGGCCGAGGTCCGAGGGGAGCAGGGAGCCGATCCAGGTGTCCCGGAGCACTCCCTTGTTGTTCGTCGCGGCGCGCAGTGTGCCCTCGATCGTGAAGCCCACGCGCTCCGCCACCGCGCGCGAGGCCCGGTTGCCCACCTCCGCGCGCCATTCGACCCGGTCGATCGCACCGTGCGCGAAGGCCCAGCGGCAGGCGGCGCGGGCCGCTTCGGTGATGTAGCCGTGGGAGCGGTGCTGCGGCGCGGCCCAGAAGCCGATCTCCGCCATGCCCAGGGCGCGCATCGTCAGGCCGAGCATGCCCGCGAGGTCGCCGGAGTGGAGGAAGACGCCGAAGGTGAACATGGAGCCGTCCGCCCAGCCCTCGGGGGCCAGCCGCTGAGTGAAGCTCTCGGCGTGCTCGCGCAGATAGGGCGAGGGGATCGTCGTCCAGCGCTGGATGTCGGAGTCCTGACAGGCCTCGTACACCGCGTCGGTGTCCCGGGGGCCCACCGTGCGCAGCAGGAGGCGGTCCGTGGTGAGGGTGACGGGTTCCATCGGCCGATTCTGCGCGGAGGGTGCCCGCGGCGCCATTCCTTTGCCGTCGGTGAGGCGGTGATCACGCGCTGTGCAAAACGGTGGCGTGATGCGGCACCATCCGGAGGGCCCGGACGTTGTCCCCTTCGAAGCAGACGTGAATCAGAATTGAAGCAGCGGACGGTCGCCGTCACGGCAGGCCCTCCCGGCGCGGCGGGGTCCTCGCATACGATGGCCGTTGCTCAGTAAGTCAAGTGGTAACCGACCGTCCCAGGCCCGACCGGCAAGGAGACCAACCCCCGTGTCCGTCCTCTCGAAGATCATGCGTGCAGGCGAAGGCAAGATCCTGCGCAAGCTGCACCGCATCGCGGACCAGGTCAACTCCATCGAAGAGGACTTCGTCGACCTCTCCGACGCCGAGCTGCGGGCCCTCACCGATGAGTACAAGCAGCGGTACGCCGATGGTGAGAGCCTGGACGACCTGCTGCCCGAGGCCTTCGCCACCGTCCGTGAGGCCGCCAAGCGCGTCCTGGGCCAGCGTCACTACGACGTGCAGATGATGGGCGGCGCCGCCCTGCACATGGGGTACGTGGCCGAGATGAAGACCGGTGAGGGCAAGACCCTCGTCGGCACGCTGCCGGCGTACCTGAACGCGCTGTCCGGCGAGGGCGTCCACATCATCACGGTCAACGACTACCTGGCCGAGCGCGACTCCGAGATGATGGGCCGCGTCCACCGCTTCCTGGGCCTGAGCGTCGGCTGCATCCTCGCCAACATGACGCCGGCTCAGCGCCGCGAGCAGTACGCCTGCGACATCACGTACGGCACGAACAACGAGTTCGGTTTCGACTACCTCCGCGACAACATGGCGTGGTCCAAGGACGAGCTCGTCCAGCGCGGCCACAACTTCGCCATCGTCGACGAGGTCGACTCCATCCTCATCGACGAGGCCCGTACGCCGCTGATCATCTCCGGCCCGGCCGACCAGGCCACCAAGTGGTACGGCGACTTCGCCAAGCTGGTCAAGCGCCTCAAGCGCGGCGAGGCCGGCCAGCCGCTCAAGGGCATCGAGGAGACCGGCGACTACGACGTCGACGAGAAGAAGCGCACGGTCGCCATCCACGAGTCCGGTGTCGCCAAGGTCGAGGACTGGCTGGGCATCGACAACCTCTACGAGTCGGTGAACACCCCGCTCGTGGGCTATCTGAACAACGCCATCAAGGCGAAGGAACTGTTCAAGAAGGACAAGGACTACGTCATCATCGACGACGAGGTCATGATCGTCGACGAGCACACCGGACGTATCCTCGCCGGCCGCCGTTACAACGAGGGCATGCACCAGGCGATCGAGGCGAAGGAAGGGGTGCCGATCAAGGACGAGAACCAGACGCTCGCCACGATCACCCTCCAGAACTTCTTCCGCCTCTACAAGCGCCACGACCACAACGGCAAGGAACAGCCCGGTCTGTGCGGCATGACCGGTACGGCCATGACCGAGGCCGCCGAGTTCCACCAGATCTACAAGCTCGGCGTGGTGCCGATCCCGACCAACCGGCCGATGATCCGCAAGGACCAGTCCGACCTGATCTACCGGACCGAGGTCGCCAAGTTCGAGGCCGTCGTCGACGACATCGAGGAGAAGCACCGCAAGGGGCAGCCGATCCTGGTCGGCACCACCTCCGTCGAGAAGTCCGAGTACCTCTCGCAGCAGCTGAGCAAGCGCGGCATCCAGCACGAGGTGCTCAACGCCAAGCAGCACGACCGGGAGGCGACGATCGTCGCCCAGGCCGGCCGCAAGGGCGCGGTCACGGTGGCGACGAACATGGCCGGCCGTGGTACGGACATCAAGCTCGGCGGCAACCCCGAGGACCTCGCCGAGGCCGAGCTGCGCCAGCGCGGTCTCGACCCCGAGGAGCACATCGAGGAGTGGGCGCAGGCCCTGCCCGAGGCGCTGGAGCGGGCCGAGAAGGCCGTCAAGGCGGAGAAGGAAGAGGTCGAGAAGCTCGGCGGCCTGTACGTGCTGGGCACCGAGCGGCACGAGTCGCGGCGGATCGACAACCAGCTGCGCGGTCGTTCCGGCCGTCAGGGCGACCCGGGCGAGTCCCGCTTCTACCTCTCCCTCGGCGACGACCTGATGCGGCTGTTCAAGGCGCAGATGGTCGAGCGCGTGATGTCCATGGCGAACGTGCCGGACGACGTGCCGATCGAGAACAAGATGGTCACGCGCGCGATCGCCTCCGCCCAGTCGCAGGTCGAGCAGCAGAACTTCGAGACCCGTAAGAACGTCCTGAAGTACGACGAGGTCCTCAACCGCCAGCGCGAGGTCATCTACGGCGAGCGGCGCCGCGTCCTGGAGGGCGAGGACCTGCACGAGCAGATCCAGCACTTCATGGACGACACCATCGACGCCTACGTCCAGGCCGAGACCGCCGAGGGCTTCCCGGAGGACTGGGACCTGGACCGGCTGTGGGGCGCCTTCAAGCAGCTCTACCCGTGCAACGTCACGGTCGAGGAGCTGGAGGAGGCGGCCGGCGACCGGGCCGGACTCACCGCCGAGTTCATCAGCGACTCCGTCAAGGACGACATCCACGAGCAGTACCAGGCCCGTGAGGCGCAGCTCGGCTCCGAGATCATGCGTGAGCTGGAGCGCCGGGTCGTGCTGTCGGTCCTGGACCGCAAGTGGCGCGAGCACCTCTACGAGATGGACTACCTCCAGGAGGGCATCGGCCTGCGCGCGATGGCGCAGAAGGACCCGCTGGTCGAGTACCAGCGCGAGGGCTTCGACATGTTCACCGCCATGATGGAGGGCATCAAGGAGGAGTCCGTCGGCTACCTGTTCAACCTGGAGGTCCAGGTCGAGCAGCAGGTCGAGGAGGTCCCCGTCGAGGACACCAAGCCCGTGGCCGACCTGGAGAAGCACGACTCGGTGCCGGCGCAGGCCGGTGCCCGTCCGGAGATCCGCGCCAAGGGCCTCGACGTCCCGCAGCGGCGCAACCTCCACTTCTCCGCGCCGACGGTCGACGGCGAGGGCGGCACGATCGAGGGCGACTTCACCGAGGACGGCGAGCCGGTGCGGTCCGAGGCCGACGGTCTCACCCGCGCGGAGCGCCGCAAGCAGGCCCGCAGCCGGGGCCGCCGCAAGAAGTGACGCGGGCCGAGCCGCCTCGGCGGCCGTCGCCGTAGCGTCTTCGAAGGGCCGGGCACCCGAGGGTGTCCGGCCCTTCGGCGTGCCGTGGGGCGGTCCGCTTCGCCGGAGGCAGCGGCTCAGCCGGCGTCGGGGCGGGGCGGGCGGGGGCCGCCGAGCTCGACGGCCGTGCAGCGCCAGCGGAGGTCCTGGCCGAGTTCCAGGCGGAAGGCCATCGCGCGCAGCCGGTCGCCGGCGCCGATGCGGGCGAAGGCCTCGATGGCGCCCGGGCGGGGTTCGAAGTAGCCGATGTCCCGCACGACGGGACGCGCGCCCCGGGTGCGCAGGGGGCCGCGTTCGGCCAGCCAGGTCAGTTCGTCGTAGGCGCGGCCGCGGGTGTGGCGGAGCATCGAGTGGACGGGGCGGTGGCCGCTCAGGACGGCGACGAGGAGGTCCGCGAAGAGGTCCGTGGGGAGGGTCCGCCGAGGGGCCTGGGCGGGGACGCGGGGGACGGTCCGCCCGGACGCCGGGCCGGGGGCGCTCGGCGACGGCGGCGGGGCGCCGTGCGGGCCCCTGCGCGCGGCGGGGGCGGCGGGGCGGCGGCTGCCCGGGGAGGCGGGCGGGCGGGTGTCGGCGGGGCGTGTGTACGGGCGTTTGGCGCGTGCGGAAGCCGGGGGGCGGCCGCCGGACGCCGGGGTGCGGGGCGGGCCGCCGCCGGGGACGCGGGGCGGGCCGGTGGGGGTGAGGGGCGGCGCGCCGGCGCTTCCGGTGGTGAGGGGTGGGGTGCTTGCGCTTCCGGTGGTGAGGGGTGGCGCGCCGGAGTTTCCGTTGGTGAGGGGTGGCCTGCTTGCGCGTCCGGTGGTGAGGGCCGTTTCGCGGGCTCGGGGGCGCGGGGCCGCGTCCGCCGGGGTGCCGGGGGCGTGCTCGTCCCGGTGTGTGGGCGGGCGGCGATGGGTCCTGGTCATGACCTTGTGCATGGGGGGTCCCGTTCCGTGGGCCGGTGGATACCGGTGAGTAACTTCGGGTGGTGATCTTGTACGGGGACGGGGAGGGCCGGAGCAAGGAAGCGGACCGCGCGTCGCGGGCGCAGGGAAGTTCACCTATCCGGGTGGTCCGCAGGGCATGGACCCCGGCCTTCCAGGGGCGGCCCGGGTGAATCCCCGGCCCGGGGTGGACGCGTCCGGCGCCCCGGGGCGGGACCCGAAAGGGGACGCGGCGGCACGTATTCTGAAGGCCTCCGCGGCGCCGTCCGACCCGGACACGACCCACCGACCGACCACGAAAGCGGCCAGCCATGCGTGTCTACGTGCCCATGACCCTCCCCGGTCTCGCCGAGGCGTACCGAACGGGCGAGCTGGGGGCCGGACCGTTCGTCGCCTACGCCGTCACGCCCGCGCTGCGCGAGTGGTACCTCTCCGACGACATCGAGGAGCTGGAGTACGCGGCGCTCAGCCGTGCCGCGCTGGCCTCGCTGCGGCTGCTGGCCGCCGAGCCGGACGCGCCCCGGCGCCGGGTCGTGGTGGCGGTGGACGTGCCCGACCGGGTCGCGAGCGCCGATCCCGACCGGGGCCTCGACCCGGCGGCGCTCGGGGAGGTGCGGGTCGCGGGCGCCGTGGCCCTGGCCAAGGCGGCGTCCGTGCACGTCGACGCGCCCGACGCGGAGGCCGATGTGACGGCGGCGGCCGACGCGCTGCCGGCGGCGGACGGCGGGGACGACGACGCGCAGTTCGTCGTCGACGGGGCCGAGGACCACGAACTGCTGTGGTTCGCCACGCAGGAGATCCCCAACCTGGTCGGCCGCGGGGACTGAGCGAACCCGCGCCCGGGGGCGCGTGGAGGCGCTGGTCTCTTGATTGTCAGTGGAGCCGGGTACGTTTTGGGCATGGGGACGAAGACGGGCGCGCACATTGTCTGGGACTGGAACGGGACGCTGTTCCACGACATCGACGCGATCATCGGGGCGACGAACGCGGCCTTCGCCGAGCTGGGGCTGGCGCCGCTGACGCTGGAGCAGTACCGCGAGCTGTACTGCGTTCCGGTGCCGAAGTTCTACGAGCGGCTGATGGGGCGGCTGCCGACCGAGGCCGAGTGGGAGCTGATGGACGGCATCTTCCACCGGTACTACGCGGAGCACCGGGTGCGGTGCGGGCTGACCGCGGGCGCCGAGGAGCTGCTGGCCGGGTGGCGGTCGACGGGGCGCAGCCAGTCGATCCTGAGCATGTACGTGCACGAGGAGCTCGTGCCGCTGGTGCGCGGCTTCGGGATCGAGCCGCACTTCATACGGGTGGACGGGCGGACCGGGCCGTCGGGCGGCAGCAAGGCCGAGCACATGGTGCGGCATCTGGGGACGCTGAAGGGAGTGGCTCCCGAGCGCACGGTGGTGATCGGGGACGCCGCGGACGACGCGGTCGCCGCGTTGCACGTGGGGGCCCGGGCCGTGCTGTACACCGGCGGATCGCACAGCCGGGCGAGCCTGGAGACGGTGGGCGTGCCCGTCGTCGACACGCTGGAGGAAGCGGTCGAGGAGGCGCAGCGGCTGGCGGCCTGATCGCGGGCTGCACGGCGCGATGCCCTCCGGCGGGTGCGCGCACTGTGCAGAACGTCAAACTTCCAGGGCTGGTTTTGTACACATACGGCTCATGACGGGGGCCCTGTCAGGAGCGATAGCCTTGGTGGCGTGATCAGCGCGATAGTTCGCGGGGACGCCGACGTCCTCGCCCTGCGCCCGGTGAGCACGGACGACATCCGTGTCCGGGCGGCAGTCGCTGGTCCTCGCGGGCGGGACGGGGCATCGAGGGCCCCCGGGACGCCGAGCACCACCAGGACCCAGGCGTCGCGGAGAGCAGCGTCACACCGGTGGAGCAGCTCAAGAATGGCTCAGACACCCCCGCTCATCTCACTTTGCGGCATAGCGTCGGTACAGACCGGATACCCCGTGTCACGACGTGACGTCGTAAGCGCAGAGGCCGTACTTCCTTCTACGTCACGCAACGGCGCGCGACAGGAGCCAGAGGACAATGCAGACCAAGCTGGACGAAGCCAAGGCCGAGTTGCTCGAGAGGGCCGCCCGGGTAGCTGAGAACAGCCCGGTCGGGGGGCACCTACCGACCGGGTCGACGGGCGAGGAGACCCCAGACGCCCAGGGAGCCCCGGACCGCGAGTCCCTGCTCACGTTCCTCCAGCGTTACTACCTGCACACGGCCCCGGAGGACCTCGCCGACCGCGACCCGGTCGATGTCTTCGGAGCCGCCGTGTCGCACTACCGGCTGGCCGAGAACCGCCCCCAGGGCACGGCCAACGTGCGGGTCCACACGCCCACGGTCGAGGAGAACGGGTGGACCTGCAGCCACTCGGTCGTCGAGGTCGTCACCGACGACATGCCCTTCCTCGTCGACTCCGTCACCAACGAGCTGACGCGGCAGGGGCGCGGCATCCACGTCGTCATCCACCCCCAGTTCGTGGTGCGGCGCGACGTCACCGGCAAGCTCGTCGAGGTCCTGCCCACGCCCGCGACCGGCGCCGCGGACCTGCCGCACGACGCGCACGTCGAGTCCTGGATCCACGTCGAGATCGACCGTGAGACCGACCGGGCCGATCTGAAGCAGATCACCGCCGACCTGCTGCGCGTGCTCTCCGACGCCCGGGAGGCCGTCGAGGACTGGGGCAAGATGCGGGACGCGGCGATCCGGCTGGCGGAGGGGCTGCCGGACGAGCCCATCCCCGGCGACCTGCCCGGTCCCCAGGTCGAGGAGGCCCGCGAGCTGCTGCGCTGGCTGGCCGACGACCACTTCACGTTCCTCGGCTACCGCGAGTACCAGCTGCGCGACGACGACTCCCTGGCCGCCGTGCCCGGCACCGGCCTCGGCATCCTGCGCGCCGACCCGCACCACTCCGACCAGGAGAGCCACCCGGTCAGCCCGTCCTTCGAGCGGCTGCCCGCCGACGCCCGCGCCAAGGCCCGCGAGCACAAGCTGCTCGTCCTGACCAAGGCGAACAGCCGGGCGACCGTGCACCGGCCGTCGTACCTGGACTACATCGGCGTCAAAAAGTTCGACGCCGACGGCAACGTCGTCGGCGAGCGGCGCTTCCTCGGACTGTTCTCCTCCGCCGCCTACACCGAGTCCGTGCGCCGCGTCCCCGTGATCCGGCGCAAGGTCGAGGAGGTCCTGGAGCAGGCCGGGTTCTCGCCCAACAGCCACGACGGACGCGACCTGCTGCAGATCCTGGAGACGTACCCGCGCGACGAGCTGTTCCAGACCCCGGTCGGTGAACTGCGCGCCATCGTCACCTCCGTCCTCTACCTGCAGGAGCGGCGGCGCCTGCGCCTCTACCTGCGCCAGGACGAGTACGGGCGCTACTACTCGGCCCTCGTCTACCTCCCGCGCGACCGCTACACCACCGCCGTCCGCCTGCGGATCATCGAGATCCTCAAGGAGGAGCTCGGCGGCATCAGCGTCGACTTCACGGCGTGGAACACCGAGTCGATCCTGTCCCGGCTGCACTTCGTGGTCCGGGTCCCGCAGGGCACCGAGCTGGAGCAGCTGTCCGACGCCGACAAGGAGCGCATCGAGGCCCGCCTGGTCGAGGCCGCCCGCTCCTGGGAGGACGCCTTCGCCGAGGCGCTCAACGCCGAGCTGGGCGAGGAGCGCGCGGCCGAGCTGATGCGCCGCTACGCGCACGCCTTCCCCGAGGGCTACAAGGCCGACCACAACCCGCGCGCCGCGGTCGCCGACCTCGTCCACCTGGAGCAGCTCAACGCCGAGGAGGGCAAGGACTTCGCGCTCAGCCTCTACGAGCCGGTGGGCGCCGCCCCCGAGGAACGCCGCTTCAAGATCTACCGCACGGGTGACGCGATCTCCCTGTCGGCGGTGCTGCCGGTCCTCAACCGGCTCGGTGTCGAGGTCGTCGACGAGCGGCCGTACGAGCTGCGCTGCTCGGACCGGAGCGTGGCCTGGATCTACGACTTCGGCCTGCGCATCCCGCGCCCGCAGGGCGGCAGCGCGGACTACTTCGGCGACGACGCCCGCGAACGCTTCCAGGACGCCTTCGCCGCCACCTGGACCGGCAAGGCGGAGAACGACGGCTTCAACGCCCTCGTGCTCAGCGCCGGGCTGACCTGGCGCCAGGCGATGGTGCTGCGGGCGTACGCGAAGTACCTGCGCCAGGCCGCCTCCACGTTCAGCCAGGACTACATGGAGGACACCCTCCGCAACAACGTCCACACCACCCGGCTGCTCGTCTCCCTGTTCGAGGCGCGGATGTCGCCCGAGCGGCAGCGCGCGGGGCACGAGATCGTGGACGCGCTGCTGGAGGAGGTCGACGCGGCCCTCGACCAGGTCGCCAGCCTCGACGAGGACCGGATCCTCAGGTCCTTCCTCACGGTCATCAAGGCGACCCTGCGGACCAACTTCTTCCAGGAGGCGGAGGGCGGCAGGCCGCACGACTACGTCTCCATGAAGTTCGACCCGCAGGCCATCCCCGACCTGCCCGCGCCGCGCCCGGCGTTCGAGATCTGGGTGTACTCGCCCCGGGTCGAGGGCGTGCACCTGCGCTTCGGCAAGGTCGCCCGTGGCGGTCTGCGCTGGTCGGACCGGCGGGAGGACTTCCGCACGGAGATCCTCGGCCTGGTCAAGGCGCAGATGGTGAAGAACACCGTCATCGTGCCGGTCGGCGCCAAGGGCGGGTTCGTCGCCAAGCAGCTGCCCGACCCCAGCGTCGACCGCGACGCGTGGATGGCCGAGGGCATCGCCAGCTACAAGACGTTCATCTCGGCGCTGCTCGACATCACCGACAACATGGTCGCCGGCGAGGTCGTGCCCCCGGCCGACGTCGTCCGGCACGACGAGGACGACACCTACCTCGTCGTCGCCGCCGACAAGGGCACCGCCACCTTCTCCGACATCGCCAACGAGGTCGCCGAGAAGTACAACTTCTGGCTCGGTGACGCCTTCGCCTCCGGCGGCTCCGCCGGCTACGACCACAAGGGCATGGGCATCACCGCCCGCGGCGCCTGGGAGTCGGTCAAGCGGCACTTCCGCGACATGGGCGTGGACACGCAGAGCGAGGACTTCACCGTCGTCGGCATCGGCGACATGTCCGGCGACGTGTTCGGCAACGGCATGCTGCTCTCCGAGCACATCCGCCTGGTCGCCGCCTTCGACCACCGGCACATCTTCATCGACCCGAATCCGGACGCCGCCACCTCCTACGCCGAGCGCCGCCGCCTGTTCGAGCTGCCCCGCTCCAGCTGGGAGGACTACAACACCGAGCTGCTCTCGCCCGGCGGCGGCGTCTTCCCGCGCACGGCCAAGGCGATCCCGGTCAACGCGCAGATCCGCGAGGCCCTCGGCATCGAGGCCAAGGTCGCCAAGCTGACCCCGGCCGACCTGATGAAGGCCATCCTCCAGGCCCCGGTGGACCTGCTGTGGAACGGCGGCATCGGCACGTACGTGAAGGCCTCGACCGAGTCGAACGCCGACGTCGGCGACAAGGCCAACGACGCCATCCGCGTCGACGGCAAGGACCTGCGCGTCAAGGTCGTCGGCGAGGGCGGCAACCTGGGCCTGACCCAGCTCGGCCGGATCGAGTTCGCGCTGCACGGCGGCCGGATCAACACCGACGCCATCGACAACAGCGCGGGCGTGGACACCTCCGACCACGAGGTGAACATCAAGATCCTGCTCAACGGCCTGGTCGCCGACGGCGACATGACCGTCAAGCAGCGCAACAAGCTGCTCGCCGACATGACCGACGAGGTCGGCCGGCTGGTGCTGCGCAACAACTACGCGCAGAACACCGCCATCGCCAACGCCCTCGCCCAGTCCGGCGCGATGCTCCACGCCCAGCAGCGCTTCATGAAGCACCTGGTCCGCGAGGGGCACCTCGACCGGGCGCTGGAGTTCCTGCCCAGCGACCGGCAGATCCGCGAGCGGCTCGCCCAGGGCCAGGGTCTGACGGGCCCGGAGACGGCCGTGCTGATGGCCTACACGAAGATCACGGTCGCCGAGGAGCTGCTGCACACCTCGCTGCCGGACGACCCGTACCTCAGCACGCTGCTGCACGCCTACTTCCCGAAGGAGCTGCGCGAGCAGTTCCCCGAGCACCTGGTCAGCCACCCGCTGCGCCGCGAGATCACCACGACGGTCCTGGTGAACGACACGGTCAACACGGGCGGCACGACCTACCTGCACCGGCTGCGCGAGGAGACCGGCGCGTCGCTGGAGGAGATCGTGCGGGCGCAGACCGCGGCCCGGGCGATCTTCCGCCAGTACCCGGTGTGGGACGCGGTCGAGTCCCTCGACAACAAGGTCGAGGCCGAGGTCCAGACCCGCATCCGGCTGCACTCGCGCCGGCTGGTGGAGCGCGGCACGCGCTGGCTGCTCAACAACCGGCCGCAGCCGCTCCAGCTCGCCGAGACGGTCGACTTCTTCGCCGACCGGGTCGAGCAGGTCTGGTCGCAGCTGCCGAAGCTGCTGCGCGGCGCCGACCTGGAGTGGTACCAGAAGATCTACGACGAGCTGACGGGCGCGGGCGTCCCGGACGAGCTGGCCACGCGGGTGGCGGGCTTCTCCTCCGCCTTCCCGACGCTCGACATTGTCTCGGTCGCCGACCGCATGGGCCGGGAGCCGCTCGACGTCGCCGAGGTCTACTACGACCTCGCCGACCGGCTGCGCATCACCCAGCTCATGGACCGCATCATCGAGCTGCCCCGCGCCGACCGCTGGCAGTCCATGGCCCGCGCCGCGATCCGCGAGGACCTGTACGCGGCGCACGCGGCGCTGACCGCGGACGTCCTGGCCGTCGGCAACGGCACCTCGACGCCCGAGCAGCGCTACAAGGCCTGGGAGGAGAAGAACGCGGCGATCCTGGGCCGGGCCCGCACCACGCTGGAGGAGATCCAGGGCTCGGACGCGTTCGACCTGGCGAACCTGTCGGTGGCGATGCGCACGATGAGGACCCTGCTGCGGACGCACTCGTAGCGCGCACGGGTCACGAGAACGCCCCGGGCCGAGCACGGCCCGGGGCGTTTTTCCTCGGCAGGGCCGGACGCGGGCGACGCTCAGCGCAGGGCGCCGGCCACCAGCCGGGCCGCCCGCTTCACCTTCGGCCGGGCCACCCGCCGCACCACCGGGCGGATCACCCGTGCCGTCACGCCCACCGGCTCCCAGCGGACCTGGAGACGGCCCGGGCCGTGGCCCTCCGGCTCCACCGTCAGCCGGTGCGAGGGGACGAGGGTCGTCAGCGTCGGGAACGTCAGGGGCGCCAGCAGCAGGCCCGTGTGGGACAGGCCCTGGTGCGTCAGCCGGAGCAGGGGGTGACGCACGCCCGCGAAGCCCTGCAGGGGCAGGGAGGCCGCTGCCAGATCCAGATGGGCGTGGCCCTCGAACAGCCCCGGCCGCACGGGGGAGAGGCGGAAGGGGACGTGCAGGCGGCGGCCTCCGGGGGCGATGAGCAGCATGGCGCGCTGGGGGCCGACCGGCAGGCGCCGGGCCGGGTCGTAGGTGCGGATCGTCAGGTCGATCGAGGCGCCCGGGCCCCGGGTGATCTCGGTGATCTCGTGGCGGAACTGGGCGCTCGGGAACGGGCGGGTCTCCAGCTCCAGGTCGGTGATGTCCAGTTCGCGGCGGGCCGGGGCGGACGCGGGGACCCGGTCGCCCCAGTAGGCGCGGCCGGCGCCGTCCGTCGTGACCTGGCGGGGGCCGACGCCGTGGCCCAGCCCTCTGGACGCCAGGCGGGCGTCCGCGAACCGGCGGTCCCGGATCAGCTGCACGACCACGCGCTCGGCCCGCGGCAGCCGGGCGAACGCGCCCGGGGTGAGGGTGTCGAGGTAGGGGGTGACGAGGTCCGCGAAGGACGCCAGCCAGGCGTCGTCGCGGTAGGGCAGGTCACCGGCGTACATGCGGAAGTCGTGCTTGAGGAACTTGTGGTCCTTGTCCTCGCGCAGCGACTCGTGCCCGCTCTCCGCGAGGAACGCGTCGATGAGGCGCTGGACGTGGATCCGGTCGCGGACGTTGGCGAGCTTGTGCCGCTGGTTGGATATCGAGGCCGCGTCGGAGGCCGCGTAGGGGGCCACGTACCAGCGGTAGACCGGCTCGGGGATGATCGTGAAGGTCTTGGCCAGGCAGTACGCCTGCGCCGAGAACAGCTGGTCCTCGTAGTGGATGCCCTCCGGGAAGCGCAGGTCGTGCCGGTCGAGGAAGGCGCGGGCGTACATCTTGCTCGTCGACAGGTGCTCGAAGAGCAGGCGCGGGTCGGACTCGATGCCGTCGAGGGTGCGGCGCTCGGCGACCAGGTGCGGCATCCACGTCGAGCGGCGGCCGTTGTCCACGCGGATCCGCTGCACCGCCCCCATGGCGAAGTCGAGCTCGCGTTCGCGGTGCGCGGCGAGCAGCAGGGCGACCGCGTCCTCGAGGAGTTCGTCGTCGCTGTCGAGGAACATCAGGAACGGTGCCCGGGCGATCTGCAGGGCGCGGTTGCGCGGGACGCCGCAGCCGCCGCTGTTGCGTTCCAGGCGCAGGTGGCGGATGCGCGGATCCTCGGCCGCCAGGCGCTGGGCCACCGCCGGGGTGGCGTCCGTGGAGTGGTCGTCGCTGATGATGATCTCGATGGCGCCGTGGGTCTGGCGGCGGACCGACTCGACGGCTCGGGGGAGGCGTTCGGCGTCGTTGTAGACGATGACCGTCACCGTCACGTCGGGGGTGCTCAGGTCGCCGGGGGTGCTCAGGACGTCCTGGGGGCTCATGCGGTCGCCTCCTGCGGGGTGGGGGCCGGGGTGCGCTCCTCTAGCGGCAGGACCGGCGGCAGATCCTTCTCGTCCTGGCCGAGGAAGACCCGGCGCACGACACGTTCGGCGGCGCGCCCGTCGTCGTACTCGCAGAACCGGCGGCGGAAGGCGGCCCGGGTCTTGGCCGCGCCCTCGTCGCGCCAGGCCTCGGTGGTGAGGATCTCCGTCAGCTCCTGCTGGGTGCGCGCCACCGGGCCCGGGGCCTCGGCCATCAGGTCGAAGTAGACGCCCCGGGTGGTGCGGTACGTCTCCCAGTCGTCGGCGTGGATCACGATCGGCCGGTCGAGGTTGGCGTAGTCGAACATGATGGAGGAGTAGTCCGTGATCAGGGCGTCCGCCGCCAGGCACAGCTCCTCGACCGGGTCGTAGGAGGAGACGTCGATGATCCGGCCCGTGCGGCGCAGGCTGGTCAGCGGGGAGGCGGCGCCGCCGTAGAAGTAGTGGCCGCGCACGAGGAGGACCGTCCCGTCGCCGAGGCGGTCGGCGAGGGCGGCGAGGTCCAGGCGGGGCGTCCAGCCGGCCTCGTAGTCGCGGTGGGTGGGCGCGTAGAGGACGGCCCGCCGGCCCGGGGCGATGCCGAGGCGGTCGCGCACCGCGCGGATCTCGGCGGCGCCGGCGGTGTAGTACACGTCGTTGCGCGGATAGCCGTGGTCCAGGGAGACGTAGCGCGAGGGGTAGGCGCGCTCCCACATGCGGGTGGTGTGGCTGTTGGCGGAGACGCTGAAGTCCCACTTGTCGATGCGCTCCAGCAGCGCCTGGAAGTCCAGCCCCTGGGCGGCGGCCGGGTAGGCCATCTGGTCGAGGCCCATGCGCTTCAGGGGCGTGCCGTGGTGGGTCTGGACGTGGATCGCGTCGGGGCGCTTGACCACCGCGTTGGGGAAGTTGACGTTGTTGACCAGGTACTTGGCGGTGGCCAGCACCTCCCAGTAGCGGCGGGTGCCGGGCACGACGTGGTCGGTGCCGGGCGGCAGCAGGGCCGCGTTCTCCGCGCTCACCACCCACACCGGGTGGATCTGCGGGGCGAGCGCGGCGAGCTTGGCGGCGATCGCGGCCGGGTTGCAGGCGACCCCGCGGTTCCAGTACGCCGAGAACACCGCCAGGTGCGGGTTGACCGGGCGGCCGAGCGCCCTGCGGTACTGGTGGTCGCGGAGCCTGGCCCCCACCTGGCGCTTGCGGGTGCGTACGGCCGACCTGGCGGTGCGGCGGGTGCGGTTGACGGCCTGGAACGCCCGGTACCTGCCGTACGCGCCCTCCTGGAGCAGCGAGCGGCGGACGCCTTCGAGGCCGGCCGGATGGCGGTAGCCCTCGGGGCGGCGGCGCACGGCGGCCAGGGACGCCCGGCGGAAGAACTCCCGCGCGACCTCTTCGGGCATGCCGCTGCGGGCGAAGGTGCGCAGGCAGTCGCGGACCATGACGTCGTAGAGCACGGTGTGGGCGGCCCGGCGGCCCGTCGTGAGGTCGAGCAGCGCCTCGTAGCGGGCGACGAGGCCGTAGCGCTGCTCGGGCGTGACCGGGGGCAGGCTCGCGGGGCGCAGCCGGCGGTCCTCGTAGACCGCGTGCGGCAGGCAGGCGACACGGTCGGCGAGCAGCAGCGCGGCCAGGGCGGCGTACGGCTCGTCGTCGGTGGTGAAGTGCTGTTCGTGCGCCTTCCAGAACTCCGCGCGCAGGACCCGGGTGCCGAGCAGCGGGGTCAGCCGCAGCAGCGGCGAGCAGTCGTCGAGGGCGACGTCGGCACGGCCCGCCCGGGCGAGCAGGGAGCCGTCCGGGGAGGGCATGCCGGTGCTGCGCCAGGTGCTGCGGACGTGGTCGAGCAGCAGGACGTCCACCTCGGGCGGGAGTTCGGCCACCCGCTCGGCGACCAGGCGCGGGGCGCCGGCGGGCAGGCCGTCCTTGGCGTGCACGAAGTGCAGCCAGCGCCCGGAGGCCCGCGCCGCGCCCGCCGCCCGGGCCGCGGCGTCGCCCGCGCCGTCCGGCAGCGGGAGCACCTGGACCTCCGGGGCGTGCCGCTCGGCCGTCTCCCGGGCCCAGTCGCCGACCGCGGCCACGATCACCTCGGCGTCGGGGAGCGGATGGGCGGCGAGGGAGTCGAGCAGCTCCGTCAGGTGGTCCTGCACGTTCGGCCCGTGGACGACGATGCTGAGCTCGGCCATCACGGGCCCCCTTCTCGCGGCTGCACCTACGCGGTCATGCTGCCACCAATGAGACAAAAGGGCCGTTCGAGTGCGTCTCACGAGGGAGCCGGTGCCTCCTCACGCGGAGGCCTTCGCCTTGGGCTTCGGTGCCTTCTCCCCGGTGAACGCCTCGTACTCCTTCAGGACGTCCTCCGTCGGACCGTCCATGCGCAGCTCCCCGCGTTCCAGCCACAGCACGCGGTCGCAGGTGTCGCGGATCGACTTGTTGTTGTGGCTGACCAGGAACACCGTGCCGGCGTGCTTGCGCAGCTCGCGGATGCGTTCCTCGGAGCGCTTCTGGAAGGACCGGTCGCCGGTGGCCAGGGCCTCGTCGATGAGCAGCACGTCGTGGTCCTTGGCGGCGGCGATGGAGAACCGCAGCCGCGCCGCCATGCCGGAGGAGTAGGTGCGCATGGGCAGCGTGATGAAGTCGCCCTTGTCGTTGATGCCCGAGAAGTCGACGATCTCCTGGTAGCGCTCCCTGATCTGCTCGCGGGTCATGCCCATGGCCAGGCCGCCGAGGTGCACGTTGCGCTCGCCGGTGAGGTCGTTCATCAGGGCCGCGTTGACGCCGAGCAGGGAGGGCTGCCCGTCGGTGTAGATGTGCCCGTTCTCCACGGGGAGGAGCCCGGCGACGGCCTTCAGCAGGGTGGACTTGCCGGAGCCGTTGGTGCCGATCAGGCCGATCGCCTCGCCCCGGTAGGCGACGAAGGACACGTTCTTCACGGCGTGCACCCGGCGCACCCCGGAGGCCTTCTCGGTCTGCCTGCGGCGCACGATGCGGTTGAGGGCGGCGGTCGCGGAGCCGCGTCCGGCGCCGGTGCCGTTGACGCGGTAGACGATGTCGACGCCGTCGGCGACGACGGTGGGGATCTTCTCGCTCGGGTGCTCAGCCACGGCCGTAGGTCTCCTCAGCCTTCCAGAAGTAGATGAACCCGCCGACCCCGGCGAGCAGCGCCCAGCCGGCGGCGATCGCCCACACGTGGGCCGGGAGCTGGCTCGCGTGGAAGCTGTCGATCAGGGCGAAGCGCATCAGGTCGATGTAGATCGCGGCCGGGTTGGTCTCCAGCAGGACCGTCACCACGCGCGGCAGGCTGTCCTTGTCCGCCAGCCTGTCGATGCTCCACATGACGCCCGAGACGTACATCCAGGTGCGCAGCACGAACGGCATCAGCTGGGCGATGTCGGGGGTCCTGGCACCCATCCGGGCCACCACCATGGAGACGCCCGCGTTGAACGTGAACTGCAGGAACAGCGCCGGCACCGCCAGCAGCCAGGACACCCCGACCGGCACGCCGAAGCAGAGCAGGATGACGACCAGGGCGGCCATCGAGAACAGCAGCTGCTGCAGCTGCTGGAGGCAGAACGACAGCGGCAGCGCGGCGCGCGGGAAGTGCAGGGCCCGCACCAGGCCGAGGTTGCCGGAGATGGCGCGGGTGCCCGCCATGATCGAGCTCTGCGTGAACGTCCACACGAACACGCCCGTGACCAGGAACGGGACGTAGTCCGGCACGCCGTGCTTGGTGCCGAGCAGGATGCCGAAGATGAAGTAGTAGACCGCCGCGTTCAGCAGCGGGGTCATCACCTGCCAGACCTGGCCGAGCTTCGCCTGGCTGTACTGGGCGGTGAGCTTGGCGGTGGCGAACGCGGTGATGAAGTGGCGGCGGGCCCACAGCTGCCGGACGTACTCGGGCAGGGACGGGCGGGCGCCGCTGACGGAGAGGCCGTGGCGGGCGGCGAGGGCCGCGAGGTCGTCGTCGGCGGGGGCCGGGACCTGGGGCGGTGAGTGGAGGACCTGACTCACATCCGCTGCTTTCGCTCGGGGGGAGGGGAGGGGACCAGGGGGCAGGGCCGGTCGAGGGAGGGAGGGTCTTTGCCGGAACCTGCACGACTCTTTACGTCGGGACGGGACCGTATCGTCGCAACGTGAGCGTAAGCCGATCGAGCGTCGGAACGCAACCGTTTCGTCGTGACGCCCTATGCTGTCCGGCATGACGACGAAGCCCGAGGAGCCCCAGCCGTCCCCGCGCCGCCGGGCCCCCGCGGGCGCGGCCGTGCTGCGGGAGGACGTGACGGAAGCGATCCGGGCGGCCGTGTTCGGGGAGCTGGCGGCCGTCGGCTACGCGCGGATGTCCATCGAGGGGATCGCGCGGCGGGCCGGGGTCGGGAAGACGGCGGTCTACCGCCGCTGGCGCTCCAAGCTGCACCTCGTCCTGGACATCGTCTCGGCCCTCGCCGTGCAGGGCCTGCCCGCGCCGGACACCGGCTCCCTGGAGGGCGACCTGCGGCTGCTGTACGAGGTGACGTCCCGCGCCCTGCGCCACCCCGTCGCCTCGCAGATCATCCCCGACCTCCAGGCCGAGGCGGCCCGCAACCCCGAGATCGCCGAGGCCCTCCAAAAGGCCCTGCGGGAAGGCCAGGACGGGGTCGCCACCGGCATCGTCACGGCGGCGCAGCGGCGCGGGGAGCTGCGGGCGGGCCTCGACCACGACCTGGCCCTCGACCTGATCTCGGGCCCGCTGTACTGGCGCTCGGTGGTGATCCGCAGCCCTCGGCTGCCCAAGGGCTACCTGGGATCGCTGGCCACGGCGACGGCGGGCGCGCTGCGGGCGCTGTGAGACTCCGCCGCCGGGCCGGGGGACCGATCCGGGTGGCGCGCAGGGGGCCGATCCGGTCGAGCGGGTGAACCTCTGACGGCCGCCGCAGCGTGGCGCCGCAGCCGGCCACCGCCGCCGGCCGCCGGCTACCGGCCACCGCAGTCGGCCGCCGGCCACCGCAGCCTGCCGCCCGGCCACCGGCCACCGCAGTCTGCCGCCGGGCCCGGTCGCCCGGCCGGGCGGGGTGGCTCAGCGGCGCGCCGCCTCCGGGTGCAGGCGGAGCCAGCCCTGCCAGGCCGACGTGATCATGTCCTGGACGTCGTGCCGGGCCTTCCAGCCCAGCTCGGTGGCGGCGCGGTCGGCGGAGGCGACGACCCGGGCCGGGTCGCCCGGGCGGCGGGGCGTGACCTCGGGCGGCAGGTCGTACCCGGTGACCGCGTTGATGCGGTCGATCATCTCGCGCACGGAGACGCCTTCGCCCCGGCCGATGTTGACCGTGAGGTCCCGCCCGGGGGCGGAGCGCAGGGCCCGGGCGGCGGCGACATGGGCCTCGGCCAGGTCGACGACGTGGATGTAGTCCCGTACGCAGGTGCCGTCCGGGGTCGGGTAGTCGTCACCGAAGACCCGCGGCGGAGCGTTCCGCGTGAGCTTCTCGAAGACCATCGGCACGAGGTTGAACACGCCCGTGTCCGCCAGCTCGGGGCTCGCCGCGCCGGCCACGTTGAAGTAGCGCAGACAGGCGGTCGACAGCCCGGTCGCCCGGCCCGTCGCGCGCACCAGCCACTCTCCGGCCAGCTTGGTCTCGCCGTAGGGCGACAGGGGCGCGCAGGGCGTCTCCTCGGTGACCAGGTCCACGTCGGGCATGCCGTAGACCGCGGCGGAGGAGGAGAAGACGAAGGACGGCACGCCGGCCGCCGTCACCGCGTCCAGCAGGATCCGCAGGCCCTCGACGTTCTCGCGGTAGTAGCGCAGCGGCTGTTCCACCGACTCGCCCACCTGCTTCTTCGCGGCGAGATGGACGACGCCGGTGACCTCGTGGTCCGCGAGGACGCGCGCGAGCCGCTCGGCGTCCAGCGTCGAGCCCACCACCAGCGGCACCCCGTCGGGCACGCGTTCGGCGATGCCGGTGGACAGGTCGTCGTACACCACCGTCTGTTCCCCCGCCGCGGTCATCGCCCGTACGACGTGCGCCCCGATGTAGCCGGCGCCGCCGGTGATCAACCAGGTCATGTGCGTGCGTCCCCTCGTCAGTTGACCCGTGGTGGTGTGCGTGGCGTGCGTGGCGCTGGTCCGTGGTGGCCGGGCGGTGGTCGTGGTGCTCTCAGTGAAGCAGGCGCCGCAGCCTCCGGCGTACGACGGACAGCACACCGCGTACGCCCGGTGCCACCCGCAGCGCCAGCGCGCCGGAGTGGGTGGTGTACGGCTGTACGAGTACCACGCCGCGCCGGGCGCTCGGGACGGCGCGGCGGCGCAGCAGCCCGGCGCCCGTGAGCGCGTGCGCCGTGACCTCACGGCTCCCGCCGTCGCGGAAGCGGACCCGCAGGCGCAGATCCCACGTGCCCGCGCCGAGCGCGAAGAGGGCGGGCAGATCGACCCCGATCTCGGCCGACCAGGCCGCAGGAGCCTCGGCCGACCAGGCCGCAGGAGCCTCGGGCGGGCGGGCGGCGGCCGTGGCTCCGGGAGGCTCGGGGGGCGCCTCGGGGCCGGGCGCGGACCCGGCCGTCCCGGTGCACGGCACGAGGGGCGCGGTCCCCGACCGGACCACCACGGCCCCGTCGTCCCGGTGGCACCACTCCACCTCCACCGCCTCCGGTCCCGCCCGCCCCACCCGCCCGTACAGCTCGTGCAGACGCAGCCGCAGCCGGGTGCCCCGCGCGCGGGGCCGCAGCGCGGCGTCGACCGCGAGGGGGAGCGTGCGCACCGGAGCGTTCAGCAGGGGTTCGAGGGAGACCTGGGGCAGGTCGCCGGACCAGACGGGCGTGCCGTCGGCGGCGCGGGCGTACGGCGGGCGGAGCCGGGCCGGGCGGGCCGCCAGCTCCCGCAGCCGGGGCAGGTCGCGCGGCTCCGGGGACGCCAGGACGACCCGTCCCGCCAGCCGGCCGGGGGCCACCGGGTTGCGGGCCCAGTCGTCCGCGTCGTACCGCGCGAGATGCGCCCGCGTGAGCTCCCACCACGCGCGCTGGTAGGCGGCGTCACGCAACCCCAGTTCGCGCAGGTACATCCGCAGGTCGTGGTCGAGGAACTTGGCGCGCGACGCCCGCGCGAGTTCTTTCTGCCCGGCGCCCAGCAGGAGCTCGTACGCCTGCCGGCACGCCTCCGTGCGGGCCCGCCAGTTGTCGACGCCGGCCCGGTCCAGCGAGATCGACAGCCGCTCGGCGGACCGCCGCACGTGCCAGACGTACACCCGGTCCGGCACCAAGGCGATGCGCGGCGCCGCGGCCAGCACGCGCGCGGTGAAGACGACGTCCTCGTAGGGGAAGCGGCCCTCGGGGAAGCGGATGCGGTGCGCGCGCAGGAAGCCGGTCCGGTAGAGCTTGTTGACGCACAGCGTGTCGTGGACCAGGCGGGGCCGCCGCGCGGGCCGCGGCACCACGGCGTGGTGCGCGTAGAGGCCGGCCTGCCAGGGGACCTCGCGGCCGGAGGGCAGTTCCCTGCGCACGCACAGGCCGCCCGCCACCTCGGCGCCGGCTCCCGCGGCCGCCGCGAGCAGCGCGTCGACCGCTCCGGGCGGCAGCACGTCGTCGCTGTCCAGGAACATCACGTACGGCGCCGTGACCGCGTCGAGCCCGGTGTTGCGCGGGGTGCCGCAGCCGCCGCTGTTGGCCCGCCGCCGGATCACCCGCAGCCGGGGCTGCGACGCGGCCAGCCGGGCGAGCAGGTCCGCGCTGCCGTCCGTGGAGCAGTCGTCGACGGCGACGACCTCCCGCACGGCCGGGCCCTGGCCGAGCGCCGAGCGCACGGCGTCCGTCACATGGGCGGCGTCGTCATGGCCGATGACCACGACGGCGACGTCCCCCTCGGCATTCCTCACGGCATCCATCACCGCGGATCGTAAGCCGGGCGAATGACATGAAAGTGATAACACACCACCAATTACCCCTGATCCGCCTCTTCCCCCGCAGAATCGGGCCGTGACGATCGGACAGGCGAGGGGGAGCGGCCGGTTCGGCACCCGCGTGCCGCCCGAGACGGTTGCCGTGGCGGTTCCCATGGCGGTGATGCTCGCGGTCGGGCTGTGGGGCCTGGACCGCGGCGGCATGTGGGGCGACGAGAGCGTCACCTTCCAGGTCGCGCAGCGCACGGTCCCGCAGATCTGGCGGCTGCTGCACGACGTGGACGCGGTGCACGGCCTGTACTACCTGGTCATGCACGCCGTCCTCGCCGTCCACCCGGACGAGGTCGTGCTGCGCCTGCCGTCGGTGGCCGCGGCGACCGCGACCGCCGGGCTGGTGGCGGCCCTGGGTGTCCGGCTGGCCGGGCCGCGGGTCGGCCTGTGGGCCGGCGTCCTCTACGCGATCACGCCGATGACCGGCCACTACGCCCAGGAGGGGCGGTCCTACGCGCTCGTCGCGGCGGGCGTGGCGGCGGCGACGCTGCTGCTGGTGCGGGCCGTGGACGCGGGCCGGGCCCGTGCCTGGTGGCCGTACGGGGCGGTCCTCGCGCCGACCTGTCTGCTGCACGAGTTCGCGGTACTGGTGCTCTGCGCGCACGCGGTGACCCTCGCCCTGTGGCGGGTCCCGCGCCGGGTGTGGTCCGGCTGGGGCCGCGCGGCGGGCGCGGTGGTGCTGCTCGTCCTGCCGCTGGTGTGGGTCTCACACGGGCAGGCCGGGCAGGTGGCGTGGCTGGTCACGCCCGGCTGGGACCGGGTCGCGCGGCTGGCCCGGAACGTCGTGCCCGGCCCGGAGGGCGCCGCCCTGTGGGTGTCGCTGCTGCTGCTGGCCGTGGGGCTGCGGGCGCGGCGCACGGCGGCGGTCGCGCTGCCGCTGCTCTTGGTGCCGCCGGGCCTGCTGCTGACCGCGTCCCAGGTCCGGCCGCTCTACCACGACCGGTACGTGCTGTACGCGCTGGCGGGCGCGTCCCTGCTGATCGCGGCCGGGGCGGGGCGGGTGGCCGGGCTGCTGGGGCGGGTGCGGTTCGACGGGCGCCGGGTGCGGATCGGCGGCCGGCACGCGCACGCCCTGGTGGGTGTCACCGGCGTCCTGGCCCTGACCGCGACCTTCCTGCACCAGCTGCCCGTCCACCGCCAGGACCGCTCGGCCGCGCACCGCCCGGACAACCTCGCCGTGGTCTCCGCGCTCGCCGTCCGCCAGATGCGCCCCGGCGACCCCGTGCTGTTCGTGCCGTCGGTCGGCAGGCTGGCCGCGCTGGCCTACCCGAAGGGGTTCGCCCGGGTGCGGGACATCGCGCTGCGGGAGTCGGCGCCCCGGTCCGGGACGCTGTGGGGGCGCGAGGCGACACCCGGGCAGCTGCGCCGGCGGCTCGCCTCGGTGGACCGCGTCTGGCTGGTCGCCGAGCGGTACGCGCTGGCCCCGGGCTGGTCGCCGGCCGACCCCGTGGAGCGCACCAAGCTGGCCGTGCTGGCGGAGGAGTTCGCCGTCCGCGAGGAGCACGTCCGGGACGACGTGGTGCTGCGCCTGCACGTGCGGCGGCGGGCCGCCGAGGTGCCGCCCGGTGCCGCTACGACGGCCCGGCTGCCGGCGGGCCACCCGGCGCCCCGGCGAGCGCGGCCGCGTCCAGCGCGGTGGTGAGCTCGTCCAGGCGGGCGCGCAGGGCGCGGATCTCGGCGGCCTCGAAGCCCGTCGAGGCGGCGATCCGGCGCGGTACCTCGAGGGCGCGCCGCCGCAGCGCGGTGCCCTCCTCGGTGAGCCGCACCTGAACCGACCGCTCGTCGCGCGCGCTGCGCTCCCGGCGTACCAGACCGGCCGCCTCCAGCCGCTTCAGCAGCGGCGACAGCGTGCCGGAGTCCAGCCGCAGGTGCTCCCCGAGCTTCTTCACGGGCAGGTCGCCGTGCTCCCACAGCACCAGCATCACCAGGTACTGGGGGTAGGTGAGCCCCAGGTCCTTGAGGATCACGCGGTAGACGCCGTTGAAGGCGCGGGAGGCCGCGTGCAGGGAGAAACAGATCTGCTGGTCCAGGCGGAGCCAGTCGTCGTCCTGCGTGTTCATGCCTCCAGGGTAGCTCGGGTCCGCCATTAAATTGCACACAACTCAATTGTGTGCTCTACTTCTCGTGTCGGGCGGTCCGGAAGCGGGCCGCCGAACGACGACCGAGAGGGAAGGTTTTCCATGGACGCGCTCTACACCGCTGTCGCCACCGCCACCCACGGCCGGGACGGCCGGGCCGTCAGCTCCGACGGCGTGCTCGACCTCGCCCTGGGCGTGCCCCAGTCGATGGGCGGCAACGGCCAGGGCACCAACCCCGAGCAGCTCTTCGCCGCCGGTTACGCCGCCTGCTTCGGCAGCGCCCTCGGCCTGGTCGGCCGTCAGGCCAAGGTCGACGTCAGCGACGCCGCCGTGACCGCCGAGGTCTCCATAGGCAAGCAGGGCGAGGGCTTCGGGCTCGCCGTCACCCTCCGCGTGGAACTCCCCGACAGCGTGGACGAGGCGACCGGCCGCAAGCTGGTCGAGCAGGCCCACCAGGTCTGCCCCTACTCCAACGCCACCCGCGGCAACATCGACGTCGACCTCGTCATCGAGTAGTCACCCGCCGCGCCTCACTCCCCGACCCGCGCCAGGACCTCCCCCGTCCGTCCGCTCCACGCCACCACCACGGCCTCCTCGGGCACCGGGTGCCAGCGCGTCAGCAGCAGCCAGCGCACGTGGTAGCGGCGGACGACGGCGGCCCGCTCGGCGCGGGTCGAGTCAGGGGCGAGGTAGGCGCGCACCTCGGCCGCGCGGCGTTTGCGCTCCGCCTCGTCCAGGGCCGGGTCGGGCCAGATCGGCGCGGCGAGGTTCGGCCCGTGACCGGCGAGGGCGTGACTGGCGAAGTACCCGTCGGTGATGACCACCTCGCCCCGCCCGATGTGCCGCGCCGCCCAGTCGTACGACGGCCAGCGGGTCGGCTGCGCGAACCCCACCGGGTCGACGGAGCGCGGCACGACCGCCCCGGCGTGCACGGTGACGAACCCGGCGCACACCCCGGCAGCCGCCAGCCCGCCGAGCACCCTGCGGGCCGTGCGCCAGGGCCGGGGCGCCGCCAGCTCCACCGCCAGGGCGAACTGCAGCGGCACCAGCACGGCCCACAGGGCCCGGGCGTACGTGTAGTGCCCGCTCACCCAGCCGTACGCCACCAGCAGGCACTCCAGCGCGAACATCCACACCAGCGGATCACGCGCCGAGCGGCGGGCCCGCAGCCACAGCACGGGCAGGCCGAGCAGCGCCAGCCAGGAGTTGGCGAGCATCCGCTCGTACAACTGCCGGTGCATCGCGTCCATGCCGCTGTCGCCCACCAGCTCCAGCACGTCGTAGTACGGCCACGCCAGGGCGAGCGCCGCGCAGGACACGGCGGTCAGCGCCCAGCGCGCCACGACCGGCCGGCGCCAGCCGCGCTGCCGGGACGCCACGATCGCCACCGCCCCGGTGAACGCCGAGGCGGCCGTGACCGGATGCGTCAGCAGGATCAGCGCGTACAGGGCGCCGATCCCGGCGTACCCCCACCAGCCGCCGAGCCCGCTCGGGCCGACGAACCGCACGGCGGCGTCCTCCCGGGCGCGGGTGCCCGTCCAGGCCCACGCCCAGAACGTCAGGCCGATGGCCAGCGCGGACGGATAGCCCAGGTTGGTCGTCATCGACATCAGCCCGAGGTAGCCGCTCCACAGGATCCGGGTGGTGCCCCACAGCAGCGTCATGAACAGCAGCGCCAGCACCGGCGCCCAGGGCCGGGCGGTCAGGCTCCGCACGAAACGGCCGAGCCCGGCGAGCAGCACCAGCAGATGGGCCGGCCCGGCCAGCTTCACCACCGCCCAGCCGGACAGCCCCGTCAGCCGCGCGAGCACGCCCTGCGCGACGGCGTACGGGCCGTAGTAGGGGCTGCCCTCGCCCGGCAGGTCCGCCATGGTGTGGGCCGGGTGCAGCAGGTCGTCCCTGAGGCGCTCGATCACCGCCGCGTGCTGCCCGGCGTCGCAGCACAGCGGGATCCGCCAGTACGCCAGCGTCATCACCAGCCAGAACAGGGCGCCGCAGAGCTGGTACGGGGTGGGCCGTCCCACCCGGCCGCCGCGCAGCGCCGTCGCACCGCGCACGGCCCGCCGGACCAGGACCGGGGCGCTCACAGGAGGGGGAAGGGGGTCTGGGGCATGCGCCGAACCTTCCCGGCCGCACGCCCGCCCTGACCCCGCGTCACTTCATCGGGTGAGCCCGCTACGCCCACCTGCCGAGGGCCCGTCGCACAGCGCCGTCTCCGCCGCCGCCGGCCAGCGCGCGAACCGGAACCGGGTCCGCTCGAAGGCCCCGGTGAGGTTGTCCCAGAACCGCTCGGCGGTGAGCGGCGCCCGCACCGACTCCCTGAGTTCGGCGAGCCGCCCGCAGCCCAGCGCCGCCCGGGCCGCCTCCACCGCCTCCCGGGTGGCCCCGGCCCGCAGCAGGTCGCGGTGCGGCGGGTGCCGCACCGCCCACTCGGCGAAGACCCAGTGGTTGCGCAGGAACTTCTCGTGCCCCGGCCAGCTCCACCGCTCCAGCGCGAGATGCGCCCCGAGCGGACTGGCCAGCCCCCAGGCGTCGTTGACGTAGGCGTCGAGCGGCGCCGCCGCCCCCGTGACACCGAGGTGACGCCCCACGATCACCACGTGGTACGGGGAGTCCGCGCGCATGGGCGTGGCGTGCAGCCGCCGCCCGGCGTCGAAGTACAGCAGCGTCGGCCGGGGCGACCGGGCGGCCTCCGCCAGCATCCGGCGCCCCTCCGGCAGGGCCGGCCAGTTGCGCACCCAGGTGGCGGTGCGCACCGGATTGTGGTCGCCCAGGCCCTCCACGTCGGAGCTGCGCACATTGAACGAGCCGGGCGTGCTGCGCACGTCGAACGGCGCCCGCAGCGGGCTGACCGCCGCGCACAGCCACACCACCAGCAGGGCGCTCGCCGCACCGGTGACCCGGTTCGCGGGCACCACCAGCACCGGCAGGAGCAGCAGCAGGAGCGCGGGCAGGATCATGCGGGCGTGCATGTAGTCGCCGCCGACGCGGACGACGTACCCGGCCAGCAGCGCACCGGCCGCGAACGGCGCCAGCAGCACCGCGAGCGAGCCGCGTCCCGCTGCCCGCTCCGCCCGTCGCCGCCGGGTGCGGCGCACCAGCAGCACGGCCAGCGCGCCCAGCACGGGCACGACCGGCCACAGCCAGTACGGCCCGAGCGTCTCCTGCACGTACCCGGCGCCCCGGCCCCAGTCGCTGGCGCTCGCCTCCTTGGCGATGGCCGGCAGCGGCACCAGGATCCCGTAGTACCCGGCCCGGAACACCTCGTACGCCAGCGGCACCGCGCCGGCCGACGCCAGTAGCGCCGCGACGCCCCGCCTCGACGGCCGCAGCACCCACCACTGCGCCGCCAGGAAGCACGCCGTGACCACGGCCAGATCCGGCCGGACCAGCGGCCCCAGCCCGAACACGAACGCCGTCAGGTACGTCTGCCGGGCCTCCTGCCCCCGCCGGACCCGGGTGAGCAGCCACCACGCCAGGCCCGTCCAGCACGCGCCCAGCCCGCTCTCCAGGCCCGAGGTCATGTACGACCAGAACGGCGGCACGGCCAGCAGTACGAACACCCCGGCCGGGAGCAGGAACCCGGCCCCCCGGTGCAGTCGGCAGGTCGCGTACAGGGCCAGCGCGAACCCGGCCGTGCTCAGCAGCAGGCCCAGGCCCACCGCGAGGAACGCCGGGTCCTCGCCGGTGACCCAGGCGGCCAGCGCGAGCAGCCACTGCCACAGGGTGCCCGTCGAGCTCTCCGCCCGTTCCCCGACGTTGAACACCGGCCCGTGCCCCGCCAGGATCTGCCGGACCGGGCGCAGGTAGATCAGCCCGTCGTCGCAGATCCAGCGGCGCCGGTACCCCAGGACGAACAGGGCCGCGGTGGGCAGGGCGACCAGGGCCGCGTGCCACCAGCGCGCCGGTCCGGGCCACCCGGTGGCGGCCGGCGGCCGGGGCGTGGCGGCCCGCTGGCCGGGCAGGGAGGGGACGGCTTCGGGGGTCGTGGGTGTCGTCATCTGTCGATCAGCGCCCCGGGGCGGGCGGGAACGCCCTCGGTCCGGCGGGCCGCGGGCAGCGACGCCTCGCCCCGCTCGCCCAGCATCAGCAGCCGCACGACCCGCTCGGCGGCCCGCCCGTCCTCGAACTCGCAGTACCGCTCCCGGAAACCGGAGCGCAGCCGCGCCGCCTCCTGGTCCTGCCAGGTGCCGGACGCGAACAGCCAGGCCAGCTCCCGGTACGAGCGCGACACATGGCCGGGCGCGTCGGCGGTGATGTCGAAGTACGCGCCCCGGCTGGCCGCGAACGCGCCCCAGTCGTCGGCGTGCACCACGACCGGCCGGTCCAGCAGGACGTAGTCGAACATCAGGGCGGAGTAGTCGGTGACCAGGACGTCCGAGGCCAGCAGCACGTCCTCGACGTGCGGCTCGTCCGTCGCGTCCACCAGCACGCCCCGCCGGTGCAGGTCCGACAGGCCCAGGCCGCGCGCCACACCCCCGGCCAGGGACGGGTGCAGCCGGACGACCAGGGTGTGCCCGGGCCCCAGGTCCGCCGCGAACCGGGCCGGGTCGAACCGGTCGACGTGGCCGCCCTTGCGGTAGTCCCGGCGGGTCGGCGCGTACAGCACCACCGTGTGGTCCGCCGGGATGCCGAGCCGCTCGCGCACCGCCCGGCCCCGCTCCGGACCGGCCCCGACCAGCACGTCGTTGCGCGGGCTGCCGGTGCGCAGCGAGGTGAAGTGGCACGGGTACGCGCGCTCCCAGGCCCGCTCCGCGTGGAGCCCGGCGACCAGGCTGTAGTCCCAGCGGTCGGCCCGGCGCAGCATCTGCGGCACGTCGAAACCGTGCCGCGCGCCCGGCTTGGTCAGCAGGTCGGCGCCCATGTACTTCAGCGGGGTGCCCTGATGCGTCTGGATGTGGACGCTGCCGGGCCGCTTGGCCAGGGTGCCGGGCCAGTTGACGTTGTTCACCCAGTACGTGGCCCGCGCCATGACCTCGTGGTAGCGGCGCGAGCCGACGATCACGTGCTCGGCCCCCGGCGGCAGCGCCGCCACCGCGTCCTCCCGCACCACCCACACACCCCGGATGTGCGGGGCGATCTCACGGGCCTTGTGGTAGATCGCGGCCGGGTCGCCGGTCGCCCCGCGGTGGTGGGTCGCCGAGTAGACGGCCAGGTGGGGATCGAGCGGCCGCTTCGACTGGACCCCGTACCAGCCGCGCAGGGCGGTCTCCGCGGTCTTCCGGGTCACCCGGCGCCGCCCGCCCAGGGCGGCCGCGCGCAGGTCCCGCAGACCACGGGCCGCCGCGTAGGCCGGGTAGGGCGCCGAGGCCAGCAGCCGCATCTCCAGCCCGCGCCAGCCGTCCGGCTCCGGGAAACCGCCCTCCGGGAGGTGCCGGCGGTGGAAGGAGCGGATCTCGCGGTAGAAGTCACCCCGGTCGGCGGGCCGCACCCGGTCCTCGCGGGCCAGCACGAACAGCATGTGGTCCAGCGCCCGCTCCAGCAGCAGCGGCCGCGCCCAGCCGAGGTCGGGCCGCTGCTCCAGGAACGCGAACAGACCCTCGTACTGCGCGAAGATCTCGAAGTGCCGGCGGCCCGGCGTCCTGGTGATCGCGCCCTGCCGGCGCTGGCGGTACTCCACCCCGATCCGGTCCAGGCAGGCGATGCGCTCCGCCAGCACCATCGACCGGTACGTCACCGGCGCGTCCTCGTACAGGCCCGGCGCGTACTCCAGGCCGTGCCCCTGGAAGAACGCGCGCCGGTACGCCTTGTTCCAGGCCACCAGGAACAGGTTCAGGTACTGCGGGCTCCGGCGGACCGAGAACGTCTCCAGGCCCGCGGCGGCCAGCAGGTCCGCCGCCTCGCTGCGCCCGCCCCGGCCCCACCAGTGGGTGCGTACGTGGTCGAAGACCAGGATGTCCGGGTCGCCGGTCGCCTCCAGGCGCGCGGCGACGGCCGCCAGCAGACCCGGTGTGTAGCGGTCGTCGCTGTCGAGGAACAGGACGTAGTCGCCGGCCGCCTCGGCGAGCCCGGCGTTGCGGGCCCGGCCCAGACCGACGTTCTCGGCCAGGTGCAGCACCCGCACCCGGTCGTCGCGGGCGGCGTACTCGTCGAGGATCGCGCCGCTGCCGTCGGGCGAGCGGTCGTCCACGGCGATCACCTCGAAGTCGCCGCAGGACTGGCCGAGCACCGAGTCGAGACACTCGCGCAGGAAGCCCTGCACGTTGTAGACGGGGACGATGATGCTGAAGCGGGGCACTTCTTCGGTCAGCTCCTTGTGAGGGTGGCGGCGGGGGCCGGGACGCGCTCGGCGAGCGGCAGCACGGGCGGAAGCGACTCGGGCGGCTCGCCCAGCAGCACCCGGCGCACCACGCGCTCCGCGGCCCGGCCGTCGTCGAACTGGCAGAACCGCTCGCGGAACGCCGCCCGCAGCGCCGTGGCGGACGCGTCGGCCCAGCCGCCGTCGCGGAAGAGGGCCGCCAGCTCCCCGGGCGTTCGGGCGACCCGGCCGGGCGGGCACTCCATGAGGTCGAAGTAGACGCCCCGGACCTCGCGGTAGACGTCCCAGTCGTCGGCGTACACGACGATCGGCCGGTCCAGGTTGGCGTAGTCGAACATGATCGACGAGTAGTCGGTGATCAGCGCGTCGGCCGCCAGGCACACGTCCTCCGAGGAGCGGTGCCCGGTGACGTCGATGATCCGGCCGCCGCCCCGGGAGGCGCCCCGGTCGTAGAAGTAGTGGGCGCGCAGCAGGACGACGTACTCGTCGCCGATCGCCTCGCAGAACTCCGCCAGGTCCAGGCCCGAGGCGAAGCCGGTGGCGTAGTCGCGGTGCGTGGGGGCGTACAGCAGCGCCTTCTTGCCGTCCGGGACGCCGAGTTCCATGCGGACCCGGGCGACGTCCTCGCCCGAGGCGGTGCAGTAGACGTCGTTGCGCGGATAGCCGTACTCGAGGGTCTCGTGGGCGCCGGGGAACGCGGACTCCCACATCTGCGTCGAGTGACGGTTGGCGGTGAGGTTGTAGTCCCAGCGGTCCACCCGGGCCAGCAGCCTGGCGAAGCTTCCGGTCGCCGCCGCCACCACCGGGTACGCCGACTGGTCGGCGCCCATCTTCTTCAGCGGCGTGCCGTGCTGCGTCTGCAGGTGCACGCTGCCCGGGCGCTTGACCACCGCGTCCGCGAAGTTGGCGTTGTTCACCAGGTACGTGGCGCGGGCCAGCACCTCCCAGTACTTCCGGCTGCCGATCACCGCGTACTCCACGTCCGGCGGCATGCTGCCCACCGCGTCCCGCTCCACCAGGAACACCGCCCGCAGGTGCGGGGCGAGTTCGCGGGCCTTGGCGTGGATGGCGGCCGGGTTGCAGGCGTAGCCACGGCCCCAGTACGCGCAGTACACGACCAGGTTCCGGTCGAGCGGCAGGCGCAGCTGCACCGCGTACCGCAGGCGGGTGCGCAGCCCGCGCGGGCGGGGCAGCAGCGCGGCGGCGCCCGCGGCCCTGCGGTTCGCGGCGCGCAGCACGCGGAACGCCGTGTACGCACCGGACGCCAGCAGCCGGTGCTGGACGCCCAGGCTGCCGCCGGGCGCCCGGTACCCGGCGGGCAGGTGCCGCCGGTAGAGCGCGCCCGCCCGGCGGAAGAACGCGCGCCGCCCGGCCGGCAGCCGCCTCGGGTGCGCCGCCGTCTTCAGCACGGCGGCGAACAACTGCTCGAACAATGGCACCAGCCGGCCCGCGGCCAGCCCTTGTTCCGCCGCCCCGGTCAGCACCAGCTCGGCCTGGTCGAGCAGTTCGGTGTGGTGCGCGCCGGGCAGGTTCAGCCGGTTGCCCTGCCGGCGCAGCAGGTGCCGCACGACGACCGTGCGCAGGGCCGCCATCCGCTCCGCCCGCAGCGCGACCAGACCGCCGAACCCGACGTCGGTGAAGTGGTCGCCCGGGAAGGCCAGGCCGTGTTCGGCGAGGAAGGCCCGGCGGTAGACCGCGCTCCACGCCGGGAGCGCCACGCCTGTCAGCCGCGGCGCCTCGTCCGGGGCGAACGCCCGGTCCGGTGTTCCGGCCAGCAGGGGGGCGGCCGGGTTGCCCGGCTCGCCCTCCCACCAGGGGGCGCGCTCGTGCTCGAAGTACAGCACGTCCACCTCGCCGGTCTCGCCCAGCCGGGCGTCCAGCGCCGCCAGCGCCCCCGGGACCAGGAGGTCGTCGCCGTCGAGGAACAGCACATGGCCGCCGACCGCCGCCCGCAGCCCGGTGTTGCGCGCCCCGGCCAGACCGGCCGATGGCGGCGAGTGCACCGGCGTCACCCGGGAGTCCCGCTCGGCGTACCCGGCGACGACGTCCGCGGCCGGCGCGTCGGGCGCGTCGCACACCGGGATCAGCTCGAAGTCGCCGAACGACTGGGCGAGGACCGAGTCCAGCGCCTGGGACAGCCGGCCGGCGACGCCATGGGACGGGACGACGATGCTGAAGCGGGGCATTCTGCTCTTTCTGTCGGGGTGTTGCGGGCGGAGGGCTGCGGGGCCGCCGGCCGGCTCAGGCCGCGCGCGGGCGGCCCGGCCGCCCGGACGGGCGGCAGGAGGGCGGACGGCTGGGTGTCGGCCGCGACGGGCTGGAGGGCATGGGACTCCCCGGGGTGAGAACCGTGGTCACAGGAGGTCGGTGAGGGCGGCCGCGGGCGCGCCGGCCGGGTGCGGCACGGTGGCGAGCGGCTCACGCGCCAGCGCGGACGCCGCCGACGGCACCGGGCGGCGCTCGCCGAGCGGCACCACCGGCGGCAGCTCCGTCTCGCCGAGGACGACCCGGCGGACGACCCGCTCGGCGGCCCGGCCGTCGTCCCAGGTGCAGAACCGCTCGCGGAACGCCGAGCGCAGCTGCGCCGACCGGGAGCCGCGCCAGTGGCCGGTGGCGAAGATGTCGATCAGCTCGTCCTCGCCGCGCGCGATCGCCCCGGGCGGGAAGGCACGCAGGTCGAAGTAGGTGCCGCGGGCCGCCTGGTACGCCTCCCAGTCGTCGGCGTGGATCACGATCGGCCGGTCCAGGCAGGCGTAGTCGAACATCAGCGAGGAGTAGTCCGTGACCAGGGCGTCGGAGGCCAGGCAGAGCGACTGGACGCTCGGGTGGTCGCTGACGTCGACGACCCGGCCGCAGGTGGTGGTCAGCGGGGCGTCGTAGGCGTGGTGGCCGCGGGCCAGGACGACGAAGCGCGGGCCGAGGCGGCGCGCGATCCGCTGCAGGTCCAGGCTGCGGTACGGGGAACGCCGGTAGTCGCGGTGGGTCGGCGCGTACAGGATCGCCACCGTGCCCTCCGGGATGCCGAGGGAGGCGCGCAGCCGGGTCACGTCCGCCGGGCCGGCGGTCAGGAACACGTCGTTGCGGGGGTGGCCGTACTCCAGCGTGGTGTAGCGGCCGGGGTGGACGCGCTCATGGGTCAGGGTGGTGTGGCGGTTGGCGGACAGCACGTAGTCCCACTGGTCGACGTCCCGCAGCAGCCCGGCGAAGTCCCGGCCCCGGGCGGCCGCCGGGCGCTCCTGGAGGTCCAGGCCGATGTGGCCCAGCGGGGTGCCCTGCCCCGTCTGGATCAGGATCTGGCCCCGGCGCTTGGCCAGGCCGGGGTCGAAGTCGGTGTTGCTCACCAGGTACCGGGAGCGGGCGAGCGCCGTCCAGTAGGCGGCCGTGCCGGGGACCAGGCGGCGCGGGCCGGGCGGGATCGTGTGGTGGTGCTCCGGGCGGGCGATCCACGCCGTGCGGATGTGCGGCGCGAGCTCGCGGAACGCGCTCTCCAGCGCGCCCGGGTCGCCGCCGTGCCCGCGCCCGTCGTCGGCGGCGAAGACGGCCCGGTCGGCGCGCAGCGGCAGACAGCGCTGCACGCGGTAGTGGGTGCGCAGGACGGCCCCGCGCACGCCCCGCAGCAGCTTGCCCGTCCGCCGGGCGAGGCGGCGGTGCAGGGCCGACGCCAGCTGGAGCGTCCGGTAGGTGCGGTGCAGGCCGAAGCGGATCAGGACGTGCTGCACCCGGGCCCGCAGCGGGACGGGGACGCCCGGGGTGCGGTAGCGCCGGTAGTGGGCGCGGGCCCGGCGCAGGAAGTCCGCCCGCGAGCCCTTCGGCAGCCGGTCCCGCCGGGAGTACACGATCGCCAGGTGGTGGACCATGCGGCGGAACAACACCGGCCGCCACTGCGCCAGTTCCGGGCGCTCCTCCAGGAACGCGAACACCCGGTCGTACTGGTCGAAGACGTCGAAGTGCCGCTCGCTGGTGGTGCGCAGGATGCTGCCCAGGCGCCGCTGCCGGTAGTGCACGCAGACCCGGTCCAGCGTCGCGATCGACTCCGCGGTCATCAGCACCGGGTACGTCCACGGCGTGTCCTCGTACAGGCCGGGCGGGAAGGCGAAGCCCTGCTTCTCGACGAACTCCCGCCGGTAGGCCTTGTTCCAGGCGACCATCAGCAGCCGCAGCAGGCCCGGCCGGTCCTCCAGGCGGAACGGGGCCGGGCCCTGCTCGGTCAGCTGCAGCGCCGCCTGGTTGCGGACCGCCTCGCCCGTCCAGTAGGTGCGCGCGTAGTCGAAGACCAGGACGTCCGGATCGCCCGTCTCCTTCAGCCGGTCGGCGACGGCGCGCAGCGCGTCGGGCGTGAGGGTGTCGTCGCTGTCGAGGAACAGCAGGTAGTCGCCGCTCGCGCGGGCCACGCCGGCGTTTCTGGCGCGGCCCAGGCCGACGTTCTGGGGCAGGTGGACGGGGAGCACGCGCGCGTCGCGGGCGGCGAACTCGTCGATGATGGCGCCGCACGCGTCCGGCGAGGCGTCGTCGACGACGATCAGTTCCAGATCGGGACAGGACTGGGAGAGCACCGATTCGAGGCACTCGTGCAGGTACGCCTGAACCTGGTACGCGGGGACAATGACACTGAACCTGGGCAAGAGGCCATCCATCGGTCGGCGCGGGCGTTCGGCCCGGGAACGGCCGGTGGGGCCGGTTGGTTACGGCGGCTACGGCATCCGGGGGAACGCCGAAGGGGCGGACCGCACCCGGCCCGCCCCTCCAACCACCTTGCGCTGGGCGCTATTTGACCGCGCCGGCCATCACGCCGGAGACGAACTGCCGCTGGAACGCGAAGAAGACGGCCAGCGGGACCACCATCGAGATGAACGCGCCGGGCGCCAGCACGTCGATGTTGTTGCCGAACTGCCGTACCTGCGTCTGGAGTGCGACCGTGATCGGCTGGCTCCCGGAGTCCGAGAAGATCAGCGCGACCAGCATGTCGTTCCACACCCACAGGAACTGGAAGATGCCCAGCGAGGCGATCGCCGGACCGCCCAGCGGCATCACGACACGGAAGAACAGGCGCAGTTCGCCCGCCCCGTCCAGCCGCGCCGCCTCCAGCAGCTCCCGGGGGATCTCTGCGAAGAAGTTCCGCAGCAGGAACACCGCGAACGGCAGGCCGAAGCCGACGTGGAAGAGGACCACGCCGATCACCGAGCCGAAGATGCCGATCTTGCCGAAGAGTTCGGCGATCGGGATCAGCGCGACCTGCACGGGCACGACCAGCAGGCCGACCACGCCCAGGAACCACCAGTCACGGCCCGGGAACTCCATCCAGGCGAAGGCGTAGCCCGCCAGCGAGCCGATGATCACCACCAGCAGGGTCGCCGGCACGGTGATCCACACCGTGTTCAGCAGGCTGCTGGTGATGTCGTCGTTCTCCAGCAGCTTGGCGTAGCTGTCGAAGGTGATCTGCGCCGGCTCGGTGAACACCTTCCACCAGCCGCTGGCCGCGATGTCCTCCGGCGAGCGGAGACTGGCCAGCAGCAGACCGATCGTCGGCACCAGCCAGAACAGGCCGACCACGATGAGGAACACCCGCAGCAGTCCGCCGCTGACCCCCTCGACCAGCCGGGACGCCAGCGAGTGCTTCGCCTCGGCCGGGCCGGTGGGCCGCGCCGCCTCGCCGGACCGAACGCCCGCGTCCGCGCTCATCGCCGCACCTCCCGCCTCAGCCGCCGGACGTTGAACCACATCACCGGGATCACGAGCAGCAGCAGGAACACCGAGATGGCGCTGGCGATGCCCGGCTGGTCCTCGGAGAAGCCCTTGCGGTACAGCTCCAGCGCGAGCACGTTCGCGTCGTCCTGCGCGGAGCCGGGGGCGATGATGAACACCAGGTCGAAGATCTTCAGCACGTTGATCATCAGCGTGACGGTGACGACTGCGAGGACCGGCGCCAGCAGCGGCACCGTGACCCGTCTGAACACCTGCCACTCCGTCGCGCCGTCGACCCGGGCGGCCTCCAGCAGCTCCCGGGGCACGCCCGCGAGCCCGGCCGCGATCAGCACCATCGCGAAGCCCGCCCACATCCAGATGTACGCGCCGATGATGGACGGGGTGACCAGGGACGGGCCGAGCCAGTCCAGGCCGTTGTAGGGCTCCTTGAAGTTGCTGTCCGGGAGCCTGAGTTGCGCCCCGTCGGCCGAGGCGGGCAGCGTGAAGGTGCCGTCGTCGCCGGCCGTGGTGGAGGCCACGACCCGGCCGTCCTTCACGGCCTCGATCCGCATCCCGGCGTAGCCCAGTTCGGAGGCGTCGACGCTGTTGAGGGTGCCGACGCCCTTGCCGCGCGTGAAGTCCTGCCAGGCCGTGCCGGTGACCTTGTCCGGCTCGGGCTTCGGCGCCGCCGCCGGCTTCGCGTCGTCCGGCATCAGGTCCGGCGCCACGCCCACCAGCGGCAGCGAGACCGCCTCGCCCGCGCGCACGGGTGACTTGGTGATGAACGCACCGCCGCCGACCGGCTCCAGCGGCGACTCGCGGCCCGGGTGGGCCTTGGGGAACGCCGACGACTGGGCGAACGTGTCGTGCACGCCCACCCACACCGCGTTCGCCACGCCCTTGTCCGGGTCCTGGTCGTACACCAGGCGGAAGATGATGCCCGCGGCCAGCATCGAGATCGCCATCGGCATGAAGACGACCAGCTTGAACGCCGTGCCCCAGCGCACCCGTTCGGTCAGCACCGCGAAGATCAGACCGAGGGCCGTGGCGACCGTCGGCGCGAACACCACCCAGAAGACGTTGTTCTTCAGGGCGGTGCGGATGCCCTCGTCGGTGAACAGGGCCTTGTAGTTGTCGACACCGGCGAAGCCGTCGCCGGACTGGTCGTAGAAGCTGCGGACCACCGAGTACCCGATCGGGTACACCACGAGCGCGCCGAGCAGGACGAGCGCAGGCAGCAGGAACAGTGCCGCGACCATCCTGCGGGTGCCGGTCACACTCTTGCGCGACTTGGGAGCGGCAGGGGGCGTGACGCCCCCTGCCGCCGTGGCCGACGTCATGACGTCAGTTCCCGTACGCCGCGGCCGCTTCGGACTCCAGCTTCGCCTGCGTGCCCGCCACGTCCTTCGGGTTCTTCAGGAAGTCCTGGAGGATCTTCCACTCGCCCTTGCCGGGCGTGCCGCCGAAGGCCTGCGGGGCCTGGTCGGACATGTCGAAGCGGAAGTCGTCACCGGCGTCGATGAGCGCCTTGGCGATCTTCTGCTGCACCGAGTTCGGATACGCGGAGTTCTCCACGTTCTTGTTCGGCGAGAGGTAGCCGCCCAGCTCGGCCTGGATCGTCGCCGCGTCCGGCGAGGCGAGCCAGGTGGCCAGAGCCTGCGCCCCCTTCGAGTCCTCCAGGATCACGGCCGCGTCACCGGCCGAGACCACCGGCCCGTTGTCCCCGACCGCCGGGAACGGGAACACCTTCGCGTCCGTGCCGACCTTCATCGAGGAGGGGATGTTGACCTGCGCGAAGTCACCCGCCGCGACCATGGCCGCCTTGGGCTGGTCCCCGCCGGTGAACACCTGCGTGACGGAGGCCGGGAAGTCCGTCTGCAAGGCCCCGTTCGCCCCGCCCGCGATGTAGTCCGGCTTGCCCCAGACCTGCGCGAGGGTGGTCAGCGCGTCCTTCACGGACGGGTCCGTCCACTTGATCTCGTGCTTGGCCAGCTGGTCGTACTTCTCCGGGCCGGCCTGGGAGAGGTAGACGTTCTCGAACCAGTCGGTGAGCGTCCAGCCCTCGGCGCCGCCGACGGAGAACGGGGTGACGCCGGAGTCGTAGACCGTCTGGGCCGTGTTCAGCAGGTCCGGCCAGGTCTCGGGCTCGCTCGCCCCGGCGTTCTCGAAGACCTGGTTGTTGTACCAGATCAGGGACTTGTTGGCGGCCTTGTAGTAGACGCCGTACTGCTTGCCGCCGACCTTGCCGATGTCCTGCCAGCCCTGCGAGTAGTTCTCGCCGAGTTCCTTCTGGGCGTCGGCCCCGAGCGGCTTGGCCCAGCCGCGGTCCACGGCCTGCTTGATGGCGCCCGGCTGCGGCAGCATCGCGATGTCCGGCGGCTGCCCGCCGGCCACCTTGGAGCCGATGAAGTTGATGATCGGGTCCTGGGCCGGCACGAACGTGACCTTGGCGCCCGTGCGCTTCTCGAACTCCGCCAGGACCTTCTTGAAGTTGGCCTGCTCGGTACCGGTCCAGACGGCGGCGATCTCCAGGCTCGTCCCGTTCAGCTTGGGAAGGGTGACGCTGTTGGCGGTCTCCTCGGAGGTGCCCGTGTCTCCACTGCTGTCGTTGCCGTCGTCGCCTCCGCAGGCGGTGAGCGAGAGCGCGAGCGCTCCCGCGGCGACGGCCGCCGCGGCCCTGGTGGCTCTGCGGCTTCGGGGGGTCGCCGTGTCCCGCTCGGGCGACCAGCGGTTCCGGATGGTGCTGCTCGTCATGCGCATGACTGCCCCGTTCTTCGTTCCTCGTCGAACGTCGAGCGCGCTCCCGTGCGATCTGGTCTACGCCCGGGTGTGCGGGGGCGGCAAGATGGCGTCGCGTGTCAAGCGGGGGATCGTGACCCCCTCGTGACCAGGGGCGCGGCCCCGCGTCGCCGGGCGGGGCCGACGGCCGTCCCCGTCACGGAGACGGCCGTCCCCGTCACAGAAGGGACGGCACCCGCGCCGCCGCGACCTCCCGCGCCGCCCTTTCCAGCGCGCTGGCCAACAGTGCCAGGTCGGTCGGGCCGTTTCCGAGTTCCCGCACCGGACGCCGGGCCGGAGGGTCACCCATGCGGTGCCATTCCAGCGCCACGACCGTGGGGCGCAGCGTCGCCGTCCGGGGGATCCGGCCGGTGACCCGCCCGCCCTGGAACGGCGTGACCCGCCCGTCCGCCGCGGTGAGGCTGCCGCGGCCGGGCGCGGGCTCGTCGGGGCCCGTGGCCGGGGCGTCCAGCGTGACCCGCAGGGTGGCCCGGCGGGCCGGTTCCGTCTCCGCCGTCCGGGGGCACGGGCCGGTGGCCGCCACCAGGTGCACGCCGAGCCGCTCGCCCTCCCGGGCCACGGCCTCCAGGGCGCGCATCACCGACCCGGCGGCGGGGCGGCCCGTCGAGCCGAGGGCGGGGGAGACCAGGGCGTCCAGGTCGTCCACGACCACCACGAGCCGGGGGAGCGGAGGCGCCGCCGCCTCCGTCTGCCGCCGGGCTCCGCCGGGCCGCAGCCGCAGCGTGGAGCTGGAGGCGCTGTCCAGGTCGGCGGCGCCGGCGGCCGCCTCGCCCGGCTGGGCGCCGCGGGCCGCGGCCGTGCGCTGGGCGACCATGCGGCCCGCCAGCTCACGTCCCGTGTGCCACTCGGCGAAGTCGCTGCGCCCGAGCAGCTCGGATCGGCGCTTCAGCTCGGCGCTCAGCGACTGCGCGAACTCCCGCATGCGCACCGGGTCGTGCGCCGTCAGATACGTGGACACGTGCGGGACGTCCGTGCACACCCGCAGGCCCTCGCCCGGACCGCCGCCCGCGCCCGGGCCGCCCCGGCCGTCGACCAGCACGATGCCGAGCCGGTCCGGCCGCTCGGCGGCGGCCAGGGACGCCACGACCGCCCGCAGCAGCTCCGTACGGCCGCTGCCCGGCGGGCCCTCGATCAGCAGATGCGGTCCCTGGGCCGCGAGGTCCACGCCGACCGGGCCGCGCGGGCCGGCGCCGAGCACCGCGCGCACCCGGCCGCCCAGCGCGTCGGTGTCGTCGGCCGCGTCCGCCCAGCGGGCCATCAGCGAGGCCGGGGTGGCCCGGGCCAGGCCCAGCTCGTCCAGCAGCCGGGCCGCCTGCGGCAGCGGTGCGGAGACGCGCGGCTGCCGGTCGCTCGCCGCGCCGTCCGTCCGCAGCGGGGCCAGCGCCCGCGCGAACCGCTCGGCCCAGGCCGGGGAGACGGCGTCGACGGTGGCGACGGTGCCGTGCCCGACGGGACCCGGGGCCGCGCCGTCCGCGCCGGCCCGGGCCACGCGCAGCAGCCGCAGCGCGGTCGCCACGTCCCCGCTGAGCAGCGCGACCGCGCCGCACTGCCGGAAGGTGGGCGCGACGGAGCAGGCCGCCTCGTAGGTGTCGCTCACGGGGGAGGCGGGCGAGGCGGCGGCGGTCTCGGCCAGGCAGATCACGTGGATCCCGGCCCGCGGCCCCTCCACGGCCAGCCGCGCCACGGCTTCCCGCAGACCGGCTCCGCCGGGGTCGCCGTCGACGACGAGGACGGTGTACGGCCCCGGGAAGCCGTTCCCCCCGACGGCGTCGAGGTCGCCCTGCGCCCAGGACGGACGCCGGGGGTGGGGCGGCGCCGGGTGTTCACCCCGGGGGCCGGCGGGGGTGGCGGCGGGGGCCGCCGGGGCGTGGAGGACGGGGGTGCCGGTGCCGCCGGGGTGGCTGCCGGTGTCGGCGGGGTGGCGGCCGCCGGGGGTGGGTGTGCCCGGGGTGTGGTGCCGGGAGTCGGCGGTGCCGTGGGTCTGGGCGGCGGGGGTGCGGGGGGTGCGTGCGCCGGGGGTGGGTGTGCCCGGGGTGTGGTGCCGGGAGTCGGCGGTGCCGTGGGTCTGGGCGGCGGGGGTGCGTGTGTCGGGCAGCGGTGTGTCCGCACCCCGGGTGTGGGCGTCCGGGGCGGTGGTTCCGTGGGCGGGGGCGGCCGGGACGCCGGAGCCGTCGGCATACCGGGCGTCGTCCGGGACCCGCGCGCCGGGCACCGGTCCGCCCGAGCCTGCGGCGCGGTCGCCCGGGCCGTCGGCTCCATGGGCGCGGAACGTGGAGGCACTCGGCCCGCCGGACCGGGCGGCGTGGGCGCCGGCGCTCCGGGCGCCGGGGATCAGCCCACCCCCCACCGGGGCCGGGCCCGCCCCCTCCTCAGCCAGCTGGTCGTCCAGGCGGCGCAGCAACTCGTCCGTGCGGGCCGCGGCCTGTTCGCGGTCGTGCGCCAGGAGGAGGCGGCAGTCCTGCCCGTGCCCCGGGCGGACATGGGGCAGCCAGCCCAGCCAGGACCACTCGGCGGTGCGCTCCTCCAGAGGGCGGGAGCGGTCCGCCGTGATCAGGACGATCTCCAGGGTGTCGGGGGAGTGCAGCGCGGCGAGCTGGGCCAGCACGGCGCGGGCCAGCCCGGACAGCCGCGCCCGCGGCCCGGCCAGTCCCAGCGCCCCGACCTCACGCAGCCCGGCCGTCACCGGCACGGCCGGCAGCAGGCCCGAGCCGTCCGGCGCCGCCCGGTCCGCCGTGCCGAGCCGCACGGCGAGTGCCTCGGGGTGGTCCGGCCCGCGCTCCCACAGCCGGGGCCCGGGCCCCAGGGCCGTCAGCAGCAGTGCGGCCGGGTCCGGCCAGGTCTCGGGCACGGCCGGGCCCGCCGCCGGACGCTCCACCGGGGGCGTCCCGGCCGGCTCGTCCTCGTCGTACGTCCCGTGCGGTTCCGCGGGCTGCTCCGTACGCCCTCCGGCCCACCGCCGGGCCCATGCTCCGAGCCCGCCCCGCCGACGCGTGCCGGGCGGCACGTCGGTGCCGCGCAGAGGAGTGCCCTTGCGGCCCCGTCCGACGCGCTCGTCAGCGGGGACGGCGGCGCCGGTGGATGCGGTGGATGCGGTGGATGCGGCGGAAACGCCGGGGGCGGCAGGTGGGGCGGGGGAGGCGGGGACGGCGGCCCCGCGGGAGTCGCGCCCGGCGGCGGCCGCGTCGGGCCGGGCCGTGCCGTGACCAGAACCGTCCGCGACTCCGCCACGAGGCCACCCGGTGCCGTCAAGGGCCCCGGTGCGGGACCGGCCGGTGTCGTCGAAGGCCCCCGTGCGGGACCGGCCGGTGTCGTCGAAGGCCCCGCTGCCAGGCCGACCGGTCTCGTCGGCGGCCCCGGCGGGCGGACGCCCCACACCGTCGGCAGGTCCGGCACCGGGATGCCCGGCCCCGTCCGCAGCCCCGGCCGGACCGGGTTCCGCCCCGTACGCCCCGGCCGGACCGCGTCCGGCCCCGACCGCAGCCCCGGCTTGCGCAGAGGTGCCGTCCGGGGTCGTTCCGCCGAAGGCGCGCACCCCGGAACGCCCCGCGTGCGTGTCCGTGTCACCGCCCCCAGACGGCGCCGCACCCCGCTGCCGGGGCGCCCGGAGGCTGCCTTCCGGGGGAAGCAGCCCGGAAGCCCCCGGTCGCGCTCCCTCCGCGGGCGGCTGGTTCCCGCTCTCGGCGCGCGGCGCGCCGCCCTGCCCGGGCACCACGGCCTCTCCCGGACCGTGCCCGGAGGTTCCCGGCGTGCCCCAGGCCGCCGTGCCGTACGCGTGGTGCGCGGGGCCGGAGGGCCGCGCGGGGGAAGGCGGCTCGTCCCCGGCGGGCTCGGGCACGGGTCCGGGCACGCGCACGTGTCCCTCCCCGTCCGGCGTCGTCTCCACCCGGCCCCCCGGCCCTCCGGCGGGAGCCAGCCGCAGGGCCGACTCGCCGATCCGCAGCAGCGCCCCGGGCGCGAGGGGGACCGCCCGGCGTCCCACCCGCGCCCCGTCCAGCGTCGTGCCGTTCGTGGAGTCCAGGTCCGCGACCGAGACGCGGCCGTCCGCGGCCACCGTCACCGCGCAGTGCAGCCGGGAGACGTCCGGGTCGTCGAGGGGCACGTCGGCGTCGGCGGAGCGGCCGATGCGGATCTCGCCGCCGTGCAGCAGGTGGACACCGCCGGCGTCGGGGCCCGCGACCACCTGCAGCTGGGCCGGGGCGTCGTCCCACTCGGGGTGCGGCTCCGGCTCCCCGGGCGCGCCCACGGACAGCACGGCACCGTCGGTCAGCGGCGGCTCGCCGAGCGTGCAGCGCTGCGCGTCGAGCCGCTGCTCCCCGGCGTACAGCACGGGCGTGCCCGAACCGTCGCCCCCGGAGACCACCTGGGCGAGCGCCGAGGCCACCGCCGCGAGCGCCGTACCGGCCGGTGCCGTGACCAGGACGTCGCTGCGTGGGGCGCTCTCCCGCCCCGGAGCCGATGCGCCCAGCGGATCTACGACGGTCAGCCGGATCTGCATCGCCGTCAGCGGTCCCTTCTGCCCGGGCGCGGAGCCCCCCGCCCCGCCCCGGCACGTCGGCCAGTACTGCAGGCATCCTCGCACCTGCCACTGACACCGCGCCCCTCGCTCCGGAAAAGGTGATCTTGATTGGTCGGCTCTGCCCGCAAAAGTGCCTGAGAAATGACCCGCAGGCATCGCCTTGAGATCGGTCACGTCCGTTCCCGGCAACCACACGACCGGGGTGAGCGTCTTCCGTTCGAACACGTAGGAGTGCGGATACGTAAGACGCACAGAAAGACGACACTCCGGTCCTCGGCGACCCGGCACTACAGTGGGTCGGACAGGCCAGCAGGCAAGGCAAGCACCAGGGAGCGCATGACGTGCGGCCGGTAGGCAGCAAGTACCTGCTCGAGGAGCCGCTCGGACGCGGCGCCACGGGCACCGTCTGGCGAGCCCGCCAGCGCGAGACGGCGGGCGCCGAGGCGGCCGTGCCGGGACAGCCCGGCGAGACCGTCGCCATCAAGGTCCTCAAGGAGGAGCTGGCCGGTGACCCGGACATCGTCATGCGGTTCCTCCGGGAGCGCTCGGTCCTGCTCCGGCTGACCCACCCGAACATCGTCCGGGTCCGCGACCTGGTCGTCGAGGGCGAGCTGCTGGCGCTGGTCATGGACCTCGTCGACGGCCCCGACCTGCACCGCTACCTGCGCGAGAACGGGCCCTTCACACCCGTCGCGGCGGCGCTGCTCACCGCCCAGATCGCCGACGCGCTCGCCGCCAGCCACGCCGACGGGGTCGTCCACCGCGACCTCAAGCCGGCCAACGTGCTGCTGAAGCAGTACGACGGGCGGATGCACCCGCTGCTGACCGACTTCGGCATCGCCCGCCTCGCCGACTCCCCGGGGCTGACCCGCACCCAGGAGTTCGTCGGCACGCCCGCGTACGTCGCCCCCGAGTCCGCCGAGGGCCGCCCGCAGACCTCCGCCGTGGACATCTACGGCGCCGGCATCCTGCTGTACGAGCTGGTCACCGGCCGTCCGCCGTTCGCCGGCGGCTCCGCCCTGGAGGTGCTGCACCAGCACCTGAGCGCCGAGCCGCGCCGTCCCTCCACGGTCCCCGACCCGCTGTGGACGGTCATCGAGCGCTGCCTGCGCAAGAACCCGGACGAGCGGCCCAGCGCCGTCAACCTCGCCCGTGGCCTGCGCGTCGTCGCCGAGGGCATCGGCGTGCACGCGAACTCCGCGCAGATCGCCGCCGCCGAGGGCGTCGGCGCGCTCCTGGCGCCCGACCCGGCCCCCGCGCCGGTGCCGGACACGCCCGGCGCGGCCGACCCGACGCAGGTCCTGCCGCAGGGCGCGGGCGCCTACGACCCGAACGCCGCGACGAGTGTCCTGCCGCACACCGGCGGCCCGGCCGGTGCCGCCGACCCCACCGCCGTCCTGCCCCACCGGGGCGCGGCCGACCCGACCGCCGTGATGCCGCCGGTCCCGCCGGGCGCCCCCGGTCACCCCGGGCAGCAGAACCAGCAGGGCGGCCCCGAGGACCCGCACCCCTGGCAGAACCAGCTGCGCGCGGCCCGCGACCGCAACGAGCAGACGCAGGTGCAGTACCTCGACTCGAACGAGGACCCGCTGCGCCGCCGCCCGCAGCGCCAGGTCGCCCGGCCGCAGCAGCAGCCCCCGCGCCGCCAGGCGCCCCCGCCGGGCCCCGGCTACGGCTACCCGCAGCAACAGCAGCAGCCCCAGCAGTACGCCCCGCAGCCGCAGCAGCCTCAGCGGCCCCAGCCGCCGCAGCGCTACGCTCCGCCGGCGCCCCCGGCCCAGCCGCAGCAGCCGCAGCGGCCCCAGCGCGAGCCCCGGCAGCCGCGCCAGCGCAGCGCCAACCCGATGCGCATCCCCGGCCTGGGCTGCCTCAAGGGCTGCCTGTTCACGATCGTCATCCTGTTCGTCGCCGGCTGGCTGGTCTGGGAGCTCAGCCCGCTCCAGGACTGGATCGGCACCACCAAGGGCTACTGGGACCAGCTCACCGACTGGTTCTCCACCGTGACCGGCTGGTTCGAGAAGCTCGGCGGGAGCGGTTCGGGCACGAACTGACCCGAACCACCCTGCGGGGTTGGTGATTTGTCGACACCTGGCGGGTGATTTCCGCCTCCGCGGTGAAGGTTGGTCCCTCGGACGCGTAGTTTTAGCGACAACACGCGTCGGTAGGAGCAGCCTTGGCACGGAAGATCGGCAGCCGGTACACCGCCCACCAGATCCTCGGGCGGGGCAGCGCCGGCACGGTGTGGCTGGGCGAGGGACCGGAAGGCCCCGTCGCCATCAAGCTGCTGCGCGAGGACCTCGCGTCCGACCAGGAACTCGTCGGGCGCTTCGTGCAGGAGCGCACGGCCCTGCTCGGCCTGGAGCACCCGCACGTGGTGTCCGTGCGCGACCTGGTCGTCGACGGCAACGACCTGGCCCTCGTCATGGACCTCGTCCGCGGCACGGACCTGCGCACCCGGCTGGACCGGGACCGCCGTCTCGCCCCCGAGGCGGCCGTCGCGATCGCCGCCGACATCGCCGACGGACTCGCGGCGGCCCACGCCGCCGGGGTCGTGCACCGGGACGTCAAGCCGGAGAACGTCCTGCTGGACATGCAGGGCCCGCTCGGCCCCGGCGGCTCCCACCGGGCGCTGCTCACCGACTTCGGCGTCGCGAAGCTCATCGACACCCCGCGCCGCACCAAGGCCACGAAGATCATCGGCACGCCGGACTATCTCGCCCCCGAGATCGTCGAGGGCCTGCCCCCGCGCGCGTCCGTCGACATCTACGCGCTCGCCACCGTCCTCTACGAGCTGCTCGCGGGCTTCACCCCGTTCGGCGGCGGCCACCCGGGCGCGGTCCTGCGCCGGCACGTCACGGAGACGGTCGTCCCGCTGCCCGGCATCCCCGACGAGCTGTGGCAGCTGCTCGTACAGTGCCTCGCCAAGGCCCCGGCCTCCCGGCTGCGCGCCTCCGAGCTCGGGACGCGGCTGCGGGAGCTGCTGCCGATACTGGCGGGCATGCCGCCGCTGGAGGTGGACGAGCCGGACACGGAGGCCGTGGAGGAGTCCGACCGCGAGGAACGGCCCGCCGGGCCGGTCCCGGCCGGCCGGCAGGTCCGGCGGCGGGGCGCGGTCCCCCTGGTTCCGGGCGCGAAACCGGCCGACTCCAACCGGGACACCCACACGTCGATGCGCGTCCCGGCCCCCGACGAGCTGGCCGGCGGTGCCCACGGCACGGCCCGGGCGCCCCGCGCCCCCGGCGCCCCCCGCCCCGGCTCGGCCCGCAACCGCGCGGTCGCCCGCCGCCGCAGGGTGGCCCTGGGCGCGGGCGCGGTGGCCCTGGCGGCAGCGGTCGGCGTAGGAGCCTGGCTCTCCTCCTCGGACGAGGACTCGACCCCCCCGTCCCAGGACACGAAGAACTCGGCCCCGCAGTCCCCCTGAACACCGGCCGGGCTCGCCGGGGCGTGACGCCCCGTGGCCCCCGGCACGGGCCGGTGCGCTCCACCCGGACCGCCCGGCTGCCCCCAGGGCGTGACACCCAGAGGCCGGCCGCAGCCCCCGGGCGCGCCACCCGGACCGCCCGGGTGGCGCCCCGCAGGTCCCGGTGGCCGGACCGACCGGGGTGCCCCCTGGGCGCTACCAGGGCGAGACGGCCGGCGGCCACAGCCTCCCGGCGCTCCGCCCCGACGGCCGGACCGACCGGGCGCCCGGCGTCGCCGCGCACCTCCCGCCCCCGGCGGCCGCCGCCCACCGCCAGGGCGCGGGGCCCCGAAGCCGACTGCAGGGCCCGGGCACTCCGCCCGGGCCGTTCGGCTGCCCCCAGGGCGTGACACCCGGAGGCCCGGCTGCAGCCTCCGGGCGCTCCACCCGGACCGCCCGGGTGCCGCGCCGCAGGTCCCGGTGGCCGGACCGACCGGGGTGCCTCCTGGGCGGCCGCCGGGCGCTGCCAGGGTGTGACGGCCGGGGGCCACAGCCTCCCGGCGCTCCGCCCCGACGGCCGGACCGGCCGGGCGCCCGGCGTCGCCGCTGGCCTCTCGCCCCCGGGCGGCTGCCGCCCACCGCCAGGGCGCGGGGTCCCGGACCCGACTGCAGGGCGCGGGCGCTCCGGCCGGGCCGCTCGGGTCCCCCCCCCGGAGGGCCGGCCGCAGCCTGCCGGTGTTCCGCCCGAACCGCTGGGGTGCCTCCAGGACCTGACGTCCTGGGCCCAGGGGGCAAGAGCGCGGCTTTGCCCGGACCGCTGCCTACCGCGCCGCAGGCCCCAGTGGCTCCGTCCCGGCCGCCGGACCAGCCGAGGTGTCCGGCGTCGGCGGGGGCGTCCCGCTCTCCCGACCGGCCCGGAGAGCAGGCGGGGGCCGGGAAGCGGACGGCCCCCGCCTGCTCTCGGGGCCGGCCGGGCTGTGTCCGGAGTCGGCGAAGGCCACCCGCTCTCCGGACCAGCCGGGCAGTCCGGAGCCGGCGGGAGCCACCCGCTCTCCGGACCAGCCGGGCTCTCCGGAGCCGGCGGGGGCCGCCCGCTCCCCGGGTCGGCCGGGGTGTCCGGCGTCGACGGGGGTCTCCCGCTCCCCGGAAACCGGCCGGGCTGTCCGGAGCCGGCGAAGGCCACCCGCTCCCCGGAAGCCGGCCGGGTTGTCCGGAGTCGGCGGGGGCCGCCCGCCCCCCGGACCGGCCCGGGTGTCCGGCCTCGGCGAGGGCGTCCCGGTCCTGGGATTCATGACCTGTCGGGGTGGCCCGGCTCCGCCGGGGTGGGCCGGGCGCGGTGGGCGTGCGGGCATGGTCGGTGGGCGGAGCCGTTACGCTGGAGGGCGTGGCAGTCGTCGACGTATCCGAAGAGCTCAAGTCCCTCTCCTCGACCATGGAGTCGATCGAGGCCGTTCTGGACCTCGACAAGATGAGGGCAGACATCGCCGTGCTCGAGGAGCAGGCGGCCGCGCCGTCCCTGTGGGACAACCCCGATGAGGCGCAGAAGATCACCAGCAAGCTGTCCCACCTCCAGGCGGAGGTGCGCAAGGCCGAGGCCCTGCGCGGTCGCATCGACGACCTGAGCGTCCTCTTCGAGATGGCCGAGGAGGAGGACGACCCGGACACGCGCGCCGAGGCCGAGTCCGAGCTCGCGGCGGTGAAGAAGGCGCTGGACGAGATGGAGGTCCGTACCCTCCTGTCCGGCGAGTACGACTCCCGCGAGGCCCTGGTGAACATCCGCGCCGAGGCCGGTGGCGTCGACGCCGCCGACTTCGCCGAGAAGCTCCAGCGGATGTACCTGCGCTGGGCCGAGCAGCGCGGCTACAAGACGGAGCTGATCGAGACCTCGTACGCGGAGGAGGCCGGCATCAAGTCGACCACCTTCGCCGTCCAGGCGCCCTACGCCTACGGCACCCTCTCCGTCGAGCAGGGCACGCACCGGCTCGTGCGCATCTCGCCCTTCGACAACCAGGGCCGCCGGCAGACGTCCTTCGCGGGCGTCGAGGTGCTGCCCGTGGTCGAGCAGTCCGACCACGTCGACATCGACGAGTCCGAGCTGCGGATCGACGTGTACCGCTCCTCGGGCCCCGGCGGCCAGGGCGTGAACACCACGGACTCCGCGGTGCGCATCACCCACCTCCCCACCGGCATCGTCGTCTCCTGCCAGAACGAGCGCTCGCAGATCCAGAACAAGGCCACGGCGATGAACGTCCTCCAGGCCAAGCTGCTGGAGCGGCGCCGTCAGGAGGAGCAGGCCAAGATGGACGCCCTCAAGGGCGACGGTGGCAACTCCTGGGGCAACCAGATGCGTTCCTACGTCCTGCACCCCTACCAGATGGTGAAGGACCTGCGCACCGACTTCGAGGTCGGCAACCCCGAGGCCGTGTTCAACGGCGAGATCGACGGTTTCCTCGAGGCCGGAATTCGCTGGCGCAAGCAGCAGGAGAAGTAAGTTTGTCGACAAGGCAACTGCCGCCCCCCAGGCGGCAGTTGCCTTTTCCGTACCCGCATGTCTGGGTTTTACATCACACTCACGAGCTCAGACTCCCGGCATAGCCCCCGTAGTTGGACATGGCGCCCGCAAACGGCCTTGACGTGTCTTTGAAAAGTGGGAAGGGTGAAGCGCGGCATGCGTGTCTCTGGGGCGCATGTGAACCGGGGGGCCCTTCACCGCAGCCGTCCCCGTCGAGCACAGCCCCGAACGCTGCCTAATGACGATGAGCTACTGGGGGTAGCAACCACATGACGAAGAAGACGCGGATCCGCGTCGCGCGGATAGCGGCCGGCGCCGTGATCGCCGCCGGTGCCTCGCTGACCGCCGCCGGTGCCGCATCCGCCGCCGAGGCCGAGGACTGCCTGCTCGGCATCCTGTGCGCCGAGGAGTCGCCGGTCCCGACGCCGACGCCCACGCCGACGGAGGAGCCGACCGGCGTCCCCACGAACCTCCCGACCGACCCGCCGTCGACCGAGGAGCCCCCGGCCGAGCCCACGGACGAGCCCACCGAACCGACCGAGGACCCGACGGACGAGCCGAGCGACCCGGGCAACGGGAACGGCAACGGGAACGGCAACGGCAACGGTGGCGGGAACGGCAACGGTGGCGGCGGGGGCAACGGCGGCGGCAACAACGCCGACCCCGACGGTGGTGCCTCCACCCAGGAGCAGGGCTCGTCGGCCCTCACCGACACCGGCTCGGACAACACCCCGGCCCCGCAGGCCCAGGCCGGCGGCCCCGAGCTCGCCGAGACGGGTGCCGCGCAGACCACCTTCCTGGTGCTCGGCGCCGCCACGATGATCGCCGGCGGTGTCGGCTTCCGCGTCCTGCCGCGCCTGATGGGCGGCCGGGGCGGCGCCGCCGCCTGACGGTAGCCGCGCCCGCACGGACCGTGCGCACAGCGCGAAGGGCCCGGAGCACGCTCCGGGCCCTTCGCCGTGCCGTAACGACAGGGGGCTCGCTCGGGGGCTACGCCGTCACGCGGTCTGGTGGGCCAGCAGGGCCACGGCCGCGATCAGCACCGTCAGCAGGGCGATCAGCGCCATCGGGCTCATACCCGCGAGGAAGTTCTCCTGCTGCAGGCGCTCGCGGTTCGCGCGGCACACGGGGCAGCGGCCCTCGCTCACGGGGGCCGCACAGTTCGCGCACACCAGCCGGTCGTACGTCATGCGCTTGCCCTCCTTGCGACGGTTCCACGTGTCCAACGTTCGTGGGGGTGGGAATGTTCCCCCTCCACTGTGCCAGGTTCCTCCGGAGGGTGCGCGCCGCTCGTACAGTTCCCCGCCCCACCGGGGGGACGTACAAAACGGCACATCCGATGCGCAACCGCGACCGGTGACTGCGGCGCCGTGCCCGGGTCGCGTAAGGTCACGCTCATCTACCCCCGGCGACCCGTGGTGCATCCGTGATCCGATTCGACAATGTCTCCAAGGTCTACCCCAAGCAGACCCGCCCCGCCCTCAGGGATGTCTCCCTGGAGGTCGAGAAGGGCGAGTTCGTCTTCCTCGTGGGGTCCTCCGGCTCCGGAAAGTCCACCTTCCTGCGGCTGATCCTCCGCGAGGAGCGGTGCAGCCACGGCCAGGTGCACGTCCTGGGCAAGGACCTCGCCCGCCTCTCCAACTGGAAGGTGCCGCAGATGCGGCGCCAGCTGGGGACGGTCTTCCAGGACTTCCGGCTGCTGCCGAACAAGACGGTCGGCGAGAACGTCGCCTTCGCGCAGGAGGTCATCGGCAAGTCGCGCGGCGAGATCCGCAAGTCCGTGCCGCAGGTGCTCGACCTCGTCGGGCTCGGCGGCAAGGAGGACCGGATGCCCGGCGAGCTGTCCGGTGGTGAGCAGCAGCGCGTGGCCATCGCGCGGGCGTTCGTCAACCGCCCGAAGCTGCTCATCGCCGACGAGCCCACGGGCAACCTCGACCCGCAGACCTCGGTCGGCATCATGAAGCTGCTCGACCGCATCAACCGGACGGGCACGACCGTGGTGATGGCCACGCACGACCAGAACATCGTGGACCAGATGCGCAAGCGCGTCATCGAGCTGGAGAAGGGCCGCCTCGTCCGCGACCAGGCCCGCGGCGTCTACGGCTACCAGCACTGAGACCGCTTCCCGAGATCCACGGAAAGGCATAACCAGCCGCCATGCGCGCCCAGTTCGTCCTGTCGGAGATCGGCGTCGGTCTCCGCCGCAACCTGACGATGACCTTCGCCGTCATCGTCTCCGTCGCCCTGTCGCTGGCCCTGTTCGGCGGGTCGCTCCTGATGAGCGACCAGGTCAACACCATGAAGGGCTACTGGTACGACAAGGTCAACGTCTCGATCTTCCTCTGCAACAAGTCCGACGCCGAGTCCGACCCCAACTGCGCCAAGGGCGCGGTGACCGAGGACCAGAAGAAGCAGATCAAGAGCGACCTCGACAAGATGGACGTCGTCCAGACGGTCACGTACGAGTCGCAGGACCAGGCGTACAAGCACTACAAGGAGCAGTTCGGCGACTCCCCGCTGGCCGCCTCCCTCACGCCGGACCAGATGCAGGAGTCGTACCGCATCAAGCTGAAGGACCCGGAGAAGTACCAGGTGGTCGCCACCGCCTTCAACGGGCGGGACGGCGTGCAGTCCGTGCAGGACCAGAAGGAGACCCTGGACAACCTCTTCAAGCTGCTGGAGGGCATGAACTGGGCCGCGCGCGCGGTGATGGCGCTGATGCTGGTCGTCGCGCTGATGCTGATCGTCAACACCGTGCGCGTCTCGGCGTTCAGCCGGCGGCGCGAGACCGGCATCATGCGCCTGGTCGGCGCCTCGGGCTTCTACATCCAGGCGCCGTTCATCATGGAGGCCGCGGTCGCCGGACTCATCGGCGGCACACTCGCGTGCGCCTTCCTGCTCGTCGCGCGGTACTTCATCATCGACCACGGACTGGCCCTGGCGGATCAGCTCACACTGATCAACTTCATCGGCTGGGACGCCGTCCTGACCAAGCTGCCGCTCATCCTCGCCACGAGCCTGCTGATGCCCGCGCTGGCCGCGTTCTTCGCGCTGCGCAAGTACTTGAAGGTGTGACGCATGCCAAGAGGGGCCGTGCGGTCAACGGACCGTACGGCCCTTCCCCTTGTCCTAGACTCACCGGCATGTCAGGTCGTGACCCGTTCTGTCAGCCCCGTCGCATCCGCCGCGGGGCCGCCCTGACCTTGGTCTTCGCCGGCGTGCTCGCCGCCGGAGCCGCCACCGGCGCGCTCCCGCAGTCCGACCGGAAGTCGGCCCCGGACGAGGCCCGTTCGGCCCGCCCGGCCGGGCACCACGCGGCGGTCACCAGGGCGGCCGAGGAGGCCATGGCCGACGGCAAGTCCCCCGTGGAGGCCGCACAGCGCGCCGTCAGCCGCAGCGGCGACCGCTGGGGCGCCGTCTACTCCGAGGGCGAGTACGAGGAGTTCGAGGAGGCCCTCGACGGCCAGTACACCGGCGTGGGCCTGTGGGCCCGCAGCGAACGCGACGGCCGGATCGAGGTGACGAAGGTGCGTGCCGGCTCGCCCGCCGCCACCGCCGGGGTCCGCCCCGGCGACGTCCTGCGCAGCGTCGACGGCCGCAGGACCGACGGACGCCCGGTCACCGAGGTGATCTCCTTACTGCGCGGGGACGCCACCGACGCCCCCGCCGGCACCACCGTCCGCCTCGGCCTGGAGCGCGGCACGCGCGCGTGGACCGAGACCCTGCGCCGGGCCCAGCTGTCCACCGACCCGGTCACCGTCCGGGAAACCGCGGGACCGGTCACCGTCATCAAGGTCGCCACCTTCACCAAGGACTCCGGCGAGCGGGTCCGCGCGGCGGTCCGCGAGGCCCCGCCCGGCGGCGTCGTCCTGGACCTGCGCGGCAACTCCGGCGGACTGGTCGGCGAGGCCGTCACCGCCGCCTCCGCCTTCCTCGACGGCGGCCTGGTCGCCACCTACGACGTCGACGGCGCCCAGCGCGCGCTGCACGCCGCACCCGGCGGCGACACCACCCGACCCCTGGTCGTACTCGTCGACGGCGGCACGATGAGCGCGGCCGAACTCCTCACCGGCGCCCTGCAGGACCGCGGCCGCGCGCTGGTCGTGGGCTCCCGCACCTTCGGCAAGGGCTCGGTCCAGATGCCGAGCCGGCTGCCCGACGGCTCCGTCGCCGAGCTGACCGTGGGCCACTACCGCACCCCCTCGGGGCGCGGGGTCGACGGCCGGGGCATCACGCCCGACCTGGAGGCCGACGAGGGGGCCCTGCAGCGGGCCGAGAGCGTCCTGCGGGGCCTGGCCAGCCCCTCGTAATCGGCTTCCCGGAACCCCCCTGCGTAGTGCGAAAATGGGCGGCACTATGGCTAAGGAAAAAGGGCGCAAGCTGATCGCCCAGAACAAGAAGGCGCGGCACGACTACCTCATCGTCGACACCTACGAGGCCGGCCTGGTCCTCACCGGCACCGAGGTGAAGTCCCTGCGCCAGGGACGGGCGTCGCTGGTCGACGGCTTCGTGCAGCTCGACGGGAACGAGGCGTGGCTGTACAACGTGCACGTGCCGGAGTACACCCAGGGCACGTGGACCAACCACAGCGCCCGCCGCAAGCGGAAGCTGCTGCTGCACCGCGCCGAGATCGACAAGCTGGAGTCCAAGTCGGGCGAGACGGGCCACACCATCGTGCCGCTCTCGCTGTACTTCAAGGACGGCCGGGCCAAGGTCGAGATCGCGCTGGCGAAGGGCAAGAAGGAGTACGACAAGCGGCAGGCGCTGCGGGAGAAGCAGGACCGCAGGGAGACCGAGCGCGCGATCGCCGCGGTCAAGCGCAGGCAGCGCGGGGCGTAGGGAATACGCTGGCACCGACCTGCGTTGGTCACGTACGATGGTGTCCGCACCCCACAGCGGGTACGCGCCCTCCACGGAGGGCATTGTCAACACAACATGGGGATGATCGGTTTCGACAGCGGCTGTCGAGGCAGGGGAAGCGTGTCGAGGAAGCGGCAATGATCTCGTAAACCATATGTCGCAAAAAATAATCGCCAACACCAAGCGCGATTCCCAGTCCTTCGCCCTCGCTGCCTGATAAGCAGTGACTGAAGGACCCTAAATGGGTGTCAGCCCGGGAGCGTTCCCGACCCGGATCCTGGCATAAGCTAGGGAACTAAACCATCGAGCCCGGTCACGGGGTTCGATGGGAAATCAAACAGTGACTGGGCCCGTCGGCGACTTGTTCGCGTGATCGCCGGGGCCGAGAAAAGCGCAGCGAACTGCACACGGAGAAGCCCTGGTTCTGCACCGTTGGACGCGGGTTCGATTCCCGCCATCTCCACTCATCCCATGTGGGCGAAGGCCCCGTCGCTTCCGGGCGGCGGGGCCTTCGTCATGCCCGGCCGGTGCTGCCCCGCTCCGTCAGCCGCGGCGGCAGCAGCGTCGTCCGGGGCACGGGCGGGCCGGTGCGCTCGCGCAGCAGCAGCTCCACCCCGAGCGTGCCCAGCTCCGCCGACGGCACGGTGACGGCCGAGACCGTCTCGGGGACGTCGGTGCCCACGGCCAGGACCGACATGTCCTCCGGGATGCGCCGGCCGCGTTGCCGCAAAGCGGTGAGCAGAGGCACCACGAGGGCGTCGTTCTGGACGATCACAGCCGTCGGGGCGGGGTGGGCGCCCAGCAGCCGGTCCACCAGGGCCGGGGCACCGGAACACTCGGCCGGGTGCACCGACGACGCCATCCGGTGCCGGTCGGCGGCGGCCGTGAACCCCTCGACCAGACGGCGGGCCGAGGCGGTCTCGCGCACGTAGACCTCCGGCGGCGGTCCCAGCAGGGCCACGGCGCGGTGGCCGAGGGCGGCCAGGTGGTGCACGCACACCTCACCCGCCGCGCGGTAGTCCAGGTCCACACAGGGCAGCCCGGGCCGCTCGGCGGGCAGGCCGATCAGCACGGCCGGGCGGCCGAGCGAGCGCAGCACGGGCAGGCGCGGGTCGTGGAGGCCGACGTCCACGACCAGCAACACGCGTGCCGGGGCCGGGACTGCGGAGCGGCTGAGGCCCTCCTCGCCGGTGAGGAGCAGCACGTCGTGGTCGTACCCGCGGGCCGCCGTCACCACCGACTGCGTCAGCCGCATCAGCGCCGGCAGGTGGACGCCCGGGCGCAGCGGGGCCGCCACGGCCAGGACGTTCGGCGCGCCGTGCGCCGGCGGGACCGGCTGCGGCCGGTAGCCCAGCTCCCGCGCGGCCTCCTCCACGCGCCGCCGGGTCTCCGCCGAGATGGGGCGCTTGCCGCTCAGCGCGTACGACACGGTGCTCGGGGAGACCCCGGCCCGGCGCGCCACGTCCGTGATCCTGGCCATCAGATCCGCTCCGGCGCACACTGCGGCCCGCGGCCGTCGGTGAACTTCATGGGGGTCCCTCACTATCCCGGTGCCGACGTCGAAGCGCTTCGACGATCGAACGTATGCGGGGTGCGGGGGAGCGTCAATGGGGCGTGCGCTGATCGGTGAAGCGATTCGAAACACCGACCAGGGCGAGCGTGAGCGCCAGGGCCCCGGCCGTCACCGGAAGCGCGTACCCCGCCGTCGCCGACACGTGCTCCACCGTCCAGCCGCCGAGCGCGCTGCCGCCGGCGATGCCGCCGAGCAGGCCGGTCACCGCGAGGGTCATGCCCTCGTTGAGCCGTCCTTCGGGGCTGCGCTCCTGGACCAGCGTCATGGTCGTGACCATCGTCGGGGCCGTGGCCGTCCCGGCCACCAGCAGGGCCGCCGCCAGGAGCGGGAGCGATCCGGTGAGGGCGGCCGCGAGCAGGGGCAGGGTCAGCAGCGCGGTCATCGCGGCCACGCACCAGGCCAGCCGCCGCGCGGCCGGTCCGGCCGGTCGCACGGCGCCGTAGAGCAGGCCCGCGGCGCACGAGCCCGCCGCCTGTAGGGCCAGCACGGCACCGGCCGCCGTCCGGTGTCCGGCGGCGTCCGCGAAGGCGAGCGTGACGACCTCGGTCGCGCCGAAGATCCCGCCCGTCGCCAGGCAGACCGCGAGCAGCGGGGGCATGCCGGGGGCGCGCAGCGGGGCCTTGCCGGGTATGTGCCGCCGCACCGGCGGCTCCGTCGCGCGCCGGCTCGTGAACAGCAGCATGCCGGTCAGCAGCAGCACCGCGCCGGCCAGCGTGCCCGCCTCCGGGAACAGCGCCCCGCACAGGAAGGCCGCGAGCACCGGGCCCAGCATGAAGCACAGTTCGTCCGCGGCCTGCTCGAAGGAGTTGGCGGTGTGCAGGCCCTCGGCGTCGCCGGCCAGCAGATGGGCCCAGCGGGCCCGGGCCATGCCACCGGTGTTGGGGGTGGTGGCGGTGGCGGCGTAGGAGGCGAACAGGGTCCAGTCCGGGGCGCCGTGGCGGACGCAGAGCAGCAGGGCGAGGGAGCCGAGGACGGCGATCACCGTGGCGGGCAGCGCCACCCGGGCCTGGCCGTGACGGTCCACCAGCCGCGCGGTCCACGGCGCGACCACCGCGGTCGCCGCGAGCCCCGTGGCCGTGACGGCACCGGCGAGGGCGTACGAGCCCCGCGTCCCGGCGATCATGACGACCGCGCTGACGCTGAACATGCCCATCGGCAGCCGGGCGATCAGGTTCCCCGCGGTGAAGGCACGGGTGCCGGGCAGGCGGAACAGGCGGCGGTAGGGAGCGAGACGCGGCATGCGCCCACCGTCACCCGGCGGTGATCAAGCCGTCCAACACCTGTTCCGCGCCGACTCACGCACCCCCGTTGTGGATCCGCCGGGCCCGGGTCCGCGGGCTCCTCCCGGCAGGCCGAAAAGACCATGGCGGGAACTGTTCGCTCCCTGTTCTTCATACAGCGATATGGAGATTCCTAATGCTCCTCATCGCGCATGGAAAAGATGTTCATTCGGGAAAATCCTTCACTCGTTTGCCGCGCATCCGCCGAAGTGGGCCGACGGTTAGTCGGTACATGACCGAGGCGACCAGGAAAGACGGCTGGGCGGTAACGCTCGGCCCGTACACCTACATTCCGGCACCGGCGCACTCGTCCGCCACCGTCAACGGCACGCTCACCAGAGGCGGTTGCCCGGTCACGCTGCAGGTGACCGAACCGGTGCTGCGCGATTTCATCGACGCCATGAGCGATCTGGAAAAAGATCTCGCCCGACGGTGGATCAGTGCGACGGAATGGCCCGCTTTCGCGCTCGCCGAATAGCGGGCCGCGTCATGTACGACAACGGAATCGAGGGCAGTGGGCGGCACCGGGCACCGACCCGGGACTTCGTCACCCCGCTGACCCCGCCGGACCCCACCTGGGACCCGGCCGAGGAACTGGCGTTCATCCTCGAGGAAGCCCTCCAGCACGAGGCGAAGCGGATCCCCACCCCCCGCGACGAGCCACCGCCCGCGGCGGCGGAGCCGGTCCCCGCACCCGGCGGCGAGCGGATGAGACGGCTCCAGGACATCACCGAGGAACTCCCGCCCGTCCGTGACGTCCCCCGGCGTCACCGCAAGGTCCGGACCCGGAAGGCCCCGCGCCTGCTGCGCACCACCAGCTTCCTGGTCGCCGCCCTGGCGGCCGTGATCGCCACCGCCGTGAGCCTGCTGAGCGGCATGGTCGCCTACGACCCGCTGCGCCTGGTCGGCGCGTCCCCCGCGGAACGGGGCCTGCGCACCTGGTGGCCCCTGCTGGTCTACGGGCCGTGGCTGGTGGCGTCGCTGTCCGTCCTGCGGGCCGCGCTGCACCAGCGCCGTGCCGCCCACTCCTGGTGCGTCGTGCTGGTCTTCTCCTGTGTCGCCGTACTGCTCTGTGTCGCCCAGGCGCCCAGGACCGTGCTCGGCACCGCGGCGGCGGCCCTGCCCGGGATCGCGGCGCTGGCCTGCTTCCAGCAGGTCGTCCGGCAGATCACCCTGACGCGTCCGCCCGTACGGTCGGTGCCCCGGCACCGGGTGGGCCAGGCGTCGCCCGCCGGCGCGGAGGCGCCGAAGGGCGAGGCCGAGGCCCGGGGCAGGCCCACCGGCCCCTGAACCCCCGGGCCGCCGCCCGCTGTAGGTTCACGGCATGCCCGCCCACCTCGACCCGCGCCTGCTGCGCGCCTTCGTCACCGTCGCCGAGGAGCTGCACTTCACCCGCGCCGCGCTCCGGCTCCACCTGGCGCAGCAGGCACTCAGCCGGGACGTGCGGCGGCTGGAGCGGGAACTGGGCGCCGAGCTGTTCGTGCGGACCACCCGGCAGGTGACGCTCACGCCCGACGGGGAACGGCTGCTGCCGTACGCCCGGCGGGCGCTGCGGGCGCAGGACGACCTGCTCGCCGCCTTCGACCAGGCCCGGCCGCTGCTGGTCGACCTCAACTCCCCGGGCCTGGCCACACCGCGCAGCGTGCTGCACCGGGCGCGCGAACTCGCCCCCCGGCACGAGCTGATGGCCCGCTACGAGTCCGGCCTGACCTGGGCCGCCGGAGAGCTGCTCGCGGGCCGGCTCGACGCGTCGTTCGGACGGTTCGCCGGCCTGGACCCGGCGCTGCGCAGCGGACTCGACCACCAGCCGGTGCGCTACGAGCCGATGGCGGTGGTGCTGCCCGAGGACCACCGGCTCGCCGGGGCGGCCGAGGTGCCGCTCGCCGAGCTGGCCGGCGAGACCGTCTACGCGGGCGCCGGAAATCCCCGCACCCCGGAGTGGACGGCCCTCGCACGGCTGCTCTTCGAAGGGCGGGGGATCGAGCTCGCGCCGCCCGCCCCGCTGGCCGTCGGGGAGGAGGAGTTCCAGCGGATCATGGCCAGGACGCGTCACCCGATCCTGGCCGTCGTCGGGTTCCCGGCCCTGCCGTCGACCGTGCTGCGGCCGCTGGTCGATCCGGTGCCGCTGTCGCCCGTGTCGCTGGTGTGGCGCAGAGGCCTGACCCACCCCGCCTTTGACGCGCTGCGCGCGGCGGCGGCCCGGCTGGCCGCGGAGGAAGGGTGGTTGCGGCGTCCTCCGGGGGGATGGATTCCGGCCGCCGATCATGTCCTCATGGCGTCTCACGATTGACACGATTCGACACGGCGCCCACACGGAACCTGCGCGTGCGCTACATTCGACGCCTGAGCACGGTGTGGTAAGAGGGGGCGCTCGGACGGGTGGGGGCCCGGTCCGACGGCGGGTGCTCAGGTCGGAAGCGCGCCTGAACCATCCCGTGGGGGGAAGTGCGTGCGCGTGACAAAGTGGCGAGAAGACGCCCAACCCGAATGGCCCGAGGCCGCTACCGCGACCGGTGAACTCACCGCTGACGGCAGAGCCCGCGACGGCAGAGCGACGCAGGTCTTCTCCGAGGGCGACGTCCGGGTGACCGGTGTGCGCCTGCCCGCCGGGACGGAGATACTGCGCGGCATTCCCCGGCAGAGCGAGGGGGAGGCCGACTCGCTCTCCTCGTCCCCGGAGTCCCGGACGTCCCGGCCCGCCGTGCGCGATCCGTGGCAGGAGCCGGAGGAAGCCGGCCCCGGCACCTCCGGCCCCGCATCCGCTCCCGGTCCCGTATCCGCTCCCGGCTCCGCACCCGCTCCCGGCTCCGCTGCCGGAGCCGACGCGCGGTCCGAGGCGGGGGAGCACAGCCACGACCCGCACGAGGTCACGGTCCAGCTCGACGCGGTACAGCTCGGGGACGGCTTCGTCCGGCAGGTGAAGGAAGGCCCCGGCGTCGCCCCCGCCGCCGACCGGCCCGTCTTCGTCGACGAGTCCGGCCGCCGCAGCCGCCGCTTCCGGCGCATCGGCATGGCCGTCGCCCTGGCCTGCGGCATCTACGCCGTCGTCATCGTCGCCACGCTGATGTCGGGCAACTCCAACGCGCCCTGGCTCCCCGTGCCGGGCCAGAAGGAGAACCCGCCGGCCGGGCAGGTCGACAGCCCGCCGCTGCCGGCGGAGTCGGCCCCGGCCTCGCACCCCGGCGCCACCGCCCCGAGCGGCACGCCGGCCGCCGGCGGGACCACGGTGCCCTCGTCCGGCCCCAGCGCCCTCCGGCCGGAGGCCACCGCGGGCACGGGTCGTCCCGACCCCTCGGCCGAGCCCACGCCGAAGGCGACCCGGACCGCACCGGCCCCCGGCCCCGGCGCGAGCGAACCGGCCCCCAGCGAACCGGCGGACCCGCCGACCACGCCGGCCACCGACCCGACACCCACGGGCGGTTCCACCCCGGAGCCGACCGCGACCACGGGCACCGGCGACGGCGGCGACACCGGAACGGTGGCCGAGGGCCCGGCGGAGCCGCAGCCGGTCGCCGAGACACCGGCGGCCTAGGCCGGCCGCCGACCCGCGACGGCTGTGGCGGTGGCCGTACCGGCCGGGCGGGGGCCGTTCCGGTGCGTCCGCCCCGGCCGGAACGCCCTGCGCGGGCCGCGCGGCCGGAAAACCCCGCCGGCCGCAGCCCGCGAAACGGAGGCGGTGCCGCCCCACCCGGCCGGTGCCGTCCCGTCCCGCCCGTCCCGTCCCACGCCATCGGTGACACCGGCCCATCACCCCGGGGCCGTCACCTGAGAGCCGCCGACCGGGGGCCGCCGACCGGGGCCGCCGACCGGGGGCCCGTCACCCGAAGCCCGTCACCCGAGGGCCGTCACCCGAGGGCCGTCACCCGAGGGCCGGCACCCGGGGCCCGTCACCCGTCCTCGAACCGAAGACCGCATCACCACCACCCCCCGCCGCAACACCCCGTCCCCGCAGTACCCGACTCGCACCACCCGAGGTACCACCACCCATGGCATCCCCTGTCCGCCGTTCCGGGCCCGCGTCACGAGCCCGTGGGGGCTCCAGGCGCCGTCGCCTGCCCATGCGCCTGCTGCTGCCCCTGCTCGTGCTCGTCGCGCTGATGGCGATGCTCATGCTGCGCGGCTACGTGCACAGCGAGATCCTCGCCGACCACCGCGTGGGCCCGCCCGCCGCCAACGACCGCGTCCCGAAGGACGTCCTCAAGGGCGGTCCCGTCATCGACACCCGGGACGGCGACCCCACCAGCCTGCGCCTGCCGGACCGCGAGCTGGTCCTCACCTTCGACGACGGTCCCGACCCCGAATGGACGCCCAGGGTCCTCGACGTGCTGAAGAAGCACGACGCCCGGGCCGTCTTCTTCATCACCGGCACCATGGCCTCCCGCTACCCGGACCTCGTCCAGCGGATGGTCGACGAGGGCCACGAGATCGGCCTGCACACCTTCAACCACCCCGACCTGTCCCTGCAGAGCAAGAGCCGCGTCGACTGGGAACTGTCCCAGAACCAGCTCGCCCTGGCCGGGGCGGCGGGCATCCGCACCTCGCTGTTCCGCCCGCCCTACTCGTCGTACGCCCGGAACATGGACAACAACTCCTGGCCGGTCACCGAGTACATCGGCAGCAAGGGCTACATCACCATCGTCAACGACACCGACAGCGAGGACTGGCGGCGGCCCGGGGTCGAGAAGATCATCAGCAACGCCATGCCGAAGGGCGGCAAGGGCGCCATCGTGCTGATGCACGACTCCGGCGGCGACCGCTCCCAGACCGTCGCCGCGCTCGACCGGTACATCTCCGGGCTGCAGGACAAGGGCTACCGCTTCCATACGCTCACCGGTGCCCTGGACGCCCCGAGCGCGCACACCCCGGTCACCGGGCTGGAGGCGCTGAAGGGCGACGCCTGGGTCTTCCTGGTGCAGGCCTCGGAGAAGACGACCGACGTGCTCGTCGCCGGCCTGGCCGTCGTCGGCGTCCTGGTCTTCGGACGACTCGGGCTGATGCTGATCCTCTCCGTCGCGCACGCCCGCCGGGTCCGGCGCAAGGGCTTCCGCTGGGGAGAGCCCGTCATTGAACCGGTGTCCGTGCTCGTGCCCGCCTACAACGAGGCCAAGTGCATCGAGCAGACGGTCCGTTCCCTGGTCGCCAGCGACCACCCCATCGAGGTGCTGGTCGTCGACGACGGCTCCAGCGACGGCACCGCCCGCATCGTCGAGAACCTCGGCCTGCCCGGCGTACGCGTCGTCCGCCAGCTCAACGCGGGCAAGCCCGCCGCCCTCAACCGGGGCATCGCCAACGCCCGCCACGACATCATCGTGATGATGGACGGCGACACCGTCTTCGAGCCGACCACCGTCCGCGAACTCGTGCAGCCCTTCGGCGACCCGCGCGTCGGCGCCGTCGCCGGCAACGCCAAGGTCGGCAACCGCGACTCGCTCATCGGCGCCTGGCAGCACATCGAGTACGTGATGGGCTTCAACCTCGACCGCCGCATGTACGACGTCCTGCGCTGCATGCCCACCATCCCCGGCGCGGTCGGCGCGTTCCGCCGCAGCGCGCTGGAACGGGTCGGCGGCATGAGCGACGACACGCTCGCCGAGGACACCGACATCACCATGGCCCTGCACCGCGACGGCTGGCACGTCGTCTACGCGGAGAAGGCCATCGCCTGGACCGAGGCGCCCGAGTCCGTGCAGCAGCTGTGGTCCCAGCGCTACCGCTGGTCGTACGGCACGATGCAGGCGATCTGGAAGCACCGCCGGGCCCTGGTCGACCGCGGGCCCTCCGGCCGCTTCGGGCGGGTCGGCCTGCCGCTGGTGTCGATGTTCATGGTCGTGGCGCCGCTGCTCGCCCCGCTGATCGACGTGTTCCTGCTGTACGGGCTGGTGTTCGGCCCGACCGAGAAGACCATCGGCGCCTGGCTGGGCGTCCTCGCCGTGCAAGGGGTGTGCGCGGCCTACGCGTTCCACCTGGACAAGGAACGCATGACCCACCTCATCTCCCTCCCGCTCCAGCAGCTCCTCTACCGCCAGCTCATGTACGTCGTCCTGCTCCAGTCCTGGATCACCGCCCTCACCGGCGGCCGGCTGCGCTGGCAGAAGCTGCGGCGCACGGGCGCGGTGGGGCTGCCCGGGGGCGGGACCGCCACGCCCCGGCAGCAGATGGACGGGAGGCCGGTCGCATGACCACGGCACCCGTGACCGCGGCTCCGAAACAGGAGCAGACCCCGTCCGCACGCCCCGGACGCGACCGGTACTTCGACCTGCTGCGCGCCCTCGCGCTGTTCCGTGTCGTGCTGTACCACCTGACCGGCTGGGCCTGGCTGCCGCTGGTGTTCCCGTCGATGGGCGTGATGTTCGCGCTCGCCGGCAACCTCATGGCCCGTTCGCTGAAGCGCCCGCCGGTCCAGGTGATCCGCGGCCGGATGCGCCGGCTGCTGCCCCCGCTGTGGCTGCTGGGCGTCGTCGGCGTGACCGGCATGGTCCTGCAGGGCTGGGGACCGGGCGACGACGGGCACCCCGGCTGGTGGTGGCTCCACCTCGCCTTCTGGATCGTGCCGATCAGCGACCCGCCGTACGCCGAGGGTCTGCCCGGCGTGCACGGCGTCATCGGCGAGAACTGGGCGGCGGACTTCGCGGGCCCGCTGTGGTACATCCGCGCCTACCTCTGGTACGTCCTGCTGTCCCCGCTGCTGCTGAAGGCCCTGCGCGCCCTGCCGGTCGTCACGCTGTCCGCGCCGGTCGTCCTGGCCGTCGCCTTCGAGCAGGGCTGGATCACGCTGCCCGGCGAGCGGATCCCCTCCGCGCTCACGGACTTCTCCACCTTCGGCGCCTGCTGGATCCTCGGCATGGCCCACCAGGAGGGCATCCTGCGGCGCCTGCCGCGCTACGTCGTCCCGTCCGTGGCGCCCGTCATCGCCCTGGCCGGCCTCTGGTACGCCCTGCACCACGACTTCGGCACCGGCAACGACCTCGACAGCATGCCCCTGGCCCAGGCCCTGTGGTCCTTCGGCACGGTCCTGCTGCTGCTCCACGTCAGCCCGTCCTGGTCCGACTGGCCCCGCCGGCTGCGCCCCCTGGCCGGCACGATCACCCTGCTCAACTCCCGGGCCGTCACGATCTACCTCTGGCACAACATGTGCATCCTGATCGCGGCCACCCTCTGGGACCACCTGTGGGCCTTCCCCCTCCTGGAACAGAACGTCCCCGGCCTCCTGGAAAGCCCCTGGCCGGTCCTGGCCGTGGTCTGGCTCCTCATCGGCGCCTGCATCCTGGCCTTCGGCTGGGCGGAGGACCTGGCGGCGAAGCAGAAACCCCGGCTGTGGCCGAGCGGTGAGCCTCGGGTGAGGATTCACGGACGCCGGAGGCGCCCGGCGCCCGGCAGCTAAGCTGAGCCGGCATCGACGGGGGCGGATGACGAGCGGGCCCTCGTCGCGGGTCCCTGTCTGTCGCGGGTGAGAGAACGACGGTGAGACAAGCTCCGACATCACAGCCGGCCGCGCCGCGCGCCCCGGTCTTCGGGTTGATCACGCCGGAGGACTGGTTCCGCGTCCCGCTGCTGCCCGCGGACCGCCGCGAGGCGTCTGTGCGCGCCCTGGTCACACGCCGGTTCGCGGGCGTCGACGACCAGCCCGTGCTGCGCCGGAAGACCGAGGAGCACCTGCTCGGCACGGCCGAGGCGGCAGTCGAGCAGGGCGGCGTGGTGCTGTACCTGTCCTTCCTGGAGGCGGGCGGCATCCCGCTGTCGGCCTCCCTGCTGATCTCCCGCCTGTACGAGAGGTTCGACGGCCTCGACGCCGTGGCCGCGCTGGCCGGGTCCGGCGAGGTCAGCCTGGAGACGCTGCCCGCCGTCGGGCGGGTGGCCCGGGTACTGCGGCGGGAGCGGACGAAGCAGTCGCGCAAGCTGGGCTCCGAGTTCCAGGACACCGTCGTCGAGTACTTCGTGCCGGTTCCGGGCCGGGACGAGGTGCTGATGCTGACGTTCAGCACACCGCTGGAGCCGATCGCGGACGCCATGGTGGGGCTGTTCGACGCGGTGGCCGCGACCCTGCGCTGGCAGCAGCGCGACGACGAGCGGACGGGGGAGGAGCACCGGTGAGCAAGAAGCTCAGGGTGTCGACGCAGGATCTCGAAACGGCCGGAACCGGACTGCGGACGGTGGCGACCGAGCTGGAAGGGCTCGACAAGCTCATGGACGCCTACGACCGCCGGACCGTCGGCCACCGGACGCTGTACGACCGGCTCCAGGAGTTCTCCGACGGCTGGGACGACAACCGCAAGAAGATGATCGAGGAGATCGAAGGGCTCGGTACGCTCGCCAAGGAGGCCGGGAAGGCGTACACCGAACTCGACACCGCGCTGTACAACGCGCTCACCGGCAAGGGGAAGAAGAGGTGACCCGCCCCGCCGGCCACCGGTGGGAGGTGCTGGGCGAGAGCGGCGATCCCGTACCCGGTGACGTCCACGACATGAAGGCCCTCGCCCGCCGGTTCACGGCCACGGCCGAGACCATCACCAAGACCGCGGACGCGCTGCGCCGGATCGGCAACCTGGAGAGCTGGGACTCCGAGGCAGGCCGAGCCTTCGCCGAGAAGGCGAACGAGACGGCCAAGACGGTGAGCAAGGCACACGACCGCTACGCCGACGCCGGAGTCGCCCTCAAGGACTACTCCACCGACCTGGAGACGATCCAGGGCGAGGCCGACAAGCTCCTCACCCAGGCCGAGACCAAGCAGCACAGCCTGACCACGGCCCGGTCCAAGGCCGAGAACCCGCCCAAGGGCACCGACGACGCCGGGCAGGACAAGCTCGACAGGGCCGTCACCGACCTGCAGGAGGGCCTGGACGGTTTGCGCAGCCGGCTGGCCCAGCTGAAGACCCGGCACAAGGAGGCTGGAGACAAGGCGGCCAGGCGCATCCACGACACCACCGAGGGCGACGGCCTCAACGACGGCCTGCTGGACGACCTGCGCGACACCCTGAAGATCGTCAGTGACATCACGGGAGCCATCGCCGCCGTCTGCGGGGTGCTGTCACTGCTCGTCGGCTGGATCCCCGTCATCGGGCAGGCGCTGGCGGGCGTACTCGGCACCGTCGCCCTGGTGATGACGGCGATCTCACTGGTCTGCCATGTGCTGCTCGCGATCAACGGTGACGGCTCCTGGAGCGACGTGGCGGTCGACGTGCTGGGCCTCGCCACGTTCGGCATCGGACGGGTCTTCACGGCGGGCGCCAAGGCCGCTGCCACCGTCGGCCGCAGCCGCGTCTGGACGGCGGCCACCCAGTACGTGCGCGGCTGGAACCCCGGTATGAACTCGGCCGCGCGCCGCGCGCTGGTCGAGTCCATGGTCGGGGCCCGCGCCGGCGCACGCCCCGGGGCGGCGCTGCCCGACGTGGGCCTGCGGGCGGCCTTCCGGGGCCTGCCGAACTCCTTCGCGGACGACCTGGCGACCATCCGCGGCAACTGGCGCGACCTGTTCAAGGTCGGCGACCACCTCTCGGCGGCTCGTGACGCCTACACGGCAGCCGGACCGCGCGGCCTGGTCAGCATGTACGCGGGACCGGGCATGGTCGACGAACTCTCGCGCATCCGGAACATCGACCCCGCGGACCTGGCCTTCATCGGCACGCCCGACGCGTTCAAGCAGGCCATGGCGTACAACGTCGTGGGCCTCGGCGGCACCGGGACGGGCGCGGGTTCCGACACGAAGAGCTTCATCGGGCTGTTCGGCGGCGAGCCGGAGATCGACGTCACCGGGTCCGACGCATCGCTCGCCGGGGCGTGAGCGCACGCATGACGCATCCGGAGGAGTGGCGGGAATGCCGGGTCGCGCTGCCCGCCCACCACAACTGGCTGATCCTGGACCTGGTGAGCGAGGAGCCCGAGGCATGGGCGCGTACCCTCGCCGGACAGCACCTCGGCGACGACGTACCGGAGCAGTGGCGCGAGGCGTTCGCGACGGACCTGCTCTGGTACTGGGGCGCGGCGCTGCGACAGGGCGCCCTGTGCGCGGCGGTCCTGGCACCCCGGGAGGGACCCGTCGTGGCGAGTTACACGGTGCGTGAACTGACCGTCCCGGCGGGCTCCCGCACGGTGGCCGCGTTCCGGGCCGAGGCGGAGCGCGCGCCGGGCCCGCACTTCGGCGAAGGTCCGGCCCTCACCGAGGTCGAACTGCCGCTGGGACCGGCTCTGCGCGTGCACCGCCAGGAGCCCACGGACCCGGAGGCCGACCGTGGAACGGTCGTGGAGGGCATCGCCCACTACGTCCTGCCGCGCCGGCACTCCACGGCACTGGAGTGCCGGCTGCTGTGGACGTCCCTGGGGCTCGGCGCGGAGCTCGTCGAGGTCGCCGACGAGCTGGCGGGCTCACTGCGCCTGGTGTGACGCGGACGGCCCGCGCGGCCTCCCGAACCCGCCGCCCAGGCCGAGCCGCTCCCAGGGCACCATCGCCAGCGGCATCCAGCTGAAGCCGACGGCGAAAACGGCCACTACGGCGGTGACCTGCGCCGGCAGGAACCAGCCCAGCTGGGCGACCAGGAACGACACGATCAGCAGGAGGAGATCGAAGACCAGCACCGCCAGCACCTTGCGGGCAGCGGCGGCGGGATCGACACGGGGAGTGTCCTCGTTGCCTCGCACCATCCCGAAGAGGATCACCGGCAGCATCAGCCCGGTCAGCCCACCGGCTGCGATGCCGCCGACGATCAGGGCATGGTGCCCCTCGTCGGGCACCACGCCGGACAAGGGGCCGGGGTCCACGGCCCTGCCCAGCAGCGCCACGGCCGCGAAGGCGCCCAGCGCAGCCGTCGCCAGAACGAGGAGCACCCCTGCTGCGAAGGCGACGTTTCCGGCGGCGGAACGCTGCGGCCGCGGTGCCTCCGGCCGGCCGGCCCCCGACTCTGCGGACATGGACCCTCCCCTTCCCGTGTGGGGTCCGCAAGAGGATAACGGCGCCCGTCCCCCCGGCCCTTCACGGTGGAGAACACGCCCCGGTCGCGCCGTGGCAGGGGTGGAACCTCTCATGACGGCCGGGGGCAGGGTGAGAGCATCGTTCCCTCGCGGTCACTCGCGGGCACAGGCAGGAAACGCGCCCTCCCTACCTTCGGGACCAGTCACTCGAAGTACCACCGAGTCCCGGAGCACAGTGGAGGCGTCATGACAGGCCCCGGCACGGCACCCGCACCCCCGAGCAGGGGCGGCCGCTGGATCCAGCACTGGGATCCCGAGAACGAGACGTTCTGGAAGGAGACCGGCGAGAGGGTGGCCCGCCGGAACCTCTACTTCTCCGTGCTGTCCGAGCACATCGGTTTCTCCGTCTGGACGATGTGGTCCGTGCTGGTGCTGTTCATGGGCCCCGAGTACGGGCTGACCCCCGCCGACAAGTTCCTGCTGACCTCGGTGGTCACGCTGGTCGGCGCCGTCGTCCGCGTCCCCTACACCTTCGCCGTCGCCGTCTTCGGCGGACGCAACTGGACGATCATCTCGGCCGGCATGCTGCTGATCCCGACGATCGCCGCGTTCACCGTGATGGAGCCGGGCACTTCCTTCTCGACCTTCCTGCTGGTCGGCCTGCTCGCCGGCGTCGGCGGCGGCAACTTCGCCTCCTCCATGACCAACATCAACGCGTTCTTCCCGCTGCGGAAGAAGGGCTGGGCGCTCGGCCTGAACGCGGGCGGCGGCAACATCGGCGTCCCCGTCATCCAGCTGGCCGCGCTCGCGATCATCGGCGCCGGCGGCGGACCGCGTGTGCTGCTCGGCGTCTACATCCCGCTGATCGTCGTGGCCGCCGTGCTGGCCGCGCTGTTCATGGACAACCTGGAGAACGTCAAGAACGACACCGGTGCCGCCAAGGACGCCGCCCGGGACGCCCACACGTGGATCATGTCCGTCCTCTACATCGGCACCTTCGGTTCCTTCATCGGCTACAGCTTCGCCTTCGGCCAGGTGCTGCAGAACCAGTTCGGCCGCACGCCGCTGCAGGCCGCCTACGTCACCTTCCTCGGCCCGCTGCTCGGCTCCCTCATCCGGCCCGTCGGCGGCTGGCTCGCCGACCGCTACGGCGGCGCGAAGATCAGCCTGTGGAACTACGTCGCGATGGGCGTCGCGACGGCGGTCCTGATCGGCGCCTCCATGGAGAAGTCGCTGGCCCTGTTCACCGGGGCGTTCGTGGTGCTGTTCGTGCTCAGCGGGCTCGGCAACGGCTCGACGTTCAAGATGATCCCGGGCATCTTCCAGAACAAGGCCCTCGCCCTGGGGCTGGAGGGCGAGGCGGCAGCGGCGTACGGGCGGCGGCTGTCGGGTGCCTCGATGGGCCTGATCGGCGCGGTGGGCGCGCTCGGCGGCGTCGGCATCAACCTCGCCTTCCGCCAGTCCTTCCTCTCCTACGGCTCCGGCACCGGCGCGTTCGTCGCCTTCCTCGCCTTCTACGCGGTGTGCTTCGCGCTCACGTGGGCCGTATACCTTCGGCGCACGGCTTCCCGGGTACCCGCCACGTCGGCGGCCTCGGAGGCGAAGCCGCAGCTCAGCTACGCCGAGGTGTGACGTAACACCAGCGACATCACGCCGATCCGGGCCTGTCACGAGCCGTTGACAGGCTCGATCGGCATGCAGGTACGCCGTACCACGCAGTACGACGACTCGAGTGCGGGACGAGAGCCATGTACGAGGAAGAACGACGACCGGACCACGGACCACTGGCGGGTTTCACCGTCGGTGTGACGGCCGCGCGCCGGGCCGATGAGCTCGGGGCGCTGCTGCAGCGGCGCGGTGCCGCCGTCCTGCACGCCCCCGCCCTGCGGATCGTGCCGCTCGCCGACGACAGCGAACTGCTGGCCGCGACGAAGGACATCATCCGGCAGGCACCCGACCTCGTGGTCGCCACGACCGCGATCGGCTTCCGGGGCTGGGTCGAGGCCGCCGACGGCTGGGGCCTGGGCGAGGACCTGCTCACCCGGCTGGGCGGGGTACGGATCCTGGCGCGCGGGCCGAAGGTGAAGGGCGCGGTGCGGGCCGCCGGGCTGACGGAGGAGTGGTCGCCGTCCTCGGAGTCCATGGCGGAAGTGCTCGATCGGATGCTGGAGGAGGGCGTCGAGGGGCAGCGCGTCGCGATCCAGCTGCACGGTGAGCCGCTGCCGGGGTTCGTGGAGGCGCTGCGGGAGGGCGGGGCCGAGGTGGTCGGGGTGCCGGTGTACCGGTGGATGCCGCCGGAGGATCTCGGCCCGGTGGACCGGCTCCTCGACGCGGCGGTCTCCCGGGGCCTGGACGCGATCACCTTCACCAGCGCGCCGGCGGCGGCCTCGCTGCTGGCCCGGGCGGAGGAGCGCGGGCTGCTGCCCGAGGTGCTGGCCGCCCTGAGCCACGACGTGCTGCCGGCCTGCGTGGGCCCGGTCACGGCGCTGCCGCTGCAGTCCCGCGGCATCGACACGATCCAGCCCGAGCGCTTCCGGCTCGGGCCGCTCGTCCAGTTGCTCTGCCAGGAGCTGCCCACGCGGGCGCGCTCCCTGCCGGTCGCCGGGCACCGGGTGGAGATCCGCGGGCACGCCGTGCTGGTCGACGGCGACCTCCGGCCCGTGCCGCCGGCCGGCATGGCCCTGCTGCGCGCCCTGTCCCGGCGCCCCGGCTGGGTCGTGGCCCGCGCCGAGCTGCTCCGCGCCCTGCCCGGCTCCGGCCGCGACGAACACGCCGTCGAAACGGCCATGGCCCGCCTGCGCACGGCCCTGGGCACGCCCAAGCTCATCCAGACGGTGGTCAAACGCGGCTACCGCCTGGCCCTGGACCCGGCGACGGAGACGAAGTACGCGGACGCGTGAGGCGCCCCGGGGGTTGAGCGAAGATCCGCCGAGCTGGGGGGTGGGATCGGCGGGGCAGGCCTGGGGGTGGAGGGGGCCGGTGCGCGGCGCAGACCTGGGGGTGGAGGGGGCCGGTGCGCGGCGCAGCCTGGTCAGGGGCCGGTGTTGCGGCGGAGGCCGGGGGAGTGCCGGTGGCGTGGCGACGGCTGGTGAGAGGTCGGTGCGACGGCGCAGGCCGGGAGCGTGGCGACGGCTGGTGGGGGCGCGGTGTGGCGGCGCAGGCCAGGCGAGTGACCGGTGGCGGGGCCACGGCTGGTGGGGGGCCGGTGTGCGGCGCAGCCCGGTCAGGGGCCGGTGTGGCGGCGGAGGCCGGGGAGTGCCGGTGGCGTGACGACGGCTGGTGGGGGCGCGGTGTGGCGGCGCAGGCCAGGCGAGTGACCGGTGCGGGGCCACGGCTGGTGGGGGGCCGGTGAGGCGGCACAGGCCCGGTGTGGGGGGCCGGTGAGGCGGCGCAGCCCGGGCGAGTGACCCGTGGCGTGGCGACGGCTGGCGAGGGGCCCGTGTCGCGGCGGAGGCCGGTCAAGGGCCCGTGGCGCGGTCACGGTCGGTGTGCGGTCGCAGTGGCCCGGCCGGACCCGAGCCGGGCGGAGGCCGGTCAGGGGCCGGTGTGGCGGCGGAGGCCGGGGGAGTGCCGGTGGCGTGGCGACGGCTGGTGAGAGGTCGATGCGACGGCGCAGGCCGGGAGCGTGGCGACGGCTGGTGAGGGGCCCGTGTCGCGGCGGAGGCCGGTCAAGGGCCCGAGCCGGGCGGAGGCCGGTCAGGGGCCGGTGGCGCAGCCACTGGCGGTGTGCGGTCGCAGGGGCCCGGCCGGGACCCGAGCCGGGCGGAGGCCGATCAAGGGCCCGTGGCGCGGTCACGGTCGGTGTGCGGTCGCAGTGGCCCGGCCGGGACCCGAGCCGGAGGGCAGGCGTGCCAGACACGGGAGGGGAGGGCAGCCCCTCGGCCGCCCGGGGCCGCTTCGCGGCCCGTCCTCGCGTGAGGGCTTTCCGGCGCGTGCCGGGGCGGGCACTGTAAGAGGGGAACGGTTCTGGAGCCCTCACTGGCGTCTCACCGACCTAGGCGGTGACAGGCACATGGCACTGGGTACGGCCACGGCCCCCTACGAGCTGCGCTTCGACGCCGGGCGGATCTGCCTGGACCTGCTCTCCACCACGCATCCGCGGGAACGGCTCGACGCCCTGCCCGTGCTGCGCGCCTGGATCACCGGCTCCGGACTGGTCCCGGCGGACACCGCCCTGGCGCACGCCGACGCCACCTGGCCGGCCGCCTTCCGCGAACTGCGCGGCCAGATCGACCGGTTGGTGCGCGGCCGGCCGGGCGCCGGCGTGGCGGCGTACGACCTCGCGCTCGCGCGCGTCAACGACCTGGCCCGCACCGCGCCCCCGGCGCCCCGCGCCGTCCGCGGCGAGGACGGGCAGCTCGTACGGCAGTTGGACGGCCCGCCGGACTGCGCCGCCCTGCTCGCCTGTGTGGCCCGGGACGCCGTGGAACTGCTCACCGACCCCGTCGCGCGCGCGGCCCTGCGCCAGTGCGAGGGGGACAACTGCCGCATCGTCTACCTCGACACCTCCCGGGGCCGCCGCAGGCGCTGGTGCTCCAGCGAGGTCTGCGGCAACCGCGAACGCGTCGCCCGGCACCGCCGCCGTGCCGCACTCGCCCGCGCGTGAAACGGAATTGAGTGGTCCGTGCACTGAAATACCGTGTCCTGAATGCGACTTCTGTGACCCCCCGGCCGAAGTGATTTCGCTTACACGCCGTTTGCCTACGGTCCCGTAGGGAAAGCCCGGCCCGATCTTGCCGATGTGGCGGAAATGTAAAGAACGGGGGGTGGGAATGTGACCCCATGTCCCGCTCGTCACGTCACTTCGAAGAAATCTGTCGCCTTCCTTTGAACACCCAACGGCTCGCTTCCGTACGGCTTGTGGAGCGACCGACTGGGGGAACCCCCGGACATCGGAGGTGGGCGTGCGCAAGGATTCCGTCGTGGCCAATGAACGAGCACCGAGGGCCCGACATCGCATGTCCCAGCCCTCGGAACCCGACGAGGAGCTGATGCGTGCGCTCTATCGCGAACACGCCGGACCCCTGCTCGCATACGTCCTGCGCCTGGTCGCCGGAGACCGGCAGCGCGCCGAGGACGTCGTACAGGAAACGCTCATCCGTGCCTGGAAGAACGCCGGTCAGCTCAATCGGGCGACCGGTTCGGTACGCCCCTGGCTGGTGACGGTCGCCCGGCGCATCGTCATCGACGGCCACCGCAGCCGGCAGGCCCGGCCGCAGGAGGTCGACCCGTCGCCGCTGGAGGTCATCCCCGCGGAGGACGAGATCGACAAGGCGCTGTGGCTGATGACTCTCTCGGACGCACTCGACGACCTGACCCCCGCTCACCGGGAGGTGCTCGTCGAGACGTACTTCAAGGGGCGTACCGTCAACGAGGCGGCCGAGACCCTGGGCATACCCAGCGGAACGGTCCGCTCCAGGGTGTTCTACGCCCTGCGTTCGATGAAGCTGGCACTGGAGGAGCGGGGGGTGACGGCGTGATGAGTGTTTACGGGGGTAACCAAGGGTTCGGTACGGGAGGCATGGGTATGTCTGGCCCCATGCAGGAATCTCCGGTGCCGAACGAGCACGAGACCGTGGGCGCGTACGCCCTCGGCATCCTCGACGACGCCGAAGCGACCGCCTTCGAGGCCCACCTCGCCACCTGCGAATGGTGCGCCCAGCAGCTCGACGAGCTGGCCGGCATGGAGCCCATGCTCGCCGCCCTCGCCGACCTGCCCGGCTCCGGAAGCACACCCGCGATCGGCGAGTCGCTGTCCGCGAAGCCCCGCCCGCGCCTGGTGGAGAAGCTGGTCGACGAGGTCGCCGACCGCCGCGCCCGGAAGCGCCGCCGCAGTCTCTACATGGTGGCCGCGGCCGGCGCGCTGATCGTGGGCGGCCCCTTCGTCGCGGTCGCGACGAACAGCGGCGGCGGTGACAGCGGCGGCACGGAGCAGCGCCCGCTCGCGGCGAGCCCCGCCAAGGCGGCCTTCGACGGCATCTCCGACAAGATCTCCGCCACCGACCCGACCACCAAGGTCACCGCGACGGTCGCCCTCCAGAAGAAGGACTGGGGGACGGGCGTGGTCACCGAGCTGAAGAACGTCAAGGGCCCGCTCAAGTGCGCCCTCGTCGCGGTCGGCAAGAACGGCGAGCGGGAGACCCTGTCCTCCTGGTCCGTCCCGGAGTGGGGCTACGGCCTCCCCGACGCCAGGACGGAGAAGGCCAAGCAGCCCCTGTACGTCCAGGGCGGCGCCGCCTTCGAGCCGAACGAGATCGACCACTTCGAGGTCGTCACCTTCGACGGCAAGCGGCTGGTCGAGGTCGACGCGTAGCCTTACCGGGTCCCCTTCGCGTACGGTGGACGGCTGCCCAGCACGTCAGAAGGGGGCCCGGTGGCCGCTCAGGCTCAACAGGAAGCCGCGCTCGAAGACTCCTTGAGAGCCCACGAGATCGGTGTGGAACAGGAACACCTGGACCGGGTGTACCGGCGCCTCGAGGAGAAGATCCACGAGGCGGAGTTCCTGATGAACGACGCGGCCCAGCGCGGCCAGGTCGGCACGCCCGGCGCCCTGGCCGAGCGGGACGCCCAGGTCTTCCGCGCCGGCATCCACCTCAACCGGCTCAACAACGAGTTCGAGGACTTCCTCTTCGGCCGGATCGACCTGCTGCTCGGCAAGGACGGCAAGAAGGGCCCGGACGGCGCGTACACCGCGGTCGAGCCGGCGGAGGGCGCGGTGCGCCCGGACAACACCGCCGACATCGCCGAGACCCTGCACATCGGCCGCATCGGCGTGCTCGACCAGGACTACGCCCCGCTGGTCATCGACTGGCGGGCCCCGGCCGCCGCCCCGTTCTACCGGTCGACGCCCGTGGACCCCGGCCGTGTCGTGCGCCGCCGGGTCATCCGCTCCAAGGGCCGCAGGGTCCTCGGCGTCGAGGACGACCTGATGCGCCCCGAGCTGACGGCCTTCCTCGACGGCCGTGCACTGCCCGCCATCGGCGACGGCGCCCTGATGGCCGCGCTCGGCCAGGCCCGCAGCCACACCATGCGCGACATCGTCGCCTCCATCCAGGCCGAGCAGGACCTGGTCATCCGCGCCCCCGCCGCCTCCGTGACGTACGTCGAGGGCGGCCCGGGCACCGGCAAGACCGCCGTCGCCCTGCACCGCGCGGCCTACCTCCTCTACCAGGACCGGCGCCGGTACGCCGGCGGCATCCTGATCGTCTCGCCGACCCCGCTGCTCGTCGCCTACACCGAGGGCGTCCTGCCCTCCCTCGGCGAGGAGGGCCAGGTCGCCATCCGCGCCATCGGCTCCCTGGTCGAGGGCGCCGAGGCCACCCTCTACGACTCCCCGGCCGTGGCCCGCGCCAAGGGCTCCTCGCGCATGCTGAAGGTGCTGCGCAAGGCCGCGCGCGGCGCCCTGGAGCGGCCCGAGGCACCGGCCCGGCTGCGCGTGGTCGCCTTCGGCCGCCGCCTGGAGCTGGAGGCCGAGGAACTCGCCGGCATCCGCCGCGCCGCCCTCGGCGGCACCGCCCCCGTCAACCTGCTGCGCCCGCGCGCCCGCAAGCTGCTGCTCGACGCCCTGTGGGAGCGCTCCGGCGCGGCCGGCCGGCACACCGACCCGGAGCTGGCCGCCGAGCTGCGGTCCTCCTTCGACGAGGACATCACCTCCGAGGACGACTTCCTCGCCTTCCTCGACGCCTGGTGGCCGGAGCTGACCCCGGCCGCCGTCCTGGACGCCATGTCGGACGAGCGCCGCCTGGGCCGCTGGGCCCGGCGCCTGCTCAACCCGGGCGAGGTCCGCAAGGTCGCCCGCTCCCTCAAGCGCGACGGGTACTCCGTGCACGACATCGCGCTCCTGGACGAGCTGCAGGCCGTCCTCGGCGCCCCGGCCCGCCCCCGCAGGAAGCGCGAGCTGGACCCGCTGGACCAGCTCACCGGCCTGGAGGAGCTGATGCCGGTGCGCGAGGAGACCCAGCGGGAGCGGGCCGAACGGCTCGCCCAGGAGCGCGTCGAGTACGCGCACGTCATCGTCGACGAGGCGCAGGACCTCACGCCGATGCAGTGGCGCATGGTCGGCCGCCGCGGCCGGCACGCCACCTGGACGGTCGTCGGCGACCCGGCGCAGTCCTCCTGGTCCGACCCGGACGAGGCCGCCGAGGCCCGCGACGAGGCCCTCGGCACCCGCCCGCGCCGCCGCTTCGAGCTCACCGTGAACTACCGCAACCCGGCCGAGATCGCCGAGCTCGCCGCGAGGGTCCTCGCCCTGGCGATGCCCGGCTCCGTCGCCCCGAGGGCGGTCCGCTCCACCGGCGTCGAGCCGCGCTTCACCGTGGCCGGCCAGAGCCTGGGCGCCACCGTCCGCGACGAGGCCGCCCGGCTGCTGGAGCGCGTCGACGGCACGGTCGGCGTGGTCGTCGCCATGCAGCGCCGCGAGGAGGCCCGCCGCTGGCTCGCCGGACTCGGCGACCGGGTCGTGGCACTCGGCAGCCTGGAGGCCAAGGGCCTGGAGTACGACGCGACGGTCGTGGTCTCGCCGGCCGAGATCGCCGACGAGTCACCGGCCGGCCTGCGCGTCCTCTACGTCGCGCTGACCCGGGCCACCCAGCAGCTCACGGTCGTCTCCGCCGAACGGGACGAGCCCGACGCGGCCGGAATCCCGGATCTGCTGCGGGATTGAGCGGGTTACCCACTCGACGGCGAAATGAACTCGCGATACGGGAATGGCCTTACGGGATCCGTTTGTTAGCCTGGACGTGGCACCGGCCCGATCCAAGCCCCCGGGCCCAACCTTCGTCGCTACGAGCGACCACTTGCCGCGAGGCGAGCATGGCGGGTCGGTGCCACCTAAACGCGAAAGAGACCCACGTCAGCGTGACGTGGGTCTCTTTTTGCCTGCCGTTGCCCGCCGGTTCCGCGAACAAAACGTTCGCAATGGAGGGCGGCTACCCGCTACCGAGCGGTAGGTGCGACGATCGGACGGCACAAAACAGCGTCAGGTGAAAGCAGAGGAAGTCGGCCATGGCAACGGCGCCCAGCGTCTCCTACTCGATGACGGTCCGGCTGGAGGTGCCCGCGAGCGGAACCGCCGTCTCGCAGCTCACCACCGCCGTGGAGTCCTCCGGAGGCTCGGTGACCGGCCTCGACGTCACCGCGTCCGGTCACGAGAAGCTCCGCATCGACGTCACGATCGCGGCGACCTCGACCGCGCACGCGGACGAGATCGTCGAGGAGCTCCGCGGCATCGAGGGCGTCACGCTCGGCAAGGTCTCGGACCGTACCTTCCTGATGCACCTCGGCGGCAAGATCGAGATGGCGTCGAAGCACCCCATCCGCAACCGCGACGACCTCTCCATGGTCTACACGCCCGGTGTCGCCCGGGTCTGCATGGCCATCGCCGAGAACCCCGAGGACGCCCGCCGCCTCACCATCAAGCGCAACTCCGTTGCGGTCGTGACCGACGGCTCGGCCGTGCTGGGCCTGGGCAACATCGGCCCCAAGGCCGCCCTGCCCGTCATGGAGGGCAAGGCCGCGCTGTTCAAGCGGTTCGCCGGCATCGACGCCTGGCCCATCTGCCTGGACACCCAGGACACCGACGCCATCGTCGAGATCGTCAAGGCGATCGCCCCCGGCTTCGCGGGCATCAACCTGGAGGACATCTCCGCCCCGCGCTGCTTCGAGATCGAGGCCCGGCTGCGCGAGGCGCTGGACATCCCCGTCTTCCACGACGACCAGCACGGCACCGCCATCGTCGTCCTGGCCGCGCTCACCAACGCCCTGCGCGTCGCGGGCAAGGCGATCGAGAACATCCGCGTCGTGATGTCCGGCGCCGGCGCCGCCGGTACGGCCATCCTCAAGCTGCTGCTCGCCGCGGGCGTCAAGAACGCCGTCGTCGCCGACATCCACGGCGTGGTGCACGCCGGCCGCGAGGACCTGGTGGACGCCGCCCCCGACTCGGCGCTGCGCTGGATCGCCGACAACACCAACCCCGAGGGCCTCACCGGCACGCTCAAGGAGGCCGTGCGCGGCGCGGACGTCTTCATCGGCGTCTCCGCCCCGAACGTCCTCGACGGCGACGACGTGGCCGCCATGGCCGAGGACGCCATCGTGTTCGCGCTCGCGAACCCGGACCCCGAGGTCGACCCGGCAATCGCCCGTCAGACCGCGGCCGTTGTGGCCACGGGCCGCTCCGACTTCCCCAACCAGATCAACAACGTGCTGGTCTTCCCGGGCGTCTTCCGCGGCCTGCTGGACGCGCAGTCCCGCACGGTCAACACGGAGATGATGCTGGCCGCCGCGACCGCCCTGGCGAACGTGGTGACCGAGGACGAGCTGAACCCGAACTACATCATTCCGAGCGTCTTCAACGACAAGGTCGCGGGCGCGGTGGCCGGTGCGGTGCGGGAGGCGGCCAAGGCGGCCGGCGCGACGGCGAACAGCCCGTCGGCGGTCTGAGGACCAGGTCTACCGGGGCCTTCGGGACGGTCGTCCCCGGGACTGTGAGTAAGCCCACGGCCGCCGGGGGACCGGCGCGTCGCACGACCCCCGTCAGCAGCGGAGCTATCGTGGCGGCCAGGCTCAGGCCCTCTTTTCGTGTGACTCCCCAAGGGTGTTCTCACGACTCCTGCGGGTGCCGGATTGGCTTTCCCGCCGCAGGTAGGGGCAGGATGCGTCCCTGGGCGCGAGGGTCTGACGACGGACCCGGGTCCGGGGACTCAACGAGGACCCTGGCAGCATCGGCTTCGATCTGACGCCTCAACGGCAAGATGAACACGGGAGTAACAACATGAACCGCAGTGAGCTGGTGGCCGCGCTGGCCGACCGCGCCGAGGTGACCCGCAAGGACGCCGACGCCGTGCTGGCCGCGTTCGCCGACGTCGTCGGCGACATCGTCTCCAAGGGGGACGAGAAGGTCACCATCCCCGGCTTCCTGACCTTCGAGCGCACCCACCGTGCCGCTCGCACCGCCCGCAACCCGCAGACCGGCGAGCCCATCCAGATCCCGGCCGGCTACAGCGTGAAGGTCTCCGCGGGCTCGAAGCTCAAGGAAGCCGCCAAGGGCAAGTAAGCGTTCCCTCGCGTGCGCCGTGGGCAACTGCGGGCCGCCTGTGGCCGGCCGCGCAGTTCCCCGCGCCCCTTCGGGGCGTGAGCCCGCCGAGAGCCGCATGAAACGCCGAGGGGCGGCCACCTGGTCCAGGTGGCCGCCCCTCGGCGTGTACGGGCCTGCGGGGCCTAGCCGAGCGCCTTGCCCGGCAGTTCGACCTTCGCGCCCAGCTCGACGAGCTTCTCCATGAAGTTCTCGTAGCCGCGGTTGATCAGGCCGATGCCGTGCACCCGGGACGTGCCCTGGGCCGCCAGGGCCGCGATGAGGTACGAGAAGCCGCCGCGCAGGTCGGGGATGACCAGGTCGGCGCCCTGGAGCCGGGTGGGGCCGGAGACGACCGCGGAGTGCAGGAAGTTGCGCTGGCCGAAGCGGCAGTCGGAGCCGCCCAGGCACTCGCGGTAGAGCTGGATGTGCGCGCCCATCTGGTTCAGCGCGGACGTGAAGCCCAGACGGGACTCGTAGACCGTCTCGTGGATGATGGACAGGCCCGTGGCCTGCGTCAGGGCGACCACCAGCGGCTGCTGCCAGTCCGTCTGGAAGCCCGGGTGGACGTCCGTCTCCAGCGCGATGGACTTCAGCTGACCGCCGGGGTGCCAGAAGCGGATGCCCTCGTCGTCGATCTCGAAGGCACCCCCCACCTTCCGGTAGGTGTTCAGGAACGTCATCATCGAGCGCTGCTGCGCGCCGCGGACGTAGATGTTGCCCTCGGTCGCCAGCGCGGCCGAGGCCCAGGACGCGGCCTCCAGGCGGTCCGGCAGGGCGCGGTGGTTGTAGCCGCCGAGCTGGTCCACACCCGTGATGCGGATCGTCCGGTCGGTGTCCATCGCGATGATCGCGCCCATCTTCTGCAGCACGCAGATGAGGTCCTCGATCTCCGGCTCGACGGCCGCGTTGGACAACTCCGTGACGCCCTCGGCGAGGACGGCCGTCAGCAGCACCTGCTCGGTCGCGCCGACGGACGGGTAGGGCAGCCGGATCTTCGTGCCGCGCAGCCGCCGCGGAGCCTCCAGGTACTGGCCGTCCTCGCGCTTCTCGATCTTCGCGCCGAACTGCCGCAGCACCTCGAAGTGGAAGTCGATGGGCCGGCCGCCGATGTCGCAGCCGCCGAGGCCGGGGATGAACGCGTGGCCGAGGCGGTGCAGCAGCGGGCCGCAGAACAGGATCGGGATACGGCTGGAGCCGGCGTGGGCATCGATGTCAGCGACGTTGGCGCTCTCCACGCGCGTCGGGTCCATCACCAGTTCGCCGGGCTCGTCACCCGGACGGACCGTCACACCGTGCAGCTGCAGCAGACCCCGTACGACACGCACGTCGCGGATGTCCGGAACATTGCGCAGCCGGCTCGGGGCGCTGCCGAGCAGCGCTGCGACCATGGCCTTCGGTACGAGGTTCTTCGCACCGCGGACACGGATCTCGCCCTCCAGCGGGGTTCCGCCGTGGACAAGCAGGACATCGTCGTTGACGGTCATGAATCTCGCGTTCCGTGGAGTCGGGCAGGGGCCAGGAGGGAAAGGGTAATCGCCCACCACCCCCCTTCTGTAAGCCTGAGGCGGACCCAGCCACGTCATAGCTCTGTCACAACACGAACCGTTCCGTGCCGGGCACATGGGGTCACGATCACCTTCGTGCGCGCCGGGCGCACCGGTGCGCCCTGAGCTGCGCGCACTCCGGACGCCCGCTTCGCTCCCCACGGGGAGGCAAGATGCGGGATCATGTCTGGCATGACCGAGGTGTCCTCGCTCACAGGGCGGTTGCTCGTGGCCACACCCGCCCTGGCGGACCCGAACTTCGACCGCGCGGTGGTGCTGCTCCTCGACCACGACGAGGAGGGTTCCCTCGGTGTCGTCCTCAACCGCCCCACCCCGGTGGACGTGGGCGACATCCTGGAGGGCTGGGGCGAGCTCGCCGTCGAGCCCGGCGTGGTCTTCCAGGGCGGCCCGGTGTCGCTGGACTCGGCCCTCGGGGTCGCCGTGGTCCCGGGCGGCGCGGCCGGGGAGGCCGCTCCGCTGGGCTGGCGCCGGGTGCACGGCGCGATCGGTCTGGTCGACCTGGAGGCGCCGCCCGAGCTGCTGGCCTCCGCCCTCGGCTCCCTGCGGATCTTCGCCGGGTACGCCGGCTGGGGCCCGGGCCAGCTGGAGGACGAGCTGGTGGAGGGCGCCTGGTACGTCGTCGAGTCCGAGCCCGGCGACGTGTCCTGCCCGTCCCCGGAGCGGCTCTGGCGCGAGGTGCTGCGCCGCCAGCGCAACGAGCTGGCGATGGTGGCGACGTACCCCGACGACCCTTCGCTCAACTGATGCGTGTGAGCTTCAGTACCCTTGGCCCTATGAGCACTCTCGAGCCCGAGCGCGGGACTGGTACGGGGACCCTCGTAGAGCCGACGCCGCAGACCTCTCACGGTGACGGTGACCACGAGCGCTTCGCCCATTACGTCCAGAAGGACAAGATCATGGCGAGCGCCCTCGACGGCACCCCCGTCGTGGCGCTGTGCGGCAAGGTCTGGGTCCCGGGCCGCGACCCGAAGAAGTACCCCGTGTGTCCCCTGTGCAAGGAGATCTACGAGTCCATGGGCTCCGGCGGCGACGACAAGGGCAAGGGCGACCAGTAGGCCCGGACCCGGTCCGCGCGGCGTAAAGCCTCCAGGGTGCGTTTTGCGTGCCCTGGGGGCTTTTGTGCTGTCCGGGCGTTGCACGGGGTGCGTCTGCCGGTCACAGAGTGGTTGAGACCTCTTGTGGGCGTGTTCATGCAGTCCCTAGCCTCCGAAGTGTTGTGCACAGCGAAACCTTCATTGCGCATGTTGCAACACTCCCTCGGAGGAGCACTCCATGAAGCTGTCCGCCCGCCTCGTCGGCCTCGGTGCGCTCGCCGCCCTCCTGGCCACCTCCTGCGCGCCCCAGACCTCCGGCAACACCGCCTCCGACAAGGACGAGAAGACCGGCACGCTGCGCGTGTGGCTCTTCCAGGAGGTCGGCAACGCGCCCAAGGAGAAGGTCGTCGACGCCGTCGTCGCCGACTTCGAGAAGGCCCACGAGGGCACCGAGGTCGACGTCGAGTACATCCCCATCGAGACCCGCGCCCAGCGCGTCAAGGCCGCCTTCAACGACCCCGCCTCCGCTCCGGACGTCATGGAGTACGGCAACACCGACACGGCCGGCTACGTGAAGGACGGCGGACTCCTCGACGTCACGAAGGAGTTCGGCGACTGGAGCGAGGCGAAGAACACCGACCCGACCGCGAAGCAGTCGGTCACCGTGGACGGCAAGGTCTACGGCGCGCCCTTCTACGTCGGCGTGCGCGCCCTGTACTACCGCACCGACGTGTTCGAGGAGCTCGGCCTGTCCGTGCCGAGGACGATGGCCGAACTCGCCTCCACCGCCCGCGAGATCCGCGCGGCCAGGCCCGAGCTGTACGGCCTGGTCGTCGGCGGCGCCTACACCTACGGCGCCATGCCGTTCGTGTGGGCCAACGGCGGTGAACTCGCCACCGGCAAGGGCGGCTCGTACGCCTCCGGGATCGACAGCCCGCAGGCCCGCAAGGGCATCAAGGCGTACACCTCACTCTTCGGCGACGACAACTGCCCGGCCGCCAAGTGCGCCGGCATGGGCGGCAACGACACGGTCTCCGCGTTCGCCGCGGGCAAGGCCGGCATGGCCATCGGCGGCGACTTCAGCCACACCGCCGTCGAGGCCGGGAAGGTCAAGGGCAAGTACGCCGTCGCCCCGCTGCCCGGCGTGAAGCCCGGCTCGATCGCGCCCGCCTTCGCCGGCGGCAACAACATCGGCGTCCTGAAGAGCACCTCGCACCGGACGCTCGCCGTCGACCTGATGCGGCGGCTGGCCGGCAAGAAGACCCAGGCCGAACTCTTCGACGCCATGGGCTTCCTGCCGACCTTCACGGACGTGCGCCGGCAGGTCGCCCGGGAGGAGCCCTTCGTGAAGCCCTTCGTGCAGACCCTCTCGGCCGGCACCAGGTTCGTCCCCGCGTCCCCGGCCTGGGCCCAGATCGACTCCCAGCTCGTCCTGCCGACCATGTTCCAGGAGGTCATCAGCGGCAAGAAGGACGTCGCGCAGGCCTCCGAGGACGCCGCGCAGAAGATGAACACGGCGTTCGGCTCGGCCGGGTGAGCGGGATGAACGACCGTACGCGGCCGGCGGGCCCCGGCCGCCCCGCGGCGCCCCCGGTCGCCGTCGCCGCGCCCCTCGCCCCGCCGGCCGGACCTGCCCCCTCCCCGCAGGCCGCCGCGGACGGGGCCGGCGAGTCCCGCGCGGCGGCGGTGCGGCCGCCGGGCGGGAAGGGCCGCACCAGACGCCGGGGGCCGGCCGGCACCTCCCCGCTGGTGTCCGGCGGCTGGACGCCCTGGCTGTACCTCGCGCCCGCGCTCGTCGTGCTCGGCGGGCTGCTCGTCTACCCGATCTACCAGCTCGGCCTGATCTCGTTCTTCCAGTACACGCAGGCGCAGGTGAGCGGCGGCGAGCCGGCCGCCTTCGAGGGGTTCGGGAACTACGCCGAGCTGTTCGGGGACCCGCAGTTCTGGCAGGTGCTGCTCGCCACCGTGCTGTTCGCGGCGGCCTGTGTCGTCTCCACGCTCGCGGCCGGATGCGCCCTGGCCGTGCTGCTCACCCGGGTGCGCGCCGTGCCGCGCCTCGCGCTGATGCTCGCCGCGCTCGGCGCGTGGGCCACCCCGGCCGTCACCGGGTCCACGGTGTGGCTGTTCCTCTTCGACCCGGACTTCGGCCCGGTCAACCGGATGCTGGGCCTCGGCGACCACTCCTGGACCTACGGCCGGATCAGTGCCTTCCTCCTCGTCCTGCTCGAAGTGGTGTGGTGCTCCTTCCCGTTCGTGATGGTGACCGTGTACGCCGGCATCCGCGCCGTCCCCGCCGAGGTGCTGGAGGCCGCCTCCCTCGACGGCGCCTCCCAGTGGCGGATCTGGCGCTCGGTCCTCGCCCCGATGCTCCGGCCGATCCTGGTCGTCGTCACGATCCAGTCGGTCATCTGGGACTTCAAGGTCTTCACGCAGATCTACGTCATGACCAACGGCGGCGGCATCGCCGGCCAGAACCTGGTCCTCAACGTCTACGCCTACCAGCAGGCCTTCGCGTCCTCGCAGTACGGCCTCGGCTCCGCGATCGGCGTCGTGATGCTGCTGATCCTGCTCGCCGTCACCCTGGTGTACCTGCGGCTGCTGCGCCGGCAGGGGGAGGAACTGTGAATCTTCTTCGCGCCCGTGTGCGCCGCCCGGGCCGGCTGGCCGCCGAGGCCTCCGCGCTGCTGATCGCGGTCGTCGTCGCCTTCCCCCTCTACTGGATGGTGCTCAGCGCCTTCAAACCGGCCGGGGAGATCGAGTCGAGCGAGCCCAGGCCGTGGACGCTCGCGCCCTCCCTGGATTCCTTCCGGCGCGTCTTCGGGCAACAGGAATTCGGCCGCTACTTCCTCAACAGCCTCGTCGTCGCGGGCAGTGTCGTGCTCGCCTCCGCGCTGATCGCGTTTCTCGCCGCGACCGCCGTGACACGATTCCGCTTCCGTATGCGGACCACCCTGCTGATCATGTTTCTGGTGGCCCAGATGGTGCCCGTGGAAGCCCTCACGATCCCGCTGTTCTTCCTCATGCGGGACGCCGGTCAGCTGAACACGCTCGGGTCGCTGATCCTGCCCCACATCGCCTTCTCGCTGCCCTTCGCGATCTGGATGCTGCGGGGGTTCGTGAAAGCCGTTCCGGAGGCGCTGGAGGAGGCCGCCTACATCGACGGGGCGAGCCGGGCGCGATTCCTGTGGCAGATCCTTTTCCCCCTCGTCCTGCCGGGCCTCGTGGCCACCAGCGTGTTCTCCTTCATCTCCGCCTGGAACGACTTCCTGTTCGCCAAGTCGTTCATCATCAGCGACACCTCGCAGTCGACGCTGCCGATGGCCCTGCTGGTCTTCTACAAGCCCGACGACCCGGACTGGGGCGGCGTCATGGCCGCTTCCACGGTGATGACGATCCCGGTCCTGGTCTTCTTCGTACTCGTACAGCGGCGCCTGGTCTCCGGACTGGGCGGAGCGGTGAAGGACTGATGTGACCTCTCCTGTGACCGACCTGATTCCGGCGCCCGTGCGCATCGAGACCGGGAACGGGCCCGGCTTTGTGCTCGACACCGGCACCGGCCTGGAGGCGGGCCCCGGCGCCGAACCGGCCGCGCGGTGGCTGCGGGCGGCCGTGGGCGCGGCGACCGGCCTGCCGCTGGACGCGCGCACCGGCGGCACGGGCGGGCTCCAGCTGCGGATCCGGCCCGGTCTCGGCGGGCCCGAGGCGTACCGCCTCACGGTGGACGCCGGGCGGGTCCTCGTCGAAGGGGCCGACTCGGCCGGCCTGTTCTGGGGCGCCCAGACCTTCCGTCAGCTGCTGGGCCCCGAGGCGTTCCGCCGCGCGCCGGTGTCGGGCAGGCGGGCGTGGGAGCTGCCCGCCGTCACCGTCGAGGACGCCCCCCGGTTCCGCTGGCGCGGCCTGATGCTCGACGTCGCCCGGCATTTCATGCCCAAGGAAGGCGTGCTGCGTTACCTCGATCTGATGGCGGCACACAAACTCAACGTCTTCCACTTCCACCTGACGGACGATCAGGGCTGGCGCGTCGAGATCGAGCGGCACCCGCGGCTGACCGAGATCGGCTCCTGGCGCGCCCGGACCAAAACAGGCCACCGCGCCTCCCCCTTGTGGGAGGAGAAACCGCACGGCGGCTACTACACCCAGGACGACATCCGGGAGATCGTCGCCTACGCCGCCGAGCGGCATATCACCGTCGTCCCCGAAATCGACGTACCCGGGCACTCGCAGGCCGCGATCGCCGCGTACCCGGAACTCGGCAACACCGACGTCATCGACACCTCCGCGCTCTCCGTCTGGGACACCTGGGGAATCAACCCGAACGTACTCGCCCCCACCGACACCACCCTGCGCTTCTACGAGGGTGTCCTCGAGGAGGTGCTGGCGCTGTTCCCCTCGGAGTTCGTCCACATCGGCGGCGACGAATGCCCCAAGGAGCAGTGGCGGCGGTCGGAGACGGCCCAGGCGCGCATCCGGGAACTCGGGCTCGCGGACGAGGACGAGCTCCAGTCCTGGTTCGTCCGGCACTTCGACACCTGGCTCGCCGCGCGCGGGCGCCGGCTGATCGGCTGGGACGAGATCCTGGAGGGCGGTCTCGCCGAGGGCGCGGCCGTGTCCTCCTGGCGCGGCTACGCCGGGGGCATCGCCGCCGCCCGGGCCGGCCACGACGTCGTCATGTGCCCCGAGCAGCAGGTGTACCTGGACCACCGTCAGGCACCGGGCCCCGACGAGCCGGTACCGATCGGGTGGGTGCGCACCCTGGAGGACGTCTACCGGTTCGAGCCCGTTCCCCCGGAGCTGACGCCCGAGGAGGCCCGGCACGTGCTGGGCACCCAGGCCAACCTGTGGACGGAGGTGATGGAGGACCAGGCGCGCGTGGACTACCAGGCGTTCCCCCGGCTCGCCGCCTTGTGCGAGGTCGCCTGGAGCGCCCTGCCCGCCCCGGCGGAACGGGACTTCGCCGGTTTCGAGCGCCGTATGGCCGCCCACTACCGGCGGCTCGACGCCCTGGGCGTCGCGTACCGGCCACCCGCCGGTCCGTTGCCCTGGCAGCGGCGACCGGGGGTGCTGGGCCGCCCGATCGACGGTCCGCCGCCCCGCCGGTAGCACCGGCCGCCCCTCCCGAACAGCTCGAACAGGCCACGGAAAAAGCGCACAAGGGTCACCGAAAGTGCCAATCGGCATGCATTGGTGAACCCGTGCGAAAACGGACCATCTCCCCGATGAGGTGGGCGAATGCCTCCTAGCGGACCCGTGTCTTCGGCTCTCGCCAAGATGTGCCAGAGTTGCCACGTCCGCCCTGTCAGCACGTACCGTACGGCAGCACAGGTGGGACCAGGTGGGGCAGCGGGAAGGGGCAGCCGGTTTGACCACGCACGCACCGCAGGCGGCGCAGGCCGTCACGCTGCCCACGACGCTGGACGAGGCCGTCGCGGCTCTCACCGCCGTGCCCGCCGCCGTACCCGTCGCGGGTGGCACCGACCTCATGGCCGCCGTCAACTCCGGGCAGCTCAGGCCCGCCGCGCTGGTGGGTCTCGGCCGGATCAGCGAGATCCGCGGCTGGCAGTACCAGGACGGCCACGCGCTGCTCGGCGCGGGCCTCACGCACGCGCGCATGGGACGCCCCGACTTCGCGGCCCTGATCCCGGCGCTCGCCGCCGCCGCGCGCGCTGCCGGCCCGCCGCACATCCGCAACGCGGGCACCCTGGGCGGCAACATCGCCTCGGCCGCCCCCACCGGGGACGCGCTGCCGGTGCTGGCCGCCCTGGAGGCGACCCTGATCATCGCGGGCCCGGGCGGCGCCCGCCGGGAGATTCCGGTGTCGCACCTGCTGGCGGGGATGGACATGCTGCGCGCCGGTGAACTCATCGGCTACGTGCGCGTGCCGCTGCTGCACGCCCCGCAGGTCTTCCTGAAGGCGACCGGCCGCACCGGCCCGGGCCGCGCGGTCGCCTCCGTGGCGCTGGTCCTGGACCCCGCGCGCCGGGGCGTGCGCTGCGCGGTGGGCGCCATAGCGCCGATGCCGCTGCGGCCCCTGGAGGCCGAGCAGTGGGTCGGCGGACTCATCGACTGGGACAACAGCCGCACACTCGTCCCCGAGGCCCTGAACGCCTTCGGGGAGTACGTCGCCGCGGCCTGCATCCCCGACGCGGCCCCGGGCGAGGACGGCTCCGTACCGCAGCTCCCGCCCGCCGTACTGCACCTGCGGCGCACCGTCGCCGCGCTGGCCCGACGAGCACTGGGGAGGGCGCTGTCGTGACCGACGACCAGCACGGAGAGGGCACGCCCCGCAGCGGGAGCCGCTGGGACCCGCTGCCCCAGGGCGAGTACGACGACGGCGCCACCGCCTTCGTGGAGCTGCCCGAGGGGGGCGTCGACGCCCTGCTGGCCGCCGACAGCCCGCTCGCCGCGCCGGGCCACGGCTACGTACCGCCGCAGATAACGGTCGCCCCCGCCACGACCGCGGGCACCGACCCGGCGGCCACGGGCACCTGGCCGGTGCCCGGCGCGCCCGTCGACGGCGCCCAGTGGCACGACCCGCACGCGGCGCACCAGCAGCACGGCCGGGACGCCGGGGAGCAGCCGTACGGCACCTCCGAGGCGCCCTACGGCACGCCGTACGGCCCGGGCGCCGGGGCGGGGCAGCACGGCAATGACGACCGCTTCACGTACGACCCGGGCGTCACCGGGCAGTGGACCTTCGAGGAGCCCGCGGCGACGGAGACCGCGCCCGGGCACGACGTGACCGGGCAGTGGTCCATTCCCGTCGCCGGGGGGGACCTGCCGGACGAGTCCGGCGAGTTCACGACGTCGTCACTGGTCGAGCAGTGGGGCGGCACGCCGCCGGCCACGCTCCCGGGCGGCGCGCCCGCCCCGTGGGCGACCCAGGCGGCCGGCCGGCCGTGGGGGCAGCAGGATCCGCAGGACACGCAGGGGCAGGACGGGACGTACCCGCACGGGGGCGAACCGGGCCAGAGGTACGACCAGGGCGTCGGCCACGACCCGGGGAGCGGCCACGACCCGGGGCACGGGCACGGGGCTGAGCGGGGGCAGGGCTTCCCGCCCGGGCAGGGCCACGGACACGGCCGGCCCGAGGACGCCGGACCCGCCGCCTCCGGATACCCGGCGGAGCCGGGCACGCGGGGCGCGCACGCCCCGGAGGGACCGCCCGCCGGACCCCTGCCGCACGAGACGGACCCGGGCCACGCCACCCAGCTGCCGCACGGCGCGGGGCCGGACGAGCACGCGGCACCGCGTCACGCCGCTGAACCGACGACGCCCGGCCACGCGCCCGGGCAGTCCGGCTTCGCGGCTCCCGGGGCGGACGCCCACGGCTTCACCGACGTTCCCTCGGCGCCTTCGGGCGCCGCTGCCGACGGGCCGGACCGTGCGGAGACCGCCGGTCACGGACCGGACGGCTCCGGCCTCGCCGACCACGGGGCTCCGTCCGCCGAGTTGACCGGTCACGGGCCCGAGTCCCCTGGCTTCGCCGGCCGGGCGGGGGAGTCCTCCGATTCCGCCGGACACGCGGGGGAGACCTCGGGCTTCGCCGGCCAGGGGCAGGAACCGGCCGACTTCGCCTCCCCCACGCGGGAGTCCTCGGGCCCCGCCGGTCACGAGCAGGGCCCCTCCGGCTACGCCGGTCACGAGGCGTCGGCGGGCTTCCCCGGCCATGCCCCGGAGCGGACCGGCGCACCCGGGCACGGGCCGGAGCGGCCGGACCTGTCCGGCCATGGGCCGGCCGGTGAGCCGACTGGGGACGGGCCGGGCCGGTCGGGCGTACCCGGTCACCAGGTGGAGCAGCCGGGGCTGCCCGGCCACGGGCCGTCGCAGCCGGGCGTACCCGCTCACGGGCCGGGCCGGGCCGCCGCCGAGCCGGAGGCCGCCCAGTCTTACGCCGGGCACTCCGGGCAGACTCCCGGCGAGGCCCCCGAGGGGTCCGGGCCGGCGGCCGAACGGGACGCCGACGCCGTCGGGGCCGCGCAGGCCGCTCAGGAGGCCTCAGCGCCCGTCGGCGGCCCCGGTGAGGCACCCGAGGCCGCCGAGGGCGCGGACGACGCCCCAGGGGCCGAGGAAGCCGTGGACGGCGCCGACGGTCCGGCCGGGTCCGACGCCGGGCCACTCCCGCCGGAAGCGGAGTCCGGACCGGAGACGGGACCCGAGTCCGGACCGGAGACACGGCGGGAGTCCGGACCGGAGACCGCACCGGACGCCGTACCTGAGGCAGCCGAAGCCCAGGCCGCCGATGCCCCGGCCGCCGACGGCGAGGCGCCCGGCGAGGACCCCTCCGCCACCTCCCAGGACGCGGCCGCCGCCCCCGCCGCACCACAGGAGGAGCACCCCCTCGCCTCCTACGTCCTGCGCGTGAACGGCGCCGAACGCCCCGTCACGGACGCGTGGATCGGCGAGTCCCTGCTGTACGTGCTGCGCGAACGGCTCGGTCTCGCGGGCGCCAAGGACGGTTGCTCGCAGGGCGAGTGCGGGGCGTGCAACGTCCAGGTCGACGGGCGCCTCGTCGCGTCCTGCCTGGTCCCGGCCGTGACCGCCGCCGGCAGCGAGGTCCGCACCGTGGAAGGGCTGGCCGAGGACGGGCAGCCGTCGGACGTGCAGCGGGCGCTCGCGCGCTGCGGCGCCGTGCAGTGCGGTTTCTGCATCCCCGGCATGGCGATGACGGTCCACGACCTGCTGGAGGGCAACCCGGCCCCCACCGAGCTGGAGACCCGTCAGGCGCTGTGCGGCAACCTGTGCCGCTGCTCCGGCTACCGGGGCGTGGTCGACGCCGTCAAGGAGGTCGTCGCCGAACGTGAGGCGCACGGCGCCTCGGGCGACGGCGACGGCGACGAGCCGCGCATCCCGCACCAGGCGGGCCCGGGCGCCGGTGGCGTGAACGCGTCGGCCTTCGGAGCGCCCCCGCACCCGCACGCGTCCGAACCGCACTCCCCGCACCCGCACTCCCCGCACCCGCACTCTCCGCAACCGCACGACCAGCCCTACGGCCAGGACGGAGGCCAGGCGTGAGCAACGAAGCAGCCACCGCGCAGGCCGCGGAGGCCGCCCCCGCACCCGAACCGCTGCCGCACGGCCTCGGCGCCTCCCTCCCGGCCGCCGACGCCCGCGCCAAGACGGAGGGCACCTTCCCCTACGCCGCCGACCTGTGGGCCGAGGGCCTGCTGTGGGCGGCCGTGCTGCGCTCCCCGCACCCGCACGCGCGCATCGTCTCCATCGACACCACCCACGCGCGCGAGATGCCCGGCGTCCGCGCCGTCGTCACCCACGAGGACGTCCCCGGCAGCCCGCTGCACGGGCGCGGCAAGGCCGACCGCCCGGTCTTCGCCTCCGAGGTCGTGCGCCACCACGGCGAGCCCATCGCCGCCGTCGCCGCCGACCACCCCGACACCGCGCGCATGGCGGCCGCCGCCGTCATCGTCGAGTACGAGGTGCTCGACCCGGTGACCGACCCGGAGCAGGCCTTCGAGGCCGAGCCGCTGCACCCCGACGGCAACCTGATCCGGCACATCCCGCTGCACCACGGCGACCCGGAGGCGGCCGGCGAGATCGTCGTCGAGGGCCTGTACCGCATCGGCCGCCAGGACCCCGCGCCCATCGGCGCCGAGGCGGGCCTGGCCGTACCGCGCCCGGACGGCGGCGTGGAGCTGTACCTCGCCTCCACCGACCCGCACGCCGACCGCGACGCGGCCGCCGCCGCCTTCGGTCTGGAACCCGAACGCGTCAAGGTCGTCGTCACCGGCGTGCCCGGCGCCACCGCCGACCGCGAGGACCAGGGCTTCCAACTGCCCCTCGGCCTGCTGGCGCTGCGCACCGGCTGCCCGGTGAAGCTCACCGCCACGCGCGAGGAGTCCTTCCTCGGCCACGCCCACCGGCACCCCACCCTGCTGCGCTACCGGCACCACGCCGACGCCGAGGGCAGACTCGTCAAGGTCGAGGCGCAGATCCTGCTCGACGCGGGCGCCTACGCCGACACCTCCGGCGACGCGCTGGCCGCCGCCGTCGCCTTCGCCTGCGGCCCGTACGTCGTCCCGAACGCCTTCATCGAGGGCTGGGCCGTGCGCACCAACAACCCCCCGTCCGGCCATGTGCGCGGCGAGGGCGCCGTGCAGGTCTGCGCCGCCTACGAGGCGCAGATGGACAAGATCGCCAAGAAGCTCGGCCTCGACCCGGCCGAGGTGCGCCTGCGCAACGCCATGGCGACCGGTGACGTGCTGCCGACCGGCCAGAGTGTGACCTGCCCGGCCCCGGTCGCCGAACTCCTCCAGGCCGTCCGGGACTTCCCGCTGCCGCCGCTGCCCAAGGACACCCCCGAGGACGAGTGGCTGCTGCCCGGCGGCCCCGAGGGCGCGGGCGAACCGGGCGCCGTGCGCCGGGGCGTGGGCTACGGCGTGGGCATGGTGCACATGCTCGGCGCGGAGGGCGCGGACGAGGTCTCCACGGCGACCGTGAAGGTCCACGACGGCGTCGCGACGGTGCTGTGCGCGGCCGTCGAGACCGGCCAGGGCTTCACCACCCTGGCCCGGCAGATCGTCCAGGAGACCCTCGGCATCGACGAGGTGCACGTGGCGCCCGTCGACACCGACCAGCCCCCGGCGGGCGCGGGCTGCCGCGGCCGGCACACCTGGGTGTCGGGCGGGGCGGTGGAGCGCGCGGCCAAGATGGTCCGCACCCAGCTCCTCCAGCCGCTCGCGCACAAGTTCGGCATGTCCACGGAACTGCTGCAGATCACCGACGGCAAGATCACCTCGTACGACGGCGTCCTGTCCACCACCGTCACCGAGGCGCTGGACGGCAAGGAACTGTGGGCCACCGCCCAGTGCCGCCCGCACCCCACCGAGCCGCTCAACGAGTCCGGCCAGGGCGACGCCTTCGTCGGCATGGCCTTCTGCGCGATCCGCGCGGTGGTGGACGTCGACATCGAGATCGGTTCCGTACGGGTCGTGGAGCTGGCCGTCGCCCAGGACGTGGGCCGGGTCCTCAACCCCGCCCAGCTCGCCGCCCGCATCGAGGCGGGCGTCACGCAGGGCGTCGGCATCGCGCTCACCGAGAACCTGCGCACGCCCCGCGGCCTGATCCGCCACCCCGACCTGACCGGGTACGCCCTGCCGACCGCCCTCGACGCGCCCGACATCCGCATCGTGCGGCTGGTCGAGGAGCGGGACGTGGTCGCGCCCTTCGGGGCCAAGGCGGTCAGCGCGGTGCCGGTGGTGGCCTCCCCGGCGGCCGTCGCCTCCGCCGTGCGCGCCGCCACGGGCCGCCCCGTGAACCGGCTGCCGATCCGCCCCCAGGCGGCGGTGGTGACGGAACGCTCCTGATGTCCCTCACGGGCGTCGTCCTCGTCACCGGCGTCATGGCGGCCGGCAAGTCGACGGTCGCCCAGGCGCTCGCGGAGACCCTGCCGAGGGCCGCGCACGTCCGCGGGGACGCGTTCCGGCGCATGATCGTGACGGGCCGCGCCGAGTACGTCCCCGGCGCGGGCGGCGAGGCGCGGGCCCAACTGCTCCTGCGGCACCGGCTGTCGGCGGCGACGGCCGACGCGTACGCCGAGGCCGGTTTCGCCGCGATCGTCCAGGACGTGGTGCTGGGCGAGAACCTGGGAAGGTACACCGCCCTGGTGCGCACCAGCCCGCTGTACGTGGTCGTCCTCGCGCCGCGCCCCGGGACGGTGGCCGCGCGGGAGGCGGCGCGCCCGAAGACCGGCTACGGCGCCGGCTGGACCGTCGGCGCGCTGGACGAGGCGCTGCGCACGCGGACCCCGCGGATCGGACTGTGGCTGGACACCTCGGAGCTGACGGTGGGGCAGACGGTCGAGGCGATTCTCGCGGGAAGGGAACGCGCGAGGGTCGGCTGAGCGTCCTGAGGGGTGGACGCGTGCTCATCGCCGGGCGCGCGTCGCTGTTCCGGGGCGTTGTCAGTGGTGGGGCGTAGTGTTCCGGTCAGTGGGGGACGGCTGCCGGGCCCGGCCGGGCGGTCCGCCGTGCTCCGCCAGGGGACGGGAGCAAGCGCATGCGGGGGAGCCCATGACTACGACCGACGCCGGTGCCGCGGTGATCACCCTGACCGAGTCCGCGCTGGACCCGTGGGTCACGCACGCGTCGACGCGGCCCTGGCTGACGGGACCGGGCCTGCCGGCCGGCAGCGGCGTGCTGGGCGTCGACGGGCCGCGCCGGGACGGCCTGCGCGCGCTGTCGGATGCCACGGGCGATTCGGGCGACCCGGGTGCCCCGGACGACCGTCTCGCGGCGGAGCTGGCCGCACAGCTGGTGACAGGCGGGCTGCTGGGCCGCGCCGGCCTGGGGACGGAGCCGGTCCTGCTGGACGGTGCGACGGGCGGGATCCCGACGACGTACCTCCTGCACGACCGGCCCGGCCCGCTGGACCGCCGCCCGGTGGCGCCCTCGCTGCGGACCCTGGTCCGCTTCGCCGAGGCCACGGACGAACTGGCGGGGCTGCGCGGCCAGTTCGCCTCCTACGCGGGCCGCTACGGGCTCCCGGCGGTGGCGGAGGCCTCCCGGCACCTGCTGTCCGTCTTCCGGGACGGCACGGGCGGCGAACCGGCCTCGTTGCGGAAGCCGGCGGCCCTGATCCGCCCCCTGTCCCTCGTCGCCGGCCGCTCCGGCGCCTCCGGCCTCGGTCTGGACCTCCCGCACCGCCTCCTGGACCAGGAGTTCGGCCCCGGCAAGGTGGCGCGCTTCGAGGACGTCGACTTCCCGGCGACCCTCACGCACGAGCCGACCCGCCGCTTCCTGCGCGAGGTGGGCCTCCCGGAGGACGTCCACCCGTTCTCCCTGGACACGGACGTCCCGCTGGCCACCCTGGCCGAGTTCCACGCCGACGCGGGCACCCCGGCGCGCCTCCCCGCGGGCGCCGGCCGGCTGATACGCCTCGGCCACCTGACCGAGGACCACAGCCTGGTCGTCGACGGCGCCACGGGCGCGGTCCTCGACTGGAGCGAACCCGAAGCGACGCTCCACCCCCTCAACACGGACGTTTCGACCCTCGCCTGCACGCTCTGGCTCCTGCACCGCGAGCGGGCGATCGACGAGCAGTCCGGCCACGCGCTGACGACCGACGCCTACGACCAGCTGGCCATGACGATGCTCCAGGTCCTGTCGGCGGTCGATACCGCGGGAGCATGACGCCGGCCTCGTCCCGGCACTACGGGACGACCGTGTTCCAGGACGAGGCGGGCGGAGTGCGCTGAGCGGCCGGCCGTCAGGCGGACCGGGAGGCGTTGCGGCGGCGCACGGCGAACACCAGACCGCCGCCGATCACCGCGGCGGCCGCCGCCGCACCGGCGAGCAGCGGGGTGCCGTCGGAGCCGGTGGCGGCGAGGTTGCCACCGGTGGAGCCGCCGGCCGTCGTGCCGCCGGATCCGCCGGAGGTGCCGGTCGTGGCCGAGGGGGAGGTTGTGCCGCCGGTGCCGCCGGCGGCCTGACCCTCCGGCTCGTTGCCGCCGTTGCCTCCGTTGTCGCCGCCGCCGTTGCCGCCACCGTCGGCGCCGTCCGACGGGCTCGGCGCGGGCTCGTAGTCGCTCGGCAGGTCGATGCGGATCAGGGCGGTGTTGTTGGCGCGGTTCTTGTCGTACGCGGGCGCGATGCCGTAGACGGAGGACGCGGTGACCTTGCCCTCGGTGTCCTGCGCGGACTCCTTGATGTCCAGCAGGAACGTGTAGGACAGGGACTGGCCGACGTCGAGCGTCCCGTCCCCGGGCCAGCACACGTACTTCGGCTTGCCCGGGGTCCCCTGCGGTCCGCTCGGGCCGTCGATCCCGAACGGCGCGCAGTCCTCGGGCACCTGCACGGCGGTGGTCCCCGGCGGTATCTGCACCAGCAGGCCGGGGAGGTCGTCGCTGTCCTGGTTCTGCACCCAGCCCGGGCCGTCGTTGCGCAGGGTCGCCGTGACGGACTGCTGCTCGCCGGCCAGGGCCTCCGTGTCCTCGCCGACCGCGACGAGGTCGGCGGTGTTGTCCGCGGTCAGGGTCATCCGCCGGTGGCTGTCGTCGTAGCCCTCACCGGGCGCGTCGCCGCTCGCGCCGGTGCCGTACTCGACGGCCTCCATCAGCGCCTTGCCGAGCGCCTTGAACCGGACGGGCGTGGTGACGGAGGCGCCCGGCTCGACGACCGTGTCGAGTTCGCACAGGGCCTGCCTGACCTGGTCCCGCACGGTGGAGTAGGTGCAGCCCTTCACCTGCTCGGGGAAGTCGAGCCCGCGCGTCAGACGCACCCGGAAGGTCACGCCGTCCACGGCCTCCGTGCCCTTGTTGGTGAGCGTGACGGACCGGTCGTACACCTCGCCCGGCTTCAGGGACGCGGCCGGAAGCGTCGACACGACCAGGTCCGGCCCGCCCTCCTCGGCGTACGCCGCGGGAGCGGCTGCGGCGGGTCCGGCGACGGCGATCACGGCAGCGGCCAGGACGGCTGCCGGGGGGCGCAGGTGCACGGGGTTCTCCTCGTCGAAACGGTGGACATGACGGACCGGAGCGTCGGCTACCGGTCATGTCCTGGACACCTGAGAGGCACTCGGGGTTGTGCACCGGTCCACCGTTTCGCGTCCGGCCCTCCGCGCCGGCTCCTCGACCTCAGTCGCCTTCTGCCGGCGGGTCGATCCGAAGGAAGTTCCCCGGCTTGTGGTGACGGCCCATGGCAGGCTCATGCCGCATGATCGATGAATTCGCGAAGGCCAACCTCCACGGGAGACTGCGCCGGGACCGCGAGGTGCTGCTCTGGAAGCTCGACGGCTTGTCCGAATACGACGCCCGACGGCCGTTGACGGTGACCGGGAGCAACCTTCTCGGCCTGGTCAAGCACGTGGCCTGCGTCGAGGCCAGGTACTTCGGCGAGGTCTTCGACCGCCCTTTCCCGCTGCCGCTGCCCCGGTGGCAGGACCACGACGGCAGCGATCTGTGGGCGGCTGAGGGCGAGACCCGCGATCAGATCATCAAGTTCTACCGGCGCGCGTGGGAACACGCGGACACGACGATCGACGAGCTCTCCCTCGATGCCCCCGGCCACGTGCCCTGGTGGCCGGATCCTCATTCCGGCACGAACCTGTTCGCCGTCCTGGTCCACGTCCTCGGCGAGACCAACCGGCATGCCGGGCATGCCGACATCCTGCGCGAAGGCGTCGACGGCCGAACCGGGATGCGCCCCGAGCACGAGACGCAGATCGATGAGGAAGCCCGCGCCGTCCACTGCGCGAAGATCGAGCGGGCCGCCAGATCGGCCGCGTCGGCCGGGGCGTAGGGGGCTGCGCCACGCAGCAGGGTGACGGCTTCGATCACGTCGAAGAGCTGGAGGCCGTGGCGGGATTCGAACCCACGTAACTCGCTTTGCAGGCGAGCCCCTGAACCACTCGGGCACACGGCCTTGTTCGGGCCTGGGCTCGAACTCGGTGCAGTGACCGTACGGCCGGCCCGGTGGCGGGCTCAAGGGCATCCGGTGCGGTGCAACGTGACTGCCACACGGCGTTCATGAAGGGCGTACGACCAAGGTCTCAGGCGGGGACCGTCTTGCGACAGGGGTCACAGTGCCGCGTGGACCTTACGCTGGCGGGCATGCCTGACTCCAAGCCGCGTGACGCCGATGTCGTGGATGCACCGACCCCCCTCGCGGAGGAGAGAGAGGGCGTCCTCGGGCAGGGGTACCGGGCACTGAGCGTCGGCATCGTCTCCGTCGTGCTGCTCATCGCCTTCGAGGCGACCGCCGTCGGCACGGCGATGCCCGTCGCGGCCCGTGAGCTGGACGGGATCTCGCTGTACGCGTTCGCCTTCTCCGGGTACTTCACGACCAGCCTGTTCGGGATGGTGCTCGCCGGGCAGTGGTCGGACCGGCACGGCCCCCTCGCGCCGCTGACCACGGGCATCGCCTCCTTCGGCGCCGGGCTGCTGCTGTCGGGGACCGCCGGGGCGATGTGGGTGTTCATCCTGGGACGGGCCGTGCAGGGGCTCGGCGGCGGGATGGTGATCGTCGCGCTGTACGTGGTGGTCGGGCGGGCCTACCCGGAACGGCTGCGCCCGGCGATCATGGCGGCCTTCGCGGCGGCCTGGATCGTGCCGTCGATCGTCGGCCCGCTCGCCGCCGGCACGGTGACCGAGCGGCTCGGATGGCGCTGGGTGTTCGTGGGCATCCCCGTCCTGGTCCTGCTCCCGCTCGCCTTCGCCCTGCCGCAGATCCGGCGCCGCGCGTCCGGTCCGGCGGGCGGTCCGGACGCGGCCGGGGCGGCGGAGGGACCGTCCGGGGCGGTGGAAGGACCGGCCGGGGCGGCGGAGAAGGCTGGCGCGGCCGGCGGGCCCAGGGTCTCCTTCGACCGTCGCCGCATCCGGCTCGCCCTGGCCATCTCCCTGGGCGCCGGGCTCCTCCAGTACGCCGCGCAGGACCTGCGTCCCCTCTCGCTCCTGCCGGGGGTGCTCGGTGTGGCCCTGCTCGTGCCCGCCGTGCTCGGTCTGCTGCCCCGCGGCACCTACCGGGCCGCCCGGGGGCTGCCGTCGGTCGTGCTGCTGCGCGGCGTCGCGGCGGGATCGTTCATCGCCGCGGAGTCCTTCGTGCCGCTGATGCTGGTCACCCAGCGCGGGCTCAGCCCGACCCTGGCCGGGTTCTCGCTCGCCGCGGGCGGTGGGACGTGGGCGCTGGGGTCCTGGGTGCAGTCGCGGCCGCGGCTCGAACCGTACCGGGAGCGGCTGACGACCGTCGGCATGCTCCTGGTCGCCGCGGCCATCGCCACGGCGCCGAGCGTGCTGGCCGACCCGGTGCCCGTCTGGACCCTGGCCGTCGCCTGGGGCGTCGGCTGTTTCGGCATGGGGCTGGTCATCTCCTCCACGAGCGTGCTCCTGCTGAAGCTGTCCGCCCCGGAGGAGGCCGGCAGCAACTCCGCCGCGCTGCAGATCTCCGACGGCCTGTCCAACGTCGTCCTCCTGTCCGCCGGCGGCGCCGCCTTCGCGGCCCTGGGCGGCGGCACGGTCGCCCACACCGCCACCGACACCTTCGGCTCCCACCCCGCCGCCTTCGCCGCGGTGTTCCTGCCGATGGCGGCGGTGGCCCTGCTGGGCGTCTGGGTGTCGACCCGGCTGCGGGAGCACCAGCCGTGAAGGAGCGCCGGCCGTGAAGGAGCACCGGCCGTAGGGGAGTGCCGGTCGTCAAGGAGTACCGGCCGTGAAGCGGTCGCCTTCCGTTCGCCCCCGGCCGTGGCCTCGGAGATGTCCGCCCTCGGCGACCTGCACGAGCAGGCCACCGCCCTGCTGCACCCCCTCGCAGGGAGCTGTGACGTCGGTCCCACCCGCGCGTGACCCGGCCCGGTCCGCGCGTCGGCCGGCCGGGCGCGCCGGTAGGGTGGCCCGGTTGTCATACGTAGCCGAGCCGTCAGGCTCCTCGCACGAGCCGCCCGACCCCCAACGGAGACCGTGACTACCACCGCCGGCACCAGCACTGCCTCGCACCACCTCTCCCCGGCGTTCCCCGGCCGCGCCCCGTGGGGCACCGCCAGCAAGCTGCGCGCCTGGCAGCAGGGCGCGATGGAGAAGTACATCCAGGAGCAGCCGCGCGACTTCCTGGCGGTCGCCACCCCCGGCGCCGGCAAGACGACCTTCGCCCTGACACTGGCCTCGTGGCTGCTGCACCACCACGTCGTGCAGCAGGTCACCGTCGTCGCCCCGACCGAGCACCTGAAGAAGCAGTGGGCCGAGGCCGCCGCGCGGATAGGGATCAAGCTCGACCCGGAGTACAGCGCGGGGCCGCTCGGCCGGGAGTACCACGGGGTCGCCGTGACCTACGCCGGTGTCGGCGTGCGGCCCATGCTGCACCGCAACCGCGTGGAGCAGCGCAAGACCCTCGTCATCCTCGACGAGATCCACCACGCCGGTGACAGCAAGTCCTGGGGCGAGGCCTGCCTGGAGGCGTTCGAGCCGGCGACGCGGCGGCTGGCGCTGACCGGTACGCCCTTCCGGTCCGACACCAACCCCATCCCCTTCGTCACGTACGAGGAGGGCGACGACGGCATCCGGCGCTCCGCGGCCGACTACACCTACGGCTACGGCAACGCCCTCGCCGACAACGTCGTCCGGCCGGTCATCTTCCTCTCCTACAGCGGCAACATGCGCTGGCGCACCAAGGCCGGCGACGAGATCGAAGCCCGGCTGGGCGAGCCCATGACCAAGGACGCCATCAGCCAGGCCTGGCGGACCGCGCTCGATCCGCGCGGGGAGTGGATGCCGGCCGTGCTGCGCGCCGCCGACCAGCGGCTCACCGAGGTCAGGAAGTCCATCCCGGACGCCGGCGCGCTCGTCATCGCCTCCGACCAGGACTCGGCCCGCGCCTACGCCAAGCTCATCCGGGACATCACCGGCAGCAAGGCGACCCTGGTGCTGTCCGACGACTCCGGCGCCTCCGAGCGGATCGACGAGTTCAGCAACAACACCGACCGGTGGATGGTCGCGGTGCGGATGGTGTCCGAGGGCGTCGACGTGCCCCGGCTCGCGGTCGGCGTGTACGCCACCACCATCTCCACGCCGCTGTTCTTCGCGCAGGCCGTCGGCCGTTTCGTACGGTCCCGGCGGCGCGGCGAGACGGCGTCCGTGTTCCTGCCGACCGTGCCCGACCTGCTCTCCTTCGCCAACGAGATGGAGCGCGAGCGCGACCACGTCCTCGACAAGCCCAAGAAGGAGGGCGAGGAGGACCCCTACGCCGAGTCCGAGAAGGAGATGGAGGAGGCGAACCGGGAGCAGGACGAGGACACCGGCGAGCAGGACATGCTGCCCTTCGAGGCGCTGGAGTCCGACGCCGTCTTCGACCGGGTCATGTACAACGGCGCCGAGTTCGGCATGCAGGCCCACCCCGGCAGCGAGGAGGAGCAGGACTACCTCGGCATCCCGGGACTGCTGGAGCCCGACCAGGTGCAACTGCTGCTGCAGAAGCGGCAGGCGAGGCAGATCGCGCACAGCCGCAAGAAGCCGGACGAGGAGGCCGACCTGCTCGAACTGCCCGCCGAGCGGCGGCCGGTGGTCTCCCACAAGGAGATGATGGAGCTGCGCCGGCAGCTCAACACCATGGTCGGCGCGTACGTCCACCAGAGCGGCAAGCCGCACGGCGTGATCCACACCGAGCTGCGGCGCGTCTGCGGGGGACCGCCGGCGGCCGAGGCGACGGCCGGGCAGCTGCGGCAGCGCATCGCCAAGGTGCAGGAGTGGGCCACCCGCATGAAGTGACGCCCCGGGCAGGGCTCCACAACCTGGGGGGCGCGCATACCGTCCCAAAGTGAAGCAGTACGCCGCGGGCCGTGCCCGGATTCTGGACGGAGCCTTCCGCTCAGCGAACCCCCTTCGCTACTGTCCCGCTACGCACACGCCCCGTGGCAGCGCCGCCGCGGAGCGCAGCCGTGAAGCGACGCGGCCCGGACAGGCCGGGCCGCCGGCCGATCGGCGGCCTTAGGAGCGCGTCGCCGACGGGACTCGGCGACGCATCCGCCGACCAGAGGGGCCGCCGACCTCACCACTAAGGAGTGGGCGTCGTGACCGCGGAGACCTCCCAGACGCTCGACCGGGGACTGCGGGTCCTCAAGCTGCTCGCCGAGACGGACCACGGGCTGACCGTGACCGAGCTGTCCGTCCGGCTGGGCGTGAACCGGACCGTGGTGTACCGGTTGCTCGCCACCCTGGAGCAGCACGCACTGATACGCCGTGACCTGGGCGGACGTGCCCGGGTCGGGCTCGGTGTGCTGGGCTTGGGACGGCAGGTCCATCCGCTGGTGCGGGAAGCCGCGATGCCGGCCCTGCGGTCGCTGGCCGAGGACATCGGCGCGACGGCGCACCTGACCCTGGTCGACGGGGCGGACGCCCTCGCCGTGGCCGTGGTGGAGCCGACCTGGACGGACTACCACGTCGCCTACCGGGCCGGGTTCCGGCATCCGCTGGACCGGGGCGCCGCCGGCAAGGCCATCCTCGCGGCCCGGCAGCACCCGCGCGCGGACCCGGGCTACACCCTCACCCACGGTGAGCTGGAGGCGGGCGCGTGCGGGGCGGCGGCCCCGCTGCTGGGCGTCACGGGGGTCGAGGGCAGCGTGGGTGTGGTGATGCTGGCCGACGTCGTACCGGAACGGGTCGGAGAGCGGGTCGTCGAGGCGGCCCGCGAGGTGGCGGAAGCACTGCGCTGACACCGGCCGGGGCGCCGGGGAGTCCGAGGAGTCCGGGGCGTCCGACGTGGCCGGGATGGCCGCCCGGACCGCGCGCCTGCGAGGACGCCGACCCGCGTTCGGGACAGGGGCCCGGTGACAAGGGCCCGTTGACAGGGGCCCGGTGACCTGGCCCCGGTGGTCCGGCGCCCCCGCGTTAGATTGATCCCGTGTTCTCTCGCCTCACGCGCCCCCAGGCCCTCGCCGTCTGCGCCCTGCCCGCCGTGGCCCTGATCGCCACGGCCGTGTTCGCGCCGCTGCCGTTCTCGGTGGCGCAGCCGGGTGAGACGGCGAACGTGCTCGGCGAGCACAAGGGCGAGCCGGTGATCACCATCGCCGGCGCGCCGACCCGCGAGACCCGGGGCGAGCTGCGGATGACCACCATCGTCGCGACCTCGCCGGACACCCGCGTCTCCCTCCCCGACGTCCTCGACAGCTGGTTCCGCACCGACGAGGCCGTCATGCCGCGCGACGCCCTCTACCCGCGCGGGGACACGGTCAAGGAGATCGAGCGGCACAACGAGAAGCAGATGAAGCAGTCCCAGGACGCGGCGACCCAGGCCGCGCTCGGATACCTCGGCCTCGACGCCGATGACGTCAAGGTCAGCCTGAGACTCGCCGACGTGGGCGGGCCCAGCGCGGGGCTGCTCTTCTCCCTCGGGATCGTCGACAAGCTCGACGGCGACGGCACGGGCGGCGATCTCACGGGCGGCCGCGTCATCGCCGGTACCGGCACGATCGAGGCGGACGGCACGGTCGGCGCGGTCGGGGGCGTCGCCCTCAAGACGCAGGCCGCGAGGCGGGACGGCGCGACGGTGTTCCTGGTGCCGAAGGCGGAGTGCGCCGACGCGCGCGCCGAACTGCCGAAGGGCCTGCGGCTGATCCCGGTCACGACGCTGAAGGGCACGGTCAATTCCCTGCTGGCCCTGCAGACGGGCAAGGGGGCCGTGCCGAGCTGCTAGACGGCGGCGGCGGCCTGCCGGGGCCGGGTGGCGAGCTTCAGCCCGACCTCGACGAGGGTCCAGCCCAGACGCGTCCGCAGGTCGCTGCGGCGCGCCGGCCGGAGACCGGCCTCGGCACGGAGGTCGGCGGCGCGGGCGTGGTGCAGGGCGAGGTGGATGTCGGGGTGCATGGGTGGTGGCCTCTCACAGCTTCGTCCGGGTGGGGAAGACGTGCGTGTGGACGCGCACTGTTTCGGCGTCCGGGGTGCCCTCGGCGAGCGGGCGGTAGCTCTGCACGAGCTCGTGCATCCTGCCGATCAGCTCACGGGCGAGTTCAGGAGTGAGCCGTAGGGTGAAGTCGCTCAGATCGGTGGCGCCGTCCCATTCCTCGGCCCAGTCGTTCGTGGTGCCGAGCCAGGTCGCCACCTCTCGGGTGTGCACGTTCGCCAGTTCGTAGCGGAACAGGGCGACGGCTCCGCGCACGGCCGGATCCGGGTCCTTGATCAAGGTCTCGTCGAGCTGGACGCCTTGGTCCACCGCCTTCCACCAGCGCTCGCGCCCCTTGCCGCGCTCGGGATCGTCAGCGACGAACCCGTGCGCGGCGAGCTGCCGCAAGTGGTAGCTGGTTGCGCCGCTCGACTCGCCCAGTTTCTCGGCCAGTTGCGAGGCGGTGGCCGGTCCGCCGCGTCGCAACGCGATCAGCAGCTGCATCCGCAGCGGATGAGCCAGTCCCCGCAGGGACCGGGCGTCGAGCTGCCGTACTTCTGGTTTCCGGGATTCCGTCACCATGCAAAGGTATCCTTGCAAAGGAATCGTTGCAAGGGTTTCTTTGCAACTCCCTACTCCTCCCGGACGAACCCCTCCGCCACCATCCAGTCCAGTGCCACCTCGTGCGGGTCCTCCCCCTCCACGTCCACCTTCGCGTTCAGCTCCCGCGCCACCGCGTTGTCCAGCCGGGCCGTCACCGGATCCAGCACGTCCGCGATCGCCGGCCACTCCCTCAGCGTCTTGGCGTTGACCATCGGCGCGGCGTTGTAGTTGGGGAAGAACTTCCGGTCGTCCTCCATCACGACCAGGTTCATCGACTTGATCCGCCCGTCCGTCGTGAACACCTCGCCGTACGGACAACTGCCCTTCTGCGTCTGCGTGTAGATGATCCCGGTGTCCATCTGCGTGACGTTCCGCGCCGGCAGGTCCATCCCGTACCGCCGCTGCATGCCCGGCAGCCCGTCCGCCCGGTTCGCGAACTCGACCTCCACGCACAGCCGCACGGCGCCCGGGTCCGACTTCGCCAGCCTCGCCACGTCCGACATGGTCTTCGTGCCGTACTTCTTCGCGTTCCGCTGGTTCATCGCCAGCGCGTAGGTGTTGTCGAGGGACGACGGCCGCAGCCAGGCCAGCCCGTTCGCCGCGTCCTCCTTCCGCACCGCCTCCCACTGCCGCCGCGGATCCGCGATCGGCTCGCTGTGCCCGAGGTAGGTGATCCAGGCCGTGCCCGTGTACTCGTACCCGGCGTCCGCGTCGCCCTTGCGCACCGCCTCGCGGCTGCCGATGGAGCCCTGGATGCCCGTGCGGTCGAGGACCTCCGCCCCGGCCGCCTCCAGGGCGATGCCCATGATCGCGCCCAGGATCAGGCCCTCGGTGAACGACTTGGACGTCACCGTCAGGCTCGCGCCCTTCAGCGGCTCGCCCCGCCCGATCGACCCGGGCCGGACGTCGTCGGCCATGGGGGAGCCGCTGGTCAGGCCGCACCCGGAGACCGCCACCAGCAGCAGGGCCGACCCCAGCCGGCCCCTCATGGCCGCAACCCCCGCGGCCGCAGCAGCAGTTCGGCGAGCGAGGCCAGCCAGTCCACCAGCAGCGCCAGGACGACCGTGAGGACCGACCCCAGCACCAGCACCGGCATGCGCTGGTTGGTGATCCCGGTCGTGATCAGCACGCCCAGCCCGCCGCCCCCGCCGAACACCGCCAGGGTCGCCGTACCGACGTTGAGGACGAGGGCCGTGCGCACGCCCGCCAGGATCAGCGGGACGGCCAGGGGGAGTTCGACCCGGGTCAGCACGCCCATCGGGGACATGCCGATGCCGCGGCCCGCCTCCAGCAGGGTCGGGTCGTTCGCCTTCAGCCCCGCGATCGTGTTGGACAGCACCGGCAGGACCGCGTACAGGATCATGCCGATCAGGGCGGCCCGGCGGCCGATGCCCAGCCAGATCACCAGCAGGGCGAGCAGGCCGATCGCCGGGGTCGCCTGGCCCGTGTTGGCGAGGGCCATCACCACCGGCGTGGCCCTGCGGAACGCCCCGCGGGTCAGCAGGATGCCCAGCGGGATCGCGATGACCAGCACGAAGAACGTGGAGATCGCGGTCAGCTGGATGTGCTGCCACAGCGCCTTGGACACCTGGCCGCCCGCCAGGGCGTTCCGGGTGAGCGCGTCCAGGTCGGCCTGCTCGAACCAGAGCCAGGTGGCGAGGCACACGGCGATCAGGCCGACGGGCAGGAAGGTCAGCTTCCGCCAGCCCACCCGGGCGGGCCGGCGCTCGGGTGGGGGCGGTCCCGCGGCGGGCTCCGAGGCCTCCGGTCCGCGAGGCCCGGAGGTTTCCTCGGCCGCCGTGGCCCTCACCGCTGCCCTCCCCGGCCCACGCCCGGCGCGCCCCCGGCCCCCTCCTGCTCCGCCTGGGTCTGCGCGGCCCGCAGCGTCTCCAGTTCGTGCTGGTGCTCCATCGCGTCGAGCCGGTCGGCCTCCAGCATCTCGTGCACCGAGTTCATGAGCGTCTCCATGTCGACGACGCCCGTGTACTCGCCGCGCCGCCCGGTCACCGCCACGCGCCCCGCGTTGTCGGTGAGCACCGCCTCCAGCGCGTCGCGCAGGGTCGCGTCCCGGGTCACCGTGTCGTGCACCAGCTGCCCGGCGCGGGCCAGGGAGCCCCTGGCGCGCATCAGGTCGCCGCGCCGCAGCCACTTGTAGGGGCGGCCCCGCCGGTCGAGCATCAGGACCTCGTTGGTGCCGCCGGCCCGCAGCCGGTTGAAGATCTGCTGCAGCGGGTCGTCGACCGTGACGGTCGGGTAGTCGGTGATCTCCACGTCCCGCACCCGGGTCAGGTTCAGCCGCTTCAGCGCCGCCCCGGCGCCCACGAAGCCGGAGACGAAGTCGTCCGCCGGGTTGGTCAGGATCGCCTCGGGCGTGTCGAACTGGGCGATGTGCGAGCGCTCGCGCAGTACGGCGATGCGGTCGCCCAGCTTGATCGCCTCGTCGAAGTCGTGGGTGACGAACACGATCGTCTTGCGCAGCTCGTGCTGCAGCCGGATCAGCTCGTCCTGGAGATGGTCCCGGGTGATCGGGTCCACCGCCCCGAACGGCTCGTCCATCAGCAGCACCGGCGGATCGGCCGCGAGCGCCCGGGCCACCCCCACGCGCTGCTGCTGGCCGCCGGAGAGCTGGCGCGGATAGCGGCCGTGGAACTCGCCGGGATCCAGCCCGACCAGGTCGAGCAGTTCCTCGGTCCGCTCCCGGATCCGGGCCTTGGGCCAGCCGATCATCTTCGGGACCAGGCCGATGTTCTGGGCGACCGTCATGTGCGGGAACAGGCCGGCGGACTGGATCGCGTAGCCGACCTTGCGGCGCAGCCCGACCGGGTCGATGTCGGTGACGTCCTCGCCGCCCATGCGGATCCGGCCGCCGGACGGCTCGATCAGCCGGTTGATCATCCGCAGCGTGGTCGACTTCCCGCAGCCCGAGGGGCCGACCAGGACGACGACCTCGCCCGCCTTGATCTCCATGGTCACGTTGTCCACGGCCGGCTGCGCGCTGCCGGGGAACCGCTTGCTCAGGTCCTCCAGCTCGATGGAGGCACCGTGGCCGCCGGTCTCAGCCACGGATCCCCCTGGGAATGGTCAGCCGCCCGATCAGGACGTACCCGGCGTCGAACAGCAGCGCGAGGACGATGATGCCGAGCGTGCCCGCGAGGACCTGGTTGAGCGCGTTGGCGCTGCCCAGCGAGGCGAGTCCGCGGAAGATGACGTTGCCCAGGCCCGGCCCGGAGGCGTACGCGGCGATCGCGGCGATGCCCATCAGCATCTGCGTGGAGACCCGGATGCCGGTCAGGATCGGTGGCCAGGCCAGCGGCAGCTCGACCCGCAGCAGCCGGGCCCGGCGGGACATCCCGATGCCCGTGGCCGCGTCCACCAGCGCCGGGTCGACCCCGCGCAGCCCGACGACGGTGTTGCGGACCACCGGCAGCAGCCCGTACAGCGTCAGCGCGATCACCGTGGGCGCCACCCCCAGACCCACGACCGGGACGAGCAGGCCGATCAGGGCGAGCGCGGGCACGGTCAGGACGGTGGCGGTGGTCGTGGTCGCGAGGTTCCCGGCCCACTCGCTGCGGTAGGTGGCGACACCGATCAGCACCCCGAGCAGGGTCGCGACGACCATGCACTGGAAGACGGCGCCGGCGTGCTGGTAGGCGTCGGTGAGCAGTTGCTGGTGCCGGCCTGCCAGGTACTCCCAGAAGTTCACACGCGCTCACCCCATGACGTCAGGTCTCCTCCGCGGCCTGCTCCACGAGCGGGATGATCCGCAGCGGAACCGGGTTCTCCATGACGATCGCCGTGGAGGCCCGGACGATGCCATCAAAACCGACGACCCGGTCGATCACACGCTGGAGATCGGCGTTGGACCGCGCCACCAGCCGGCACAGCATGTCTCCCGTGCCGGTCGTGGTGTGCAGCTCCAGCACCTCCGGCACACCCGCCAAGTGGGCCCGTACGTCGGCTCCTTGCCCCTGCCGGATCTGCAGCGTGGCGAACGCCGTGACCGGATAGCCGAGCGCGGCCGGATCCACCTCGGGGCCGAATCCGCGGATGACTCCGTTCGACTGAAGCCGGTCCAGCCGGGCCTGCACCGTGCCCCGGGCCACGCCCAGCCGCCGGGACATCTCCAGCACCCCGATCCGCGGCTCACGGGCGAGGAGCAGGATGACCCGGCCGTCCAGCTGATCGATCGCCACAGCAGCCTCCCGAAGTGGTCATCCTGTACAGAAAGGCCGGTCCTTCGGCCGTATTGCTGAACAGATTGCCCAGCAGAAACGCAAACTATTGCGCACCTTGCGAGGCGGGGAGACCCTGCGGCTATGACGCAGACCACACACCACACTCCCGACACCGCACGGCAGGCCGACCCCTTCCCGGTCAAGGGAATGGACGCGGTCGTCTTCGCCGTGGGCAACGCCAAGCAGGCCGCGCACTACTACTCCACCGCCTTCGGCATGAAGCTGGTCGCCTACTCCGGACCGGAGAACGGCAGCCGCGAGACCGCGAGCTACGTCCTGGAGAACGGCTCCGCCCGCTTCGTCCTCACCTCGGTCATCAAGCCCGCCACCGACTGGGGCCACTTCCTCGCCCGGCACGTCGCCGAGCACGGTGACGGCGTGGTCGACCTCGCCATCGAGGTCCCGGACGCGCGCGCCGCGTACACCTACGCCCTGGAGCACGGCGCCCGCTCGGTCGCCGAGCCGTACGAGCTGAAGGACGAGCACGGCACAGTCGTCCTGGCCGCGATCGCCACCTACGGCGAGACCCGCCACACCCTCGTCGAGCGCTCCGGCTACGACGGCCCCTACCTGCCCGGCTACGTCGCGGCCCAGCCGATCGTCGAGCCGCCCGCGCAGCGCACCTTCCAGGCGATCGACCACTGCGTCGGCAACGTCGAGCTCGGCCGCATGAACGAGTGGGTCGGCTTCTACAACAAGGTCATGGGCTTCACGAACATGAAGGAGTTCGTGGGCGACGACATCGCCACCGAGTACAGCGCCCTGATGTCCAAGGTCGTCGCCGACGGCACGCTCAAGGTCAAGTTCCCGATCAATGAGCCGGCCGTCGCCAAGAAGAAGTCCCAGATCGACGAGTACCTGGAGTTCTACGGCGGCGCGGGCGTGCAGCACATCGCCCTCAACACCAACGACATCGTGCAGACGGTCCGCACGATGCGCGCGGCCGGCGTGGAGTTCCTCAACACGCCCGACTCCTACTACGACACGCTCGGCGAGTGGGTCGGCGAGACGCGCGTGCCGATCGACACCCTGCGCGAGCTGAAGATCCTGGCCGACCGCGACGAGGACGGCTACCTGCTGCAGATCTTCACCAAGCCGGTCCAGGACCGCCCGACGGTCTTCTTCGAGATCATCGAACGCCACGGCTCCATGGGCTTCGGCAAGGGCAACTTCAAGGCCCTGTTCGAGGCGATCGAGCGCGAGCAGGCCCGCCGCGGCAACCTGTAGCCCGACGGCACGACGATGCCGGGCGTGCGGGAGTCACCGGACACCCGCACGCCCCGGACAGGCCAAGCCGGCGCCGCCGGGGTTCACACCGGTGGCCCCGGATGCGAACCTGTGATCATGAGCCGTATCGAAGCGCCCCGCGACGACAGGACCGGCAACCTCGTCGACCTGCTGCTCGGCGGCCTCCCCGCCGAGACGGTGCTCACCGATCCCGACATCACGGCCTCCTACGCCCACGACATGGCCGGCTTCTGCCCGGCCGGCACCCCCGCCGTCGTCGTCCTGCCCCGCACGACCGAGCAGGTCCAGCATGTGATGCGCACCGCCAGCGCGCTGCGCGTCCCGGTCGTCCCGCAGGGCGCCCGCACCGGCCTGTCCGGCGCGGCCAACGCCTGTGACGGCTGCATCGTGCTCTCCCTGACGAAGATGGACCGGATCCTGGAGATCAATCCGGTCGACCGCATCGCCGTCGTCGAGCCCGGCGTGATCAACGCCGCCCTGTCGAGAGCCGTCGGCGAACACGGCCTGTACTACCCGCCGGACCCCTCCAGCTGGGAGATGTGCACCATCGGCGGCAACATCGGCACCGCCTCCGGCGGCCTGTGCTGCGTCAAGTACGGCGTCACCGCCGAGTACGTCCTCGGCCTGGACGTGGTGCTCGCCGACGGGCGGCTGATGTCCACCGGCCGCCGCACCGCCAAGGGCGTCGCCGGCTACGACCTGACCCGGCTGTTCGTCGGCTCCGAGGGCTCGCTCGGCATCGTGGTCCGGGCCGTGCTCGGGCTGCGGCCCAAGCCGCCCCAGCAGCTCGTCCTGGCCGCCGAGTTCACCTCCGCGGCCGCCGCCTGCGACGCCGTGTGCCGCATCATGGAGGGCGGCCACGTCCCGTCACTCCTCGAACTCATGGACCGTACGACGGTCAAGGCCGTCAACGACCTGGCGCAGATGGGCCTGCCCGAGACCACCGAGGCCCTGCTCCTGGCCGCCTTCGACACCACCGCCCCGGCCGCCGACCTCGCCGCCGTCGGCGCGCTGTGCGAGGCCGCCGGCGCCACCCAGGTCGTCCCCGCCGACGACGCCGCCGAGTCCGAACTGCTCCTGCAGGCCCGCAGGTTGTCGCTCACCGCCCTGGAGGCGGTCAAGGGCGTCACGATGATCGACGACGTGTGCGTACCGCGCTCCCGGCTCGCCGAGATGCTCGACGGCGTCGACCGGATCGCCGGGAAGCACCGGCTCACCATCGGCGTCGTCGCCCACGCCGGCGACGGCAACACCCACCCGACGGTCTGCTTCGACCCGGCCGACCCGGACGAGTCCCGCCGTGCCCGCGAGTCCTTCGACGAGATCATGGCCCTCGGCCTGGAACTCGGCGGCACCATCACCGGCGAACACGGCGTCGGCGTGCTGAAGAAGGAGTGGCTGGCGCGCGAGATCGGGCCCGTCGGGATGGAGATGCAGCGGGCCGTGAAGCAGGCCTTCGACCCGCTGAACATCCTCAACCCGGGCAAACTGTTCTGACGCCGCCGCCGTCACTGGGCGAGCAACTGGTCCAACGCGTCGTCCAGGCCCAGCTGTTCGCCCTCCGTCCCCGGCGGCACCACCCGCAGCGTGCGCTCCAGCCAGGCCGACACCTGCGCCGCCGGGGCCTCCAGCAGGGCGTCCCCGTCGGGCGAGCTCAGCGCCATCAGCACCACGCTGCGCCCGTCCGTCTTCGTCGGCCACACCCGCACGTCCCCCTGCCCGCAGGGCCGGAACACGCCCTCCACCAGCAGGTCCCGGGCGAACGTCCAGTACACCGGGTGCGCGGAGTCGACGTGGAAGGTGACATGGACGGCGTACGGATCGTCGGTGACGTACCCGAGCCGGGCCGGCACCGGGATCCTGCGCTCCGGCGACAGGACGAGGTTCAGCTCCAGTTCCCTCTCCACCACGGTCTGCATGGCGGTGTTCCCTTCTCCTGACGGCTGCCCGTGCGGGCCGGTCAGGGAGAGAGAGCGGCCGGGCGCGGCGGCATTACGCGCGTTCCCGGAAGTTTTTTCGGCGGGGTACACCGCGGGGCGGCGCCGTGCGTAGCACATCGGCGCCCGAAAGGGGTGGGTCCCGTGGGAGCGGCGGTGGGGCTTGCGCTCGTCTGATAGATGTGGAGGCCCCCATTTGGCCCCCGAGCAGATACGGGACGACGGACATGAGCGCCCCAACCCCGGCCCCCGGTGACGACAGGCCCCGCGAAGGCTATTACCCGGACCCGTCCATTCCTGGATACGTCCGGTACTGGAACGGCGCCTCCTGGGTGCCGGGCACCAGCCGTCCGGCGCCCCAGGACGGCGAGTCGCTCGCGCCACCGCCCGGTGCGGGGGCGGCACCCGCCGCCTCGGTCGAGGAGACCGGCCCGCACTTCTTCGACGAGGACCCGGTCGACGAGCCCGCTCCCGCCGACGCCCAGCACGGCAGCCGTCCCGAACCAGCCTCCGCGTGGGGCGCGGACCGCTCCCGCCAGTCCGGCTTCGGCGGTGACCAGGACCGCCGTGTCTCGTGGGGCGCGCCACAGGGGGCACAGGAGGCACAGGAGGCACAGGGGGCGGCTCGGCAGGGGGCCGACCCGCGGCTGGCGCACGCCGACCGCGGGCCGGCCGGCGAGTCCCCGCGCACCGACGGCACGGCGCCGGTGCCGCCCGCCGGCCAGGAGGGCAACGCGGCGGCCTCCGGCAGCACGTTCGTCTTCCGCCGCCCGTCGGGCAAGCCCGGGGGAGGGGCCCCCAAGGCACCCGACGAGGGCACGATGACGTTCCGCGCGGTGACGCCCCGCTCGGGCGGCTCCCCTGGAGCCGCGCAGCCGGGCCAGGGCGCGGCCGGCCGACCCCCACAGGGCGGCGCGACGGGCAGGGGCACGGGCACGGGTGCGAACGCCGGGGCGCCGGGCTTCGGTTCGGGTTCGGGTTCGGGCACGGGTGTCGCGGGTGCGGGTCCTGCCGGTGTCGGTGCTCCCGGTACTTCCGGTGCTCCCGGCGGACCGGCCATTTCGCCGGGGTCGGGGTCGGGCTCCGGGTCCGGGTCGGGATCGGGCCGGAGTCCGGCCGGTGCCGGCTTCGGCGGCGCGGCGGCCGCGCCGGGCAGCGGTGCCGCGGGGCCCGGCTTCGGTGGCCCGGCCGGTCCCGTCGGCTCGGGCAGCGGCTCGGGCGGTGGCTCGGCGTTCGGCCGTCCCTCCGGTCCGGCCGGCCCCGCGCAGGCTCCGGCCGGGCCCGCCTTCAGCGCACAGGGTGGCCCCGCCCCGGCCGACGGGGCGGACCGCCCCGGCTTCGGGGCCGGCAAGGCCGCCGCCGCCCGGGCCGCCGCCGCGCAGGCTCCGGCCGGGCCCCTGAGCGCCCAGGCCTCCGCCGCCGGTTCGACGGCGCTGTCCGGTCCCCAGGCGGCCCCCGTCGTTCCCCCGCAGCCCGGCGGCTCCTCGTCGGGCCCCGCCGCCTCCTCCGCCCCCCTCAGCCCCGGCCCCGGGGGCGGCCAGTCCTCCTGGGCGCAGCAGGTGCACCGGCTCGCCGGCGGGGGAGACGAGCAGCCCGTCGCGCCCTGGAAGCCGCCCGTAGATGACGTGTTCCAGGCGGCCGCCCGGCGCCAGGCCTCGGCCCGGCCCGCGGGGCTCGGCAAGCGGCTGGCGGCCCGTCTCGTGGACACCGTCGTGCTCCTGGGCCTGACCGCCACTGCCGCTGTCCCGCTCGGCAGCAAGGCCGTCGACCACGTCGACGCGAAGATCGAGGCGGCCCGGCTCTCCGGAGAGACCGTCACGGTGTGGCTGCTCGACGGCACCACCTCGGTCTACCTCGGCGTCATCCTGGCCGTGCTGCTGCTCGCGGGTGTGCTCACCGAGGTGCTGCCCACCGCCAAGTGGGGACGCACCCTCGGCAAGAAGCTGACGGGCCTGGACGTGCGGGACATCGAGGGCCACGACACGCCGGGGTTCGGCGCGGCCCTGCGCCGCTGGCTGGTCTACAGCGTGCCCGGTCTCCTCGTCGTCGGTGTGGTCGGCGTCGCCTGGTGCCTCTTCGACAAGCCGTGGCGGCAGTGCTGGCACGACAAGGCGGCCCACACCTTCGTGGCGGGCTGAGCTCCCCCGGACGGCCGTCTGCCGGATGCGGAGCCCGGGGGTTCGCGGTCGACTCGGGCCATGAGCAGTGAACCGCCTCCCGGCTCCGGTCAGCAGCCCCCGGAAGACGACCCGTTCCGGAAGCGGCCCCCGGGCGAGCAGCCCGGCGAGGGCGCGGGCTCCCCGTACGGCAACGACCCACCGCCGTACCCGGGAGGCGGCCCGGGCGGCCCCGCCGGCCCACCCGGAGGCGGCCCGTACGGCGGAGGCCCGTACGGCGGTGGTCCGTACGGCGGTGGTCCGTACGGCGGAGGCGCACCCGGCGGCGGCCCGCCCGGTGGTGGCCCCTACGGCGGTGGTCCCTACGGCGGTGACCCCTACGGCGGAGGATCGGCCCCCTCCGACCCGCTCGCCGGCATGCCCCCGCTCGCCGACAGCGGCAAGCGCACCCTCGCCCGCATCATCGACATGATCCTGGTGGGTGTCGTCGTCTGGCTGCTCACCTGGGGCTTCGGCGTCAACGAGTACGACGTCGACAGCGACCGCATCGAGGTCGGCAAGTCCTTCTGGCAGTCGGCGGTCGCCGCCGTCCTCTACATCGCCTACGACACCGTCCTCACCGCCAGGACCGGCCAGACGCTCGGCAAGAAACTGCTGCACCTGCGCGTGGCCAACCTGGACAACGGCGCCACGCCCTCCGTGCAGACGGCCCTGGCGCGCGCGGCCGTGCTGTGGATCCCGTTCGCCTTCTGCTGCGCCTGCGTCTGGACGGCGATCTCCGGCGGCTGGAGCTTCTTCGACCGCCCCTACAAGCAGGGCCTGCACGACAAGGCGGCCAAAACGGTCGTGGTCAGCACCAATTGAGGCAGGTTCTGCCCAACTACCGCGAAGGAAGCGAAAGGGCGGCGGTCAGGAAGCCGCCCGCTCCCGCACGGCTTCCTGGGACGCGGCGGCGACCGGGGCCCGCACCGGCTCCCGGGGCGCGGGCTGTTCCACGGCGGCGGGGCGCCTGCCGGGCAGCGGCACCGTCATGGCGACCAGGAGCCCGAGGGCGAGCGCCGCGACGGCGATGAGCGCGATCCCCGGACCCGAACTCGTCTGTGACAGCAGCAGCATGGCGAGCGTGGAGAGGATCACGGTGCACGAACCGTAGGCGAGCTGTGCGGCAGTCGGACGGGGCATGGCCATCATGTCCTCGAAAGTGGGGGTCCACGGGGGCGTCGGCCTGGCATTCCGCCGGCTTCCGGGCGTTCCGCCAAGCGACTCTAACCGGCAGGCTGCCCGACGGGAACGAGCGGTAAGCGTGACCTCATCAACAAGGGCGGTGCACGGGGGGCGCACGGAGTCATGACGTCCACCCAGTGGACCTATGCACGCGCCCGCCCGCCGATGGGGCAACCGTTTGGTTGTCCGTAAAACGAACCTCACCTCCGCATAGTGCACTTGACCTGTCCAAGTCAAGGTCTGTCTTTTCTTCTAAACCTCTAGTCAAATGTCGTCACTTGACTACACGCGTTGATCACGCGCGCGCGGACCGCACCTGACCAGGGACCCCTTCCTTCCGCGCGCACGAACGCGGGGGAGGAACTCAAGTGACCACTAGACCCTGGACGTTCAGAGCGGCCGCCATCGGTGTGGCGCTCGCGGCGGCCACAGCCACCGCCTCTACCTACGCGGTGGCCGACGACACCTCCGCCCCCCGGTCCACCACCGTGGACCGGCACGACCCGGCGGACCGTCACCACGACGAGCACGACCTCGAAGGCCCTCTGAGCAAGACCCAGGAGGCCCAGCGCCAGGAGGCCCTGGAGCAGGTCATCTCCGGCGAGACCAAGGTCAAGAACCGCGAGGGCTCGAAGGTCGTCCAGCTCAAGAGCAAGAAGGGCGACAGCAAGTACGTCGAGCTCGGCCGCGAGAAGACCGACAAGATCTTCACGATCCTGGTCGAGTTCGGCGACAAGACCGACCCGCGCTACGGCGGCACGGCCGGCCCGCTGCACAACCAGATACCCAAGCCGGACCGCAAGAAGGACAACTCCACCGCCTGGCGGGCCGACTACGACCGGGACTACTTCCAGGACCTGTACTTCGGTTCCGGCAAGGGCGTCGACTCGGTCAAGACCTACTACGAGAAGCAGTCCTCGGGCCGCTACTCGGTCGAGGGCGAGGTCTCCGACTGGGTCAAGGTCCCCTACAACGAGGCCCGTTACGGCAACAACGCCTGCGGCCAGACCAACTGCTCCAGCGTGTGGAACGTCGTCAGCGACGGCCTGGACGCCTGGGTCTCCCAGCAGAAGGCAGCGGGGAGGACCGACGCCCAGATCAAGGCGGACGTCGCGCGCTTCGACGAGTGGGACCGCTACGACTTCGACGGCGACGGCGACTTCAACGAGCCCGACGGCTACATCGACCACTTCCAGATCGTGCACGCGGGCGAGGACGAGTCCGCGGGCGGCGGCGCCCAGGGCACCGACGCGATCTGGGCGCACCGCTGGTACGCCTTCGGCACCGACGCCGGCGCCACCGGCCCAGAGAACAACAAGCTCGGCGGCGCGAAGATCGGCGACACCGGCATCTGGGTCGGCGACTACACCGTCCAGCCGGAGAACGGCGGACTGGGCGTCTACGCCCACGAGTACGGCCACGACCTCGGCCTGCCCGACCACTACGACACCGCGGGCGGCGAGAACTCCACCGGTTTCTGGACGCTGATGTCGTCCGGCTCCTGGCTGGGCACCGGCAAGAACGAGATCGGTGACCTGCCCGGCGACATGACCGCCTGGGACAAGCTGCAGCTGGGCTGGCTGAACTTCGACAAGGCCAAGGCCGGCGTCGACTCGTGGCACAAGCTGGGTGTGGCGGAGTACAACACCAAGCACAAGCAGGCGCTGGTCGTCGACCTGCCCAAGAAGGCGGTCACCACCGAGATCGTCACTCCCGCCGAGGGCACGTCCCAGTGGTGGAGCGGCAGCGGTGACAACCTCAAGAACACGCTGACGCGTTCGGTCGACCTCACCGGCAAGGCGAAGGCCCAGCTGACCCTCGACGGCTGGTACGACATCGAGGCCGAGTACGACTACCTCTACACCGAGGTGTCGACCGACGGCGGCGCCAACTGGACCGCCCTCGACGGCACGGTGGACGGCCAGCCGATCCCGCGCGACGGCAGCGACAAGCCGGCCCTCACCGGCACGGTCGACGGTTACAAGAAGCTCGCCTTCTCGCTGGACGCCTACGCCGGCCAGAAGATCGACCTGCGCTTCCGCTACCAGACCGACGGCGGCGTGGCCCAGAAGGGCTTCGCGGCCGACTCGATCACGGTCACCGCCGACGGCGCGCCCGTCTTCACGGACAACGCCGAGAGCGCGGACGCCGCGTGGAAGGCCACCGGCTTCTCCCGCATCGGCGCGTCCTTCACCAAGGACTACGCGCAGTACTACATCGCCGAGAACCGGCAGTACGTGTCGTACGACAAGACCCTCGAGGTCGGCCCGTACAACTTCGGCTTCACCGAGCGTCCGGACTGGGTCGAGCACTACGCGTACCAGAACGGCCTGCTCATCTGGAAGTGGGACACCTCCCAGGCGGACAACAACACCAGCCAGCACCAGGGCACCGGTCTGGTCCTGCCGGTCGACTCCCACCCGACCGCGCTGAAGTGGGCCGACGGCACGCTGATGCGCAACCGCATCCAGTCCTACGACTCGCCGTTCAGCCTCTACCGCACCGACGGCATGACGCTGCACAAGGCGGACGTGGCGAAGTACATCCCGGGCTCGAAGGGCGTATCGGTCTTCAACGACCGGACGAACGACTACTACGACGAGTCGAACCCGACGGCGGGTGTCAAGATCACTGACACCAACACGAAGATCAAGATCCTCAAGGAGGCCAAGGACGGCTCGACGATCGAGCTGGAGGTCGGCCCCGCGGGTAGGTAATCCGCATCCTTGCAGGTCAGAACATGATCGGCGGTGACCCACTGGCGGGTCACCGCCGATCCGTGTTTAGGTGCGTCCTGTGGCTCTCTTATTGACACCGACCGACACGGGGGGATGACCGCATGGCCGCAGGAGGCTTCTGCAAACTGCCGAACGGCACGGTGGTGGTGGCTCTGAACCTGCCCAGCCCCGCCGCCGACGGCCCCGGCGCCGTCCGGGTGCTCGTCCACTCCGCGAACCGGGCGCGGGCCCTGACCAGGCTCCGCAACCTCGGCCTGCGGTCGGTCTACCTGCGCGGCAACGCCGCACCGCCCAGCCCCGACGAGATCACGGCGGTCCTGCACCACCCCGACGGCCTGATATGGCGCACGGCCCCCGGCCACGGTGTCGCGGGCGGCCCGGACCTGGTCCAGGAGCTGTGGCGCCCGATCAGGTCCCTGCTGCGGCGGCCCACCGCCCAGACCTGACCCGGCGGCCCGCGCGGCTACTGCACGACAGGCTTGCCGGTCAGCTCCACGCCCGCCTCGCGCAGCTCCTCCAGGGCGCGCTCGGTGGTCTCGGCGGCCACTCCGGCGGTGAGGTCGAGCAGGACCTGGGTGCGGAAGCCCTCGGAAGCGGCGTCCAGGGCCGTGGCGCGGACGCAGTGGTCCGTGGCGATGCCGACCACGTCCACCTCGGTGACGTCGCGGGAGCGGAGCCACTCGGCGAGCGGGGTGCCGTTCTCGTCGGTCCCCTCGAAGCCGCTGTACGCCGCCGCGTACGCCCCCTTGTCGAACACCGCGTCGACCGACCCGGAGGCGACGGCCGGCGCGAAGTTCGGGTGGAAGCCGACGCCCTCCGTGCCGGCGACGCAGTGCGCGGGCCAGGAGCGGACGTAGTCGGGGCGGGCGGAGAAGTGGCCGCCGGGCGCGATGTGGTGGTCGCGGGTGGCCACCACGTGCTGGTAGCCGGAGCCGGCGGCCTGCCCGATCAGCTCGGTGACGGCGGCGGCCACGTCGGCACCGCCGGACACGGCGAGGCTGCCTCCCTCGCAGAAGTCGTTCTGCACGTCTACGACGATCAAGGCGCGGCGCATGGTCGGTGTCCTTCGGCTATGGGGTCGGCGGGCCCGGCCGGTGCACTGCCGGGCCCAGGGTCGGGAGCGCGGGGTCGTCAGGGGGCGCGGGTCGGCGCATCGCGGCACACCGCCATTAGCTACCCGAGCCCTCGTGCAGGTACTCCGTCGGAAGGACCGGCTCCCCGCGGGAGAGCTGGGTGGCCGACATCGGGAGCCCCGCGCGCGCCTTCGCGTGCCGGTCGCGCGCCGCGTCCAGCGGTTCACGCGCCACCACCTCGCCGCCCTTGACCAGCTCCACCAGCAGCTGCCGGTCGGCGAGCGAGGCCGGCACCCGCCCGGTGCCGATCACCTCGGCCTCGGCGATCCCGTGGGAGTCCAGCCGCCGCGCGGCCCACTTGCGCCCGCCCACCGACGTCTTGCCGCCGCTGGACTTCTTCGCCACCGGCACCAGCGGTGCCTTCGGATCGGCGGACTCGGCCCGCGCGACCAGCTTGTAGACCATCGAGGAGGTGGGGTGGCCGGAGCCGGTCACCAGCTGCGTGCCGACGCCGTAGGCGTCCACGGGCGCCGCCGCGAGCGAGGCGATGGCGTACTCGTCCAGGTCGGAGGTGACGACGATCTTCGTGTCGGTCGCGCCCAGCTCGTCCAGCTGCCGGCGCACCCGGTGCGCGACCAGCAGCAGGTCGCCGGAGTCGATCCGGACGGCCCCGAGCCCGGTCCCGGCGACCTCGACGGCCGTCCGGACCGCCTCGGCGACGTCGTAGGTGTCCACCAGCAGCGTCGTGCCCCGGCCCAGCGTCTCCACCTGGGCGCGGAAGGCGTCCCGCTCGCTGTCGTGCAGGAGGGTGAAGGCGTGCGCGGAGGTGCCGACGGTGGGGATGCCGTAGCGGAAGCCGGCCGCCAGGTCGGAGGTGGTGGAGAAGCCGCCGACGTACGCGGCCCGGGAGGCCGCCACCGCCGCCAGCTCGTGCGTGCGCCGGGCGCCCATCTCGATCAGCGGCCGGCCGCCCGCCGCCGCCGACATCCGGGAGGCGGCCGCGGCGATCGCGGAGTCGTGGTTCAGGATCGACAGGATCACCGTCTCCAGCAGCACGCACTCGGCGAAGGTGCCCTCCACCCGCATGATCGGCGAGCCCGGGAAGTACACCTCGCCCTCCGGGTAGCCCCAGATGTCCCCGCTGAACCGGTAGCCCGCGAGCCACTCCAGCGTCCGCTCGTCGACGATGTCCCGCTCGCGCAGGAAGCCCAGGACGCCCGGGTCGAAGCGGAAGTTCTCCACCGCGTCCAGCACCCGCCCGGTGCCCGCCACGACGCCGTAGCGGCGCCCGTCCGGCAGCCTCCGGGTGAAGACCTCGAACACGCTGCGCCGATCGGCCGTGCCCGACGTCAGGGCGGCCCGCAGCATCGTCAGCTCGTACTGGTCCGTGAAGAGCGCCGTCGAGGGAACATCCACCGGCAGCCCAAGGTCCGCTGTGTTCATGGAGAGGAGCGTACCCCCATTTCGTCAATCTGACGATTGCGGTCCCGCGGGACGCGATCGCCGTACGGCCAGGCCCGTTTGTGCGACTGGCCCCCTCGGGTGGCAGCATGGGCAGTGTGACGTCACCCGCGCCCCTGGAGATCGAACGCACCGAGTCGGCGGAGGAGGTCTTCGCCGTACCCGAGCCGGACGTCCCCTGGGTCACCATCGTGCACAACGACCCGGTCAACCTCATGAGCTACGTGACCTACGTCTTCCAGACGTACTTCGGCTACTCCAAGGACAAGGCCACCAAGCTCATGCTCGACGTCCACCACAAGGGCCGGGCGGTCGTCTCCAGCGGCACCCGCGAGGAGATGGAACGCGACGTGCAGGCCATGCACGGCTACGGCCTGTGGGCCACCCTCCAGCAGGACCGCAAGTAGCCAGCACCCCGCCCAGCAGCGAAAAGGCGTTCATGCCCGGAACCTTCGAACCGCTCCCCGGCGGCGGCGCTGCCGTCGCCCTCGACGACGTCGAGATCTCCATCATCCGGTCGCTGGCCGTCCAGCTCCTGGAGCTCATCGGCCCCGGCCCCGCCGAGGACGCCTCCGGCGACCCGCTCGCCGAGCTGTTCGCCGAGGGCCCGAGCGAGCCGCCCGCCGACCCGGTGCTCCGGCGGCTGTTCCCCGACGCCTACAGCGACCCCGAGCAGCCCGCCTCGGCCCGCGACGCCGAGGAGCGGCGGGCCTACTCCGCCGAGTTCCGCCGCTACACCGAGAACGACCTGCGCGCCGGCAAGCGGGACAACGCCCTGGCGGTGGTCCGCTCCCTGGACGCGCTCGCCTCGGCCTCGGCCGGCGAGGGCGGAGCGGTGCTGAAGCTGTCGGTGGAGGAGTCCCGGCAGTGGCTGGGCGCGCTGAACGACCTGCGGCTGGCGATCGGCTCGCGGCTGGAGATCTCCGACGAGGAGGACACCGACCTCCTCTACCGCCTCCCGGACGACGACCCGCGCAAGCCGATGGTCATGGCCTACCTGTGGCTCGGCGGACTCCAGGAGACGCTGGTCGGGACGCTGATGCCCTGATCCGCGCGGGTTCCGCGACGCTCGGACGGGCGTTTCGCGTTCGCTCAGAGGACACTCAAATCCGGATAACGATCCCGTCACCGCGGCCGCCTTCTATGGCCACGTCGGGGTCGTTTTGTCCGGTTCTTTTCGTGCGGTGTGTCACATCCCGCCCCTGTGATCAGTGTTGCGGCCGTGATAAATCTTCACGACCGCCCGGCGAGCACCACCCGAATGTTCGGCCGGGTGCGCCACCGAGCCGGCAACCGCCGGCCAGGCACGAGCGGGCTTCGAGAACCGCTCAGCTCCATCATTCCGGGGGGATCGAGACCCGATCCGGGGCCGACGAGAGGCCCGGGTCGGCATGGAGAAAGGCGCACCACTCATGACCTCTGCGCAGGTCGACACGGAAAACGTGCCCGAGGAGGGCTACGAGCGGGGACTCGGCAGTCGCCAGGTCCAGATGATCGCGATCGGCGGCGCCATCGGCGTCGGCCTGTTCATGGGTGCCGGAGCGAACATCGCCAAGGCGGGACCCAGCATCATCCTCATGTACGCCCTTGCCGGCGTCGTGATCTTCTTCATCATGCGGGCCCTGGGCGAGCTGCTCCTCTACCGGCCCGTCTCCGGCTCCTTCGCCGAGTACGCCCGCGAGTTCCTCGGCCCGTTCTTCGGGTTCGTCACGGGCTGGACGTACTGGCTCATGTGGGTGGTCACCGGCATGGCCGAGCTCACGGCCGCCGCGATCTACATCCACTTCTGGTTCCCGGAGATCCCGCAGTGGGTCAGCGCCCTGGTGTTCCTGGTGGTGCTCTTCGGCGTCAACCTGATCTCCGTCAAGATCTTCGGCGAGGTCGAGTTCTGGTTCTCGATGATCAAGGTCACGGCCATCATCGGCATGATCGTCATCGGCCTCGGCGTGCTCACCCTCGGCTTCTCCGACGCCGGTGACACCGCCACCGTCTCCAACCTCTGGTCCCACGACGGCTTCTTCCCGAACGGCATCGGCTCCAGCCTGATGACGCTCCAGGGCGTCATGTTCGCCTACCTCGCCGTCGAACTGGTCGGCGTCACCGCGGGCGAGTCCGAGAACCCCGAGAAGACCCTGCCCAAGGCCATCAACACCCTGCCCTGGCGCATCATCGTCTTCTACGTCGGCGCCCTGCTGGTGATCCTCTCCGTCGTGAAGTGGACCGAGTTCTCCGCCGGCGAGAGCCCCTTCGTGCACGCCTTCGGCAAGATCGGCATCCCGCTCGCCGCGGGCATCGTCAACTTCGTCGTGCTCACCGCGGCCCTGTCGTCCTGCAACTCGGGCATGTACTCCACCGGCCGCATGCTGCGCGACCTGGCCTCCAACAGCGAGGCGCCGCAGGCCTTCGGCAAGCTCAACGCCCGCAAGACGCCCGCGGTCGGGATCACCGTCTCCGTGGCCCTCATGGGCATCGGCGTCGTGCTGAACTACGTCGTCCCGGAGAAGGCGTTCCTCTACGTCACCTCCGTCGCCACCGCGGCCGGCATCTGGACCTGGATGATGATCCTCGTCAGCCACATCCGCTACCGCGCCGCCGTCGACGCGGGCCGGCTGCGCGCCTCGTCCTTCCCCGCCCCGGGCGGAGCCCTGTTCAGCTGGGTCGCGCTCCTGTTCCTCATCGGCGTGACCTGCATGATCGCCTACGACAAGGACGCCCGGGTCTGCCTGTACGTCGCGGCCGGCTGGGCCGTCGCCCTCGGCATCGGGTGGCAGGTCCTCAAGAGCCGCAACCCGCAGCTCACCGAGCGCCGCGGCGACGCGGAGTTCGAGAAGGTCGGCTGACCGGCCCGCGGGACGCCCGCCGCAGGGAGTACTCGTGGCACTCCCTGCGGCTGCCGCTCAGGGCGTCCGGCATGTGGGCCGTTCCGTACCAGCCATCGGTACGGAACGGCCCTTCTGCTTATCCTGACCAGCATGCTGACCATCACCCAGGACCTCGTCGACCGGATCGTCGCCCACGCGCGCAAGGACCACCCCGACGAGGCGTGCGGCGTCGTCGCCGGACCGGCCGGCTCCGACCGCCCCGAGCGCTTCATCCCCATGCTGAACGCGGCCATGTCGCCCACGTTCTACGAGTTCGACTCCGGCGACCTGCTCAAGCTCTACCGCGAGATGGACGACCGGGACGAGGAACCGGTGGTGATCTACCACTCCCACACCGCCACCGAGGCCTACCCCTCGCGCACCGACATCTCCTACGCCAACGAGCCCGGCGCCCACTACGTCCTGGTCTCCACCGCCGACACCGACGGGGCCGGCGAGTTCCAGTTCCGCTCCTTCCGCATCGTCGAGGGCGAGGTCACCGAGGAGGAGGTCCGGATCGTCGAGGCGTACTGAGCCGGTCCTGAGCTCGCGCGCAGCACCGAAATCTCGACATGCGGATGAATAGCGTCCGAAGTGTGGGATCACACTCCGGGAGCCGGGCCGGGAATCGATACGATGAGCCCATGGTTTTCCACGACGTGAGCGAAAAGACGCCGGGCGATCTGCTCGTGGCGCGGCTGCACGTCGACCTGTGCAGGCTCGCCAGCGCCATCTGTTGACGCAGCACCCTGCCGCCGTACGGCCGTGAGCCGCGGCGAAACGCTCCACCTGCGTACGACCACGCAATCCCGCGCCGCCGCGCGCCACCACCCGACGACACCTTCCGACAGGAGCCCTGAGCCATGGCCATCGAGGTCCGCATCCCGACCATCCTCCGCACCTACACCGACGGCCAGAAGGCGGTGGAGGGCACCGGGGACACCCTCGCCGAGCTGTTCAACGACCTCGAGACCCGGCATGCGGGCATCCAGGCCCGCATTGTGGACGGCGACCAGCTGCGCCGCTTCGTCAACGTGTACCTGAACGACGAGGACGTGCGCTTCCTCGACGGCATCAACACCAAGCTGTCGGACGGCGACAACGTCACGATCCTGCCGGCCGTGGCCGGCGGCATGGTCTGATCATGCGCTACGACTCACCCCTGGCCGCGGTCGGCAACACCCCCCTGGTGCGCCTGCCGCGGCTGTCGCCGTCCGCCGACGTGCGCATCTGGGCGAAGCTGGAGGACCGCAACCCCACCGGCTCGGTCAAGGACCGCCCCGCCCTGCACATGATCGAGCAGGCGGAGAAGGACGGCCGGCTCACCCCCGGCTGCACGATCCTGGAGCCGACCTCGGGCAACACCGGCATCTCCCTGGCCATGGCGGCGAAGCTCAAGGGCTACCGCATCGTCTGCGTGATGCCCGAGAACACCTCGCAGGAACGCCGTGACCTGCTGGCCATGTGGGGCGCCGAGATCATCTCCTCCCCGGCCGCGGGCGGCTCCAACACCGCCGTGCGCGTCGCCAAGGAGCTCGCGGCCGAGCACCCCGACTGGGTGATGCTCTACCAGTACGGCAACCCGGACAACGCGGGCGCCCACTACGCGACGACGGGCCCCGAGATCCTCGCCGACCTGCCGTCCGTCACGCACTTCGTGGCCGGCCTCGGCACCACCGGCACGCTCATGGGCGTCGGCCGCTACCTGCGCGAACACAAGCCCGGCGTCCAGATCGTCGCGGCCGAACCGCGCTACGACGACCTGGTCTACGGCCTGCGCAACCTCGACGAGGGGTTCGTGCCCGAGCTGTACGACGCGTCGGTGCTGACCACGCGCTTCTCGGTCGGCTCGGCGGACGCGGTGACCCGCACCCGCGAGCTGCTCCAGCAGGAGGGCATCTTCGCCGGTGTCTCCACGGGCGCCGCGCTGCACGCCGCGATCGGGGTGGGCAGGAAGGCCGTCAAGGCGGGCGAGCCGGCCGACATCGTCTTCGTCGTGGCCGACGGCGGCTGGAAGTACCTCTCGACCGGCGTCTACACGGCCGCCACGACCGAGGAGGCCATCGAGACGCTGCAGGGGCAGCTCTGGGCGTGAGCCGGCGGCACGGACACACCAAGGGGCTGGAGCCGCACTCCGGCCCCTTCTCTGTGCACAGGATCCCTCGGCTTCTGTGCACAGGATCCCCTCGGCCGTGCGGGTCGGACCCGCTGCCGTGCTCGTGAGCCCCTCGGCTGTGCCGGTCGGACCCTGTGCCGTGCCGGCGATTCCCTCGGCCGTGCACGTCGGCAGCCCTCTCGCCGCGCAGGTCAGCCGGCCAGGTACCGCACCCGGTCCCACAGCGCCGGGTCGACCACCCCGATCCTGCGCCGGAAGCCCCACACCGGGACCTCCCGCAGCTCGTCCGTCTCCACGAAGCTCGCCCGGCCCCGGGCGTCGCCGACCGAGCCGGGCGGCAGCAGGATCACCCCCGCGCGCTCGTGCCGGAACCGCGTGGTGATCTTCGCGACGGTCGCCCGCTCCCCGCGCACCGCCAGCACCAGGCACGGCCGGTCCTTGGACCCGGCCGCGTCCTCGTAGGGCACGTCCGCCCACCAGATCTCCGCGGGCTGCGGCCGGCCCGCCACCGCCGTGTCCGCCACCGCCGTCCGGGCCCGCCGCTGCCGTGTGCGCGACCCGCGCCCCCACCCGTCGACGAGCGTGGCGACGAGCGCGAGCAGTACCACCGCGGCGAGCGCCAGCCACCAGGACGTGTCCATACTGAAGACGGTACCGGCGTACTCCCCGCCCCGCGCCCGTCCTCGTGAGGATCGCGCCCGGCCTGCCAGCCGAACCGGTGACACCACAGGTGAGTTCGCCCACAACGGGCCTTGGCGGAGGAGCTACCGGAGGTTTCGCGCCTTACGCTCGACGGACCGCACGACCCCCGACGCCCCTACCAGACTTATCCCGCCAGCGGAGGTTTCTGCTTCATGAAGCTCACCGTCGTCGGCTGCTCGGGGTCGTTCCCGTCCGCGGAATCGGCCTGTTCGAGCTACCTCGTCGAGGCCGACGGCTTCCGGCTGCTCCTCGACATGGGCAACGGCGCCCTGGGCGAGCTGCAGCGCCACTGCGGTCTCTACGACCTCGACGCGATCTTCCTCAGCCACCTGCACGCCGACCACTGCATCGACATGTGCGCGTACTTCGTCGCGCGCTACTACCGCCACGACGGCGGCCGCTGCGATCCACTCCCCGTCTTCGGCCCCGAAGGCACGGAACACCGGCTGACCACCGCCTACGCGGACACCCCGACCGCCTCCTCCATGAGCGAGGTCTTCGACTTCCACACGGTCAAGCCGTCCACCTTCGACATCGGCCCGTTCACGGTGCACACCGAGCGGGTGGCCCACCCCGTGGAGGCGTACGGCATCCGCGTCGAACACGACGGCAAGGTCCTGACGTACTCCGGTGACACCGGGGTGAGCCCCGCCCTGGACGAACTCGCCCGGGACGCCGACCTGTTCCTGTGCGAGGCGGCGTTCACGCACGGCAAGGAGAGCATTCCCGACCTGCACCTCAACGGCCGCGAGGCGGGCGAGACGGCGGCCCGGGCCGGTGCCCGGCGCCTGGTCCTCACCCACATCCCGCCGTGGACCGACCCGCAGGTCAACCTCGTCGACGCCCGCGAGGTCTACGACGGCCCCGTGGAGCTCGCCGAACCCCGGCGGACGTACGAGATCTGAGCGGTCCGAACACGCGAAGGCCCCGGAACCGAGCGGTTCCGGGGCCTTCGGCGCTGAAGCGGGCTACTTCGCCTCCGCCTTCTGCAGCTCGGCGAGTTCCTCGTCGGACTCCCGGCCGGGCGTCGGCAGGTTGAACTTGGTGATCGCGAAGCGGAAGACCGCGTAGTAGACCGCCGCGAAGCACAGGCCGACCAGGGCCAGACCCCACGGGTTGGTCGCGATGCCCAGGTTGAGGAAGAAGTCCACCGCGCCGGCCGAGAAGCCGAAGCCGTCCTTCATCCCGAGCGCCCAGGTCAGCGCCATCGAGACACCGGTGAGCACCGCGTGGATCGCGTACAGCACCGGGGCGATGAACATGAAGGTGAACTCGATCGGCTCGGTGACACCGGTGACGAACGAGGTCAGCGCGAGGGAGAACATCATGCCGCCGACGACCTTGCGGCGCTCGGGGCGGGCGCAGTGCACGATCGCCAGGCAGGCGGCCGGCAGGGCGAACATCATGATCGGGAAGAAGCCGGTCATGAACTGCCCGGCGGTCGGGTCGCCCGCGAGGAACCGGGCGATGTCGCCGCTCTTGCCCTCGTAGGTGCCGGCCTGGAACCAGGGGAAGGAGTTCAGCAGGTGGTGCATGCCGATCGGGATCAGCGCGCGGTTGGCCACACCGAAGATGCCCGCGCCGACCGCGCCGGAGCCGACCAGCCACTCGCCGAAGTTGTGCAGGCCCGTGCCGAGGACCGGCCAGATGTAACCGAAGACGATGCCGATGAGCAGACCCGCGAAGGCGGCCAGGATCGGGACCAGGCGGCGGCCGCCGAAGAAGCCGGCCCAGTCGGGCAGCTTGGTGCGGTAGAAGCGCTGGTAGAGCAGGGCGACGACGAGGCCCATCACCACACCGCCGAGCACCTTGGCGTCCACCGCCTGCTCGACCATCACGATCTTGCCGTCGACGATGGCTTCCTTCTTGGGCAGGCTGCCGTCGGTGAACGTAGCCAGCACGTTCTTGAAGACCAGGTACCCGACCACGGCCGCCAGGGCGGTGGAGCCGTCCGACTTCTTGGCGAAGCCGATGGCGATGCCCACGGCGAACAGCAGCGCCATGTTGTCGAGGATGGCGTTGCCGCCGGCCGCCATGAAGCCCGCGATCTTGGTGATGAAGGCGGGGAACGACTCGCGCCCCAGCATGTCGGTGTTGCCGAGCCGCACCAGCAGGGCGGCGGCGGGCAGCACGGCGACCGGCAGCATCAGGCTGCGGCCGATCCGCTGCAGGACGGCCATCACGGCCGAGCCTCTGCTCGGGCTCGCGGGCGCGGCGGTGTCTGTGGACATGAACTTCCTCCATGGGGCACGGCGCCGCCCAGGAAGAATTCGACGGGGGACGGCGGCGTCTCAAAGAAAGGGGAACGCGGTATCCACCGCGCGACCTCCACCGGTGAGTGGTGTAGACCAGTTGTAGCACGGTAGGCCGAACGAGTGGAACCCGCCAATTCCACCCACCCCGGAGGATCACGCCTCGGCGCTGTCCTCCACGTCCTCCTCGGGCTCCCGCCCCGGCGTCCTCAGGTCGAACTTCGTGATCGCGAACCGGAAGATCACGTAGTAGACCAGCGCGAAGCCCAGCCCGATCGGGACGATCAGCCACGGCCTGGTCGCCAGATTCCAGTTGATGACGTAGTCGATCAGCCCCGCCGAGAAGCTGAACCCGTCGTGCACCCCCAGCCCCCACGTCACCGCCATCGACACCCCCGTCAGCAGCGCGTGCACCGCGTACAGGACCGGCGCCACGAACAGGAACGAGTACTCGATCGGCTCCGTGATGCCCGTGACGAACGACGTCAGCGCCACCGACAGCACAGGCCACCGACCTCCTTGCGCCGCTGCGGCCGCGCGCAGTGCGTGATCGCCAGCGCCGCAGCCGGCAGCGCGAACATCATGATCGGGAAGAAACCCGAGGTGAACTGCCCCGCGTCCGGGTCGCCCGCCAGGAACATGTTGATGTCGCCGTGCACCACCGTCCCGTCCGGCCTGGTGAACGAGCCGAACTGGAACCAGATGGGCACGTTCAGGAACTGGTGCAGCCCCACCACCAGCAACGCCCGGTTCGCCACCCCGAACACGCCCGCGCCCCACGCGTCCCCGTCCATCCAGTCGCTGAAACCCTCCAGCGCGTCACCGACCGGCGGCCACACCCACAGGCACAGCGCCGCGAACGCGATCGCCACGAACGCCATCAGGATCGGCACCAGCCGCCGCCCGTTGAAGAACCCCAGCCAGTCCACCAGCCGCGTCCGGTGGAACCGCGCCCAGAAGAACGCCGCCAGCAGCCCCATCACGATCCCGCCGAACACCCCCGGATTCTGGAACGCGAACGCCGTCACCTCCCGGTCCCCGTCGGTCACCTGGCACCCGACGCCGGGCACCGCCACCGCCCCCTGCGGACAGTCCTCCGGGAACTGCCGCAGCACCGTCCAGTACACGAGGAAACCGGCCACCGCCGCCAGCGCCGTCGAACCGTCCGCCTTCTTCGCCATCCCGATCGCGACACCCACACAGAACAGCAGCGGCAGCCCCAGCGAACTGTCCAGCAGCGCCCCGCCCGCCCCCACCATCACCTTCGAGACGTTCGTCCAGCCCAGCCCGTCGGCCCCGAACACGTCCGGCTGCCCCAGCCGGTTGAGGATCCCCGCCGCCGGCAGCACCGCGATCGGCAGCTGCAGACTGCGGCCCATCTTCTGCAACCCCTGGAACAACCGGTTCCAGCGGACACGCGCCGGACCGGCGACGGCCTCGGCGCCGGCGGAGCTGTCGGCACTCATCTCCGCTCCCCTTCGTCGACGGGCCCGGGGCGAGGGACTTTTGTCGAGAGACGGACTCGTGGTGTAGACCAGTCGTCCGGACGGTCACACGAACGTGAGCCATCCTTCGGCACACACGACGAGACCGCTCGCGAAGATGGGCCAACTGTGGGTTACTGCGACAAAGCGGTTCGGATCAGGGAGAACGAACATGGCCACCAAGGCTGAGAAGATCGTTGCCGGGCTCGGCGGCATCGACAACATCGAAGAGGTCGAAGGCTGCATCACCCGCCTCCGCACCGAGGTCGTGGACCCCGCCAAGGTCGACGAAACCGCCCTCAAGGCCGCCGGCGCCCACGGCGTCGTCAAGATGGGCAGCGCCATCCAGGTCGTCATCGGCACCGACGCCGACCCCATCGCGGCGGAGATCGAAGACATGATGTGAAGCGCGGGGATCGTCCCGGGCTTCACCCCTGACGGACCCTGACACCACCGGAACGGGCCCCTCCGCACCGCGGGAGGGGCCCGTTCCGCACGTACGGATAGGCTCGGCGCCATGTCTCGAATCGACGGCCGCACCCCCCAGCAGCTCCGCCCCATCACCATCGAGCGCGGCTGGAGCAAGCACGCCGAGGGCTCCGTCCTCGTCTCCTTCGGCGACACCAAGGTCTTCTGCACCGCCTCCGTCACCGAAGGCGTCCCGCGCTGGCGCAAGGGCAGCGGCGAAGGCTGGGTCACCGCCGAGTACTCCATGCTGCCCCGCTCCACCAACACCCGCGGCGACCGCGAGTCCGTCAAGGGCCGCATCGGCGGCCGCACCCACGAGATCAGCCGCCTCATCGGCCGCTCCCTGCGCGCCGTCATCGACTACAAGGCCCTCGGCGAGAACACCATCGTCCTCGACTGCGACGTCCTCCAGGCCGACGGCGGCACCCGCACGGCCGCCATCACCGGCGCCTACGTCGCCCTCGCCGACGCCGTCGCCTGGGCCCAGGGCAGGAAACTCGTCAAGGCCGGCCGCAAGCCCCTGACCGGCACCGTCTCCGCCGTCTCCGTCGGCATCGTCGGCGGCGTCCCCCTCCTCGACCTCTGCTACGAGGAGGACGTCAAGGCCGACACCGACATGAACGTCGTCTGCACCGGCGACGGCCGCTTCGTCGAGGTCCAGGGCACCGCCGAGGCCGAACCCTTCGCCCGCGACGAACTCAACGCCCTGCTCGACCTCGCCGTCGCCGGCTGCACCGAACTCGCCGCCCACCAGCGCGCCGCCCTTGATACGGTCCTCGAAAAGTAAAGGACGCACCAAAACGGGTGCTCGGCACGGGCAACCGCGCCGAGCACCCGCGCGTCTGAAGGAGTACGGGCGCACGGCTCATCCCTGTGCGCCCGGCCAGCCACACGGGCCCGACCGGCCCGACCGAACGAGAGGGACCGTTCCATGGCCGCGAGCCGCCGACGCCGCACCGCAGCCGTCGCCGCCACCCTGGCGGCCGTCGCGCTGACCGCCGGACTCACCACCGGCTGCGCCGCCGTCGACAAGGCGCTGGACTGCGTCCAGACCGCCGACGCCATCGCCGACAGCGTCACGGAACTCCAGCAGGCCGTGGACAACGCCGCGAACGACCCCACGCAGCTGGACGAGTCCCTCGACTCCATCGACAAGAACCTCGGCGAGATCGGCGACAAGACGGACAACGCGGACGTCGACCAGGCCGTGAACGACCTCAACAAGGCCGTCGACAACGTCCGCACGTCCCTCAAGAACGGCGACGAGACGCCCGACATCAGCCCCGTCACCGACGCGGCGGGCGAACTGACGAAGGTGTGCACACCGTAACGCCGAGGGCCGAGGGCCCTGTGGCCACTCGCGCAGCACCCCGCGCCCCCTTCGGGGCGCGGAATACTGTGGGGACCATGAGTCGCCTGATCCTCGCCACCCGCAACGCCGGAAAGATCACCGAGCTGCGCGCGATCCTCGCCGAAGCCGGACTGCGCCACGAACTCGTCGGCGCCGACGCCTACCCGGACATCCCCGACGTCAAGGAAACCGGCGTCACCTTCGCCGAGAACGCCCTCCTCAAGGCCCACGCCCTCGCCCGCGCCACCGGCCTGCCGGCCGTCGCCGACGACTCCGGCCTCTGCGTCGACGTCCTCAACGGCGCCCCCGGCATCTTCTCCGCCCGCTGGTCCGGCCGCCACGGCGACGACAAGGCCAACCTGGACCTGCTCCTCGCCCAGCTCTCCGACATCGCCGACGAACACCGCCGGGCCCACTTCGCCTGCGCGGCCGCCCTGGCCCTGCCGGACGGCACGGAACGGGTCGTCGAGGGCCAGCTGCGCGGCATCCTGCGCCACGAACCCGCCGGCACGGGCGGCTTCGGCTACGACCCGATCCTCCAGCCGGAGGGCGAGACCCGCACCTGCGCGGAACTGACCCCCCAGGAGAAGAACGCGATCAGCCACCGGGGCAAGGCGTTCCGCGCGCTGGCACCGGTGGTGCGGGAGCTGTTGGGCTGAGATGTGCGGAAGGGCGCCCACTGCTGTGCGCGCCCTTCCCGGATGAGCCCGGTGGGACTCGAACCCACGACACACCGGACCTAAACCGGCGCCCTCTTGCCAGCTGGGGTACGGGCCCTCAGCGGTGCCTACTCTACTGGGCCTCGCGGATCGCCCGGCGGCCTCCTCGGCACCACGTCCTGGTGATCGCGTGGCAATTCGGGCACAGCAGCCGCAGGTTCTCACGCCGGTCGTCGCTCCAGTCGCCGTTGATGTGATCCACCTCCAGCGTCATGGGCCTGCCGAGCCACACGGGTCCCGTGCCGCACCGCGCGCACCGCTCCGGCACACCGACGGCCGCGAGCGCTCGGCGCAACAGCGGGGTCCGGGTGCGGTGCCGGCCGTCGTGGCGGACCAGGATCTCCTCGGGACGCTTGGCCGGAACCGTGCCCGGCTTGCCGCGGTTGTGTGCCTGTCCCAGAAAATGCGCCGTGTCGAGGTGCTCCTGGGCGATCCAACGGCGCAGCATCACCCGCTGGCCGCCGTTGTCCGGCCGGCCCAGGCGGCGCAGCACCTCCGCCAGGGAGGTGGACGCGGCGACCGCGGCCCGTACTTGCCCGGCTGTGGGCGGGGCCTGCCGCGGACTCATGCGGGACACCCCTGCTCGCGCCGCGCGCCGCGCCCCCGGTACCTGTCGGTCGTCGCGTGGCAGTTGGGGCACAGCAGCCGGAGGTTCTCCACCCTGTTGTTCCGCCAGTCGGCGTCGATGTGGTCGACCTCCAGGGGCAGGGGTTCGCCCAGCCACAGCGCTCCGATGCCGCACAGGGCACAGCGCTCCTCGATGCCCAGCTCCCGCATCGCCCTCTTGAGACGGGCGCCGGGAACCCGCCGGGCGTGCGGCGACCTGTCCTCGACGAGGATGTCCGCGGCGGTTCGGCGGCGCTGGTTGTCCCTCATCCTCTCCGTGCGGGCCACGGGCACGAAGTGCGAGGTGTCGATGCCGTACGCCTTGATCCTGCGGCCGATGTGCGTGTGATGTCCGCCGACCAGATCCAGGCCGAGATGACGCAACACGTCATTCGTGCTGGCCGAGACCGCCACGGCCGCTTGCAGGACCTCTTTCGTCCACTTGCCGCCCTCCCGCGTGAAGTGGGACGTGTCCACGCCCAGCTCCTTCATCCGCCGGCTGATGTAGGCCCGGGTCGAACTCCCCGGCTCCACCCCCAACCGCCCCAACGCCTCCGACAGCGTCCGCGCCCCCCGGGCCGCCTCTTCCAGCCGCTCCCTGGTGTACGCACTCGCCCCCATCGAGCCCCTCCCGCCCGCTCCGTCCTCGACCACGTGTTCGCGATCTCGTACGGAGTAACGAACCGACTGTCGGGCGGTCACGCCCGAAAAGCGGAGCGGCTCGTACCGGGGTGCGCCGATGCGAGCCGCTCTCGGGTGGGGGAGGGGGTCTCAGATGCCCAGGTCCCTGATGATCTTGGCGACGTGGCCCGTGGCCTTGACGTTGTACAGGGCCCGTTCGACCTTGCCCTCCTCGTCCACGATCACCGTGGAGCGGATGACGCCGACGACCGTCTTGCCGTACAGCTTCTTCTCGCCGAAGGCGCCGTACGCCTCCAGAACCTTCTTGTCCGGGTCCGCGAGCAGGGTGACCTTCAGGGACTCCTTGTCGCGGAACTTCGCGAGCTTCTCCGGCTTGTCGGGGGAGATGCCGATGACGTCGTAGCCGGCGCCCGCCAGCAGCTGGAGGTTGTCCGTGAAGTCGCAGGCCTGCTTCGTGCAGCCCGGCGTGAGGGCGGCCGGGTAGAAGTACACGATGACCTTGCGGCCCTTGTGGTCCGCCAGGGACACCTCGGTTCCGTCGGCGTCGGGCAGGGTGAAGGCGGGGGCCACGTCCCCCGGCTGGAGTCGCTCGCTCATCGGACCAGCGTAACCGGGGGTCGAGGCAGTGCGATGAGCCGTGGAGCTGACAGACTGTCCGGCACAGGCACAGGTACAGGCTCATACCGACTTCGGAGGCGACACGGTGGCGGACACGGCGGACACCAGGACCCCGGCGCAGATCGAGGCGGACATCAGGCGCCGCCGCGCGACCCTGGCCGAGACCCTCGACGAGATCGGCGTGCGGGTGCACCCGAAGACGATCGTCGGGGATGCCAAGGCCAAGGTCGCGTCGAACATCGACCACACCCTGGGGCGGGCCTACGTGGGGGTCAACAAGGCCGTCAGCGAGGTGCGCGCCCGCTTCGTGGACGAGGACGGGGCGCCCCGGCTGGAGCGGGTCGTGCCCGTCGCACTCGTCGTGGTGGGCGTGGTCGGGCTGCTCGCGGTGAGCACGCGGCGCCGCAAGGGCTGACCCGACTGCGGACGTTCCCGGGGAAGACAGGTAGGTTTCAGGGCGTGAGCGCCAACAGAAACGAGCACAGCACCCATCCCGACAAGCTGCCCATCCGGATGCTGCACGACCGCGTACTCGTGCGGCAGGAGACCGGCGAGGGCGAGCGGCGTTCCGGCGGCGGCATCCTGATCCCCGCCACGGCGGCGGTCGGCCGGCGGCTTGCCTGGGCCGAGGTCGTTGCGGTGGGGCAGAACGTGCGGACGGTGGAGCCGGGCGACCGGGTTCTGTTCGATCCGGAGGACCGTGCCGAGGTCGAGGTGCGGGGCATCGCGTACGTGCTCATGCGCGAGCGCGACCTGCACGCCGTGGCCGCGGACCGGTTCGAGGGTTCGGAGGACTCGACGGGCCTGTACCTGTAGGTCCGCGGGCGGCGGTGCGAAGGGGCCGGTGACGCTCGTCACCGGCCCCTTCGGCCTGCCGCCGGGCTTTGCTACGTTGGGGGGACCCCGACGAGACGCGCCGTACCGGGATCAAGGCAAAGACGACGCACCGACACCGTCAGCCCGTTTCCCGGAGGTGCCTGTCATGGCCTGGGTCCTGCTCGTCGTCGCCGGTCTGCTCGAGGTGGGGTGGTCCGTCGGCATGAAGTACACCGACGGCTTCACACGCCCGGTGCCGAGTGTGCTCACCGGCGCCGGCATCGTCGCCAGCATGCTGCTGCTGTCGCAGGCCGCCAGGACCCTGCCCATCGGTACCGCCTACGGCGTGTGGGTGGGGATCGGCGCGGCCGGGGCGGCGGTGTTCGGCATGGCGGTGCTGGGGGAGCCGGCGACCGCCGCCCGGATCTTCTTCGTGTGCCTGCTGCTGGTCGCCGTGGTGGGGCTGAAGGCGACCAGCGGTCACTGAGTCAGGGCGTCATTCGCGGCGCGCGCCCTGCGGCACCACGCCCCAGCCGGGGCCCGTGGTGGCCCCGCCGTCGCCCGTGCCGCCGTCGCCGGTCTCGCCTCCCGTGGCGGCGCCGCCGTCGGTCGTGCCGCCGTCACCGCCGGTGGCCGAGCCGTCGGTGGTGCCGCCGTCGGTCGTGCCGCCGCCGGTGGGGGGCTCCCCGCCGGTGCCGCCGTCGGTGGTGCCGCCGTCGGTCTGGCCCTGGTTCTGTCCCTCGGGCGCGCTCGGGGTCTGGCTGGGTGCCTCGGTGTCCTCGTCCTGGCCGCCGGTGGAGGAGCCGCCGTCGGTGGCGCCGGTGGTGGGGTCGGCCGGGGCCTCGGTGCCGGGGGCCTGGGAGACGTCGGCGCCGGGCTGGAGCCGCAGGTCGAAGTCCTTGACCGGCTTGCCCTCGAGGGCGTCGCGGGTGAACTGCGCCCAGATCTGCGCGGGCGGGCCGCCGCCGTTGATGCGGGGCAGGCCGAGGGCGCCGTAGAGGGGCTTCTGCTCGGCGGTGACGGGGTCCTGGCCCATGACGGAGACGACCACGGCGAGGTCGGGCGTGTAGCCGGCGAACCAGGCGGCCTTGTCCTTCTCGGCGGTGCCGGTCTTGCCCGCGACGGGACGGCCCACGCCCTGGGCGGCGGCGGCCGTGCCGTTCTGCACGACGCTCTGCAGGACCTTGGTGGTGGTGTCGGCGGCCTCGCGGCTGACGGCCTGCCGGGTGCGCCTCTCGGGCAGGTCGATCGGGGTGCCTTCCTTGGTGACCTTCTCGACCATCGTGTAGGCGCCGTGGCGGCCGTGGTTGGCGAGCGTGGCGTAGGCCTCGGCCATGTCGAGGACGCTGGCGGTGGCCGTGCCGAGCGCGATGGCGGGGCCGTCGGCGAGGTCGGGGGTGGCTTCGGGGATGCCGAGGTCGATCGCGGTCTGCTTGACCTTCTGCGGGCCGACGTCGGCGGCCATCTGCGCGTAGACCGAGTTCACGGACTTGTCGGTGGCCTCGGTGACGGTGATGTCGCCGTAGGAGACCTGGTCCTCGTTCTCGGGGGCGTACGGGTCGCCGGCCCAGCCCTGGACGGGTCGCTGGTTGGTGCCGTCGTAGATCGTGCTGGGGGTGATGACGCGGCCGTCCTGGGTCTCGCTGTGGTTCTCGACGGCGGCGGTGAACACGAAGGGCTTGAAGGTGGAGCCGACCTGGAAGTCCCTGCGGGTGGCGTTCGGGGTGTACTGCTTGACGTAGTCGATGCCGTTGTACATCGCCACGACCTTGCCGGTCTTGGGGTCGACGGCGGCGCCGCCCGCGCGGACGTAGCGGTCGACCTTGTTGCCCTTCTTGTCCAGCTTGGACATCAGCTTGTCGTCGACGGCCTTCACGAACGCGTCCTGCCTGGGCTTCTGCAGGGTGGTGGTGATGCGGTAGCCGCCGGCGTCGAGCCTGGCCTCGTCGACGATCTTGTTCTGGACGAGGTAGTCCCGGACGATCCGGACGATGTAGCCGCGCTGCCCGGACATGCCGGTGGAGAGGGTGGACTCCTTCGGCACGGGGAACTTCATGCCGGCCCGCTCCGACTCGTCGAGCCAGCCCTTCTTGACCATGCCGTCCAGCACGTAGTTCCAGCGGGACTCGGCGGCCCTGCGGTTCTCCGGGTGGGCGACGACGTCGTACTGGCTGGGCGCGTTGACCAGCGCGGCGAGGTAGGCGGCGCGGCCGGCGTCGAGGTCCTTGGCGTCCATGCCGTAGTAGGCCTGGGAGGCGGCCTGGATGCCGTAGGCGTTGCGGCCGAAGAAGCTGGTGTTGAGGTAGCCCTCCAGGATGTGGTCCTTGCTCACCTCGCGGTCCAGCTTGATCGCGATGAAGAACTCCTTGGCCTTGCGCGTGACGGTCTGTTCCTGGCGCAGGTAGTAGTTCTTGACGTACTGCTGGGTGATCGTGGAGCCGGACTGCTTGCCCTTGCCGAGGGCGGTGTTCCAGGCGGCGCGGACCATGGCCTTGGGGTCGACGGCGGACTCGGTGTAGAAGTCGCGGTCCTCGGCGGCCAGGATGGCGTGCTGGGCGTCCTTGGAGATCTGCGCGAGGGTGACGTTCTCGCGGTTGACCTCGCCGTCGCGGGCGATCACGGAGCCGTCCGCGTACAGGTACACGTTGGCCTGCTTGGTGGCGAGCGCGTTGGCCGGCGGGATCTTCACCAGCGAGTAGCCGAGGAAGAAGCCGCCGACGAGCAGCAGGGCGGCGACGAGGAACGCGCCCAGCGTCATGCGCCAGGTCGGGATGATCCGGCGCCAGCCCGTCCGCTTCGGTTCGGCGGCCGTCCCGGGCGTGCCGGAATCGCCGTCCGGTTGCGGCTCTCCCGGTGCCCAGCCCTGGTTCGGCTGCTGCGGCTGAGGCTCGTCACTCATGTCGTGCACGGACTCCTGTTTCGCGTCGTACGTCGTTCCCGTACGTCTCTGCTCGCTCTTGCGCCCCTGTGATGAAGACTGTCCCATCCGGCGATCAGTTCCCTGATCGAGGGCCGTGTCGTGAGCCGTGGGGCGAGGCGGGCCGGCGCGCGGGCGAACGCCCGGGCGGGGCCGAGGGCGGACCGCACCCCGAACCGCCCGTGCGCGTCGAGACCCTGCTCGCGCGAGATCCGCCCCACGGGGGACACACCCCCGAGGGTGATCCGACCGTATGCGTGCCGGCTCGCGTGCTCCGCCCCGGCCGGCACCGCCGTCACGCCGCTCGCCCTGGCCACGGGCGCCTCGGCCCACGCGGACGCAACGGATCGTACCGTCAATGGCGGTGCCGGCTCGCCCCGCGGCGTCCTCGCCGGCGCGTGATATTCCGTGGCAGGCTCCTCGCCGCGGGCACTAGGCTCCTGCGCTTCGGTGCCGGTCGGCTGGGAGGGTGGTGCAGGTGGGCTCGGGACGGTTGTACGCGGCCGTCGCGGCGGGCGGCTTCCGGCGGTACGCGACCTACCGGGCGGCCACGGCGGCCGGGGTGTTCACCAACACGGTCTTCGGCGTGATCCTCGTCCACACGTACCTGGCGCTGTGGGACGAGAAGCCGCATCTGGGCGGGTACGACCAGGCGCAGGCGGTGACCTACGTGTGGCTGGGGCAGTGCCTCTACGCGACCCTCGCCATCCAGGGCGGCGGCGCGGAGAAGGACCTGATGGAGCGCATCCGCACCGGTGAGATCGCCGTCGACCTGTACCGGCCGGCCGATCTGCAGCTGTGGTGGCTGGCCGGGGACCTGGGGCGGGCGCTGTTCCAGTTGCTGGGGCGGGGGGTGGTCCCGTTTCTGTTCGGCGCGGCGTTCTTCCCGATGGCGCTGCCGGCGGGCGTCGTCCCGTGGGCGGCGTTCGGGGTGACGCTGCTGCTGGCGGCGGTGGTCAGCTTCGCGATCCGCTACCTGGCGGCGCTGAGCGTGTTCTGGCTGATGGACGGCATGGGCGTCAACCAGGCCCTGATGGTCACCGGGATCTTCTTCTCGGGCATGGTGCTGCCGCTGAACGCCTTCCCGGGTGTCCTCGGCGAGGTCGTGCGGGTGCTGCCGTGGGCGGCGCAGATCCAGCTGCCGGCCGATGTGCTGATGGGGGAGACGGACCCGCTGCGGGCGTTCGCGTTCCAGGCGGCGTGGGCGGTGGCGCTGCTGGCGGCGGGGCGGCTGGTGCAGTCGGCGGCGACGCGGCGGGTGGTGGTGCAGGGTGGGTGAGCGCGGTGCGCTGTCCGAGGGGGTGCGGGCTTACCGGCTGATCGCCGGGATGTGGGTGCGCTCCAGCATGACCTACCGCACCTCCTTCGTCGTCACGGTGATCGGCAACCTGGCGGTGACCGGCCTGGACTTCGTGGCGATCCTGCTGATGTTCTCGCAGGTGGACTCGCTGGGCGGCTGGTCGCTGCCCGAGGTGGCCCTGCTGTACGGGCTGTCGGTGACCTCGTTCGGGATCGCCGATCTGCTGCTGGGCTCGATGGACGTCCTGGGCGCCCGGATGCGCGACGGTTCCTTCGACACGCTGCTGGTGCGTCCCGCGCCGGTGCTCGCCCAGGTGGGGGCGGACCGCTTCGCGCTGCGCCGGCTGGGCCGGATCACCCAGGGCGCGGTGGTGCTGGGCTGGGCGCTGGTGTCGGTGGACGTCGACTGGACCGCGGCGAAGGTGCTGCTGGTGCCGGTGATGGTGGTCAGCGGCGCGGCGATCTTCTCGGCGGTGTTCGTGGCGGGGGCCGCTTTCCAGATCTTCGCGCAGGACGCCGCCGAGGTGCAGAACGCCTTCACCTACGGCGGGACGACGCTGCTGCAGTACCCGCCGGGCGTGTTCGGCAAGGACCTGGTGCGCGGGGTGACCTTCATGGTGCCGCTCGCCTTCGTCAACTGGGTGCCGGCCTCCCACGTGCTGGGCAGGCCGTACCCGGTCGGCCTGCCCGGGTGGACGGCGTACGCCTCGCCGCTGGTCGCCCTGGCGTGCGGCGCGCTGGCGGGGCTGGCGTGGCGGACGGGGCTGCGCTCGTACCGGAGTACAGGGAGTTGAGTTGACCGGTTCGGACAGCGGGTTCATCGAGCTCGACGGGGTCGAGAAGGTCTTCGAGGTGCGCCGGAAGACCGGTTTCCTGAAGCGGGAGCGGCGGCAGGTGCGGGCGGTCGACTCGATCTCGTTCCGGGTGGGGAGAGGCGAGATGGTCGGCTACATCGGCCCCAACGGCGCCGGCAAGTCCACCACGATCAAGATGCTGACCGGCATCCTCACGCCGAGCGCCGGCCGGGTGCGGGTGGCGGGCATCGACCCGTCGAAGGACCGCGTCCGTCTCGCGCACCGCATCGGGGTGGTGTTCGGGCAGCGCACGACGCTGTGGTGGGACCTGCCGCTGATCGACTCCTACCGGCTGGTGCACCGCATGTACCGCATCCCGGACGCCCGTTACCGCGCGAATCTCGACCGGCTGGTCGAACTCCTCGGTTTGGCCGACCTGCTGGAGGTGCCGGTCCGGCAGCTCTCGCTCGGGCAGCGGATGCGCGGCGACATCGTGGCGGCGCTGCTGCACGACCCGGAGGTGCTGTACCTGGACGAGCCGACCATCGGTCTGGACGTCGTCTCCAAGGCGAAGGTACGGGAGTTCCTGCGGGAGTTGAACGCCGAACGCGGCACGACGGTGCTGCTGACCACGCACGACCTGCAGGACATCGAGCAGTTGTGCCGGCGGGTGATGGTCATCGACCGCGGGCGGCTGATGTACGACGGGCCGCTCACCGGGCTGCACGAGGCCGGGGAGAGCGAACGGACCCTGGTGGTGGACCTGGAGCGGGAACTGCCGCCCATCGAGGCGCCGGCGCCCGCGCGGGTCGTGCGGGTGGACGGGCCGCGGCAGTGGCTGGCGTTCCCGGCGGCCGAGTCGGCGGCGCCGCTGGTGGCGCGGATCGCGCAGCGGTACCCGCTGGTCGACCTGTCGGTGCGGGAGCCGGACATCGAGGCGGTCATCGCGAGGATGCTGCACTCCCTGGGGGACACCCCGGAACCCGGGCCGGAGCGTGCGACCACGTAGTGCCCGGCAGGGGCAACTCGTAGGCTGCTGGGTATGACCGACGACGCAGTGCCGGACCTCCGCGCTTCCGACGCCGACCGTGAGAAGGTCGCCGACGTCCTGCGGGACGCCCTCGCGGAGGGCCGGCTCGACATGGCGGAGTTCGAGGAGCGCCTGGACGCCACCTACCGGGCCCGGACGTACGGGGAACTGGCGCCGATCACCCGGGACCTGCCCGTCCCGGGCGTCACGGCCCCGGTGGTGTCGCTGAACAAGGAGCCCGCCGCCGGGCCGGGCTGGTCCGGGCGGATCGTCGGCGGCGAGGGGTCCTCGACCTGGGCCGTCGCCGTGATGTCCGGCTTCCAGCGCAAGGGCCGCTGGACGATGCCCCGGCGGTTCACCTGCTTCGCCTTCTGGGGCGGCGGGGAGATCGACCTGCGCGAGGCGGACTTCACCGAGCGCGAGGTCGAGATCAACGCGATCGCGATCATGGGCGGGGTGGACGTCATCGTCCCGCCCGGCGTCGAGGTCGTCGTGCGCGGCATCGGCGTCATGGGCGGCTTCGACCACCGCGAGGAGGGCGTGCCGGGCGAACCGGGGGCCCCGCGCGTGATCGTCACCGGTTTCGCCTTCTGGGGCGGCGTCGGCGTCCAGCGCAAGCTCACCCGCGCCGAGAAGCAGCGCGTCCGCGAGGCCCGCCGCCGGGAGAAGCTGGAGCGCGGGGCGGACCGCCGGGAACGGGACTGAGGGCGCCCGGCGCGAGGCTTCACCCCCCGGTGGGCTACAGCTCCGCCGGCGCCGACCCCTTCAGCGACTCCAGGTCGAAGACCTCGGCCATCCGGGTGTAGCCCTTGTCGCTGGGGTGCAGATGGTCGCCCGAGTCGTAGTCGGCGCGCAGCCGGCGCGGGTCGTACGGGTCGCGCAGCGCCGCGTCGAAGTCGACCACCGCGTCGAAGACCCGCCCGGAGCGGATCTCGGCGTTGATGGCCTGGCGCACCGACTCCCGCTGGTCCGTGTAGCCCCGGTGGCCGTGGAACGGCATCAGGGTCGCCCCGACGACCTTCAGCCCCCGAGCGTGGGCCTGGCCCACCAGCGTGCGCAGGCCGCCCAGGATCGCCTGGGGGTCGGCGAGCCGCGGATTGCGCAGGATGTCGTTGACGCCGAGGTCGATGACGACGACCTTGACGTTGGTCCGCTGCAGCACGTCCCGCGAGAAGCGGTTCAGGCCGCTGGGGTTGTCCGCGGGGCGGCCCAGCCCGTCGGTGAGGACCCGGTTGCCGCTGATGCCCTGGTTGACGACGCTGTACCGGGGCAGGTCCCGCCCGGCGGCGATCTCCGCGCGCAGCCGGTCGGAGAGCACGTCGGTCCACCGGTTGTTGGCGTTCATCGTGGACGTGATGCCGTCCGTGAGCGAGTCGCCGAGCGCGACGACCGTCCCGTCGGACTCGTTGCTCAGCACGTCCAGGGCGGTCAGGTACCGCCAGTTCTTGGTCTGCTCGGTGTACGGCGTGCCTGTCGTGTCCCGCGTGTGGTCGCCCTGCGCGAGGTAGGAGATCTGCCGGGCGTGCGGGTGGTACGTCACCGTGCCGGAGCCGGCCGGCGTGTACGTGGTGATCAGGACGTCCGCGTCGTGCGGGACCGCGATGCGCACGGCGTCGCTCATCACCTGCCGCCCCGGCGGGATGACGACCGTCGGACCGCCGTTGAAGGTCAGCTGCCGCAGGGTGTCCGGGACCGCGGCCGGCGTGCCGGGGCCCGCGGCCAGGGCGATCGAGGCGCCCGTGATGCTCAGCGGGGACCGGCCGTAGAGATTGGACAGCGTCACGCGGGCACTCGTACCCCCGACGCTGGTGTGGACGACGTTGCGCACCGAACGGTTGGCCATGCCCGTCGTCTCGGTGCCGGGCTCGCCGGCGGCCGGGGACGTCGACCACGTGCTGACCCAGGTGCCGGTGGAGGCGGGAGCGGCGGAGTTCGGGGCGCGGCCGTTACCGAGGGCGTTGCGGCCCGGCTCGCCGTTGTCGGACGCCACCCCGGCGTACAGGGCGGTGGAAAGGGCCACGATCGCTGCGACGACCAGGGCCAAGAGGGCGTAGCCACGTCCTCGGGTCATGCTGTGTAGTTCTCCTCGGGCGATGGGAGCCCAAGGCTCCGATCTGATGTGCCCATGATGCGTCATGGACCGGGGGAGGCTCACAGGACCCCGTGGCAGTACCCCCTCCCGACAGACGCCGGGAACTCCTGTTCCGTTCCAGGAGTCGGTCAGGAAGGGACAATGTGTGCGGGATCACCGAGCGGGTGGAGCGGATGGAACGGACCAGAACGGAACAAAAGGTCGGTGTCGGCGGGGAGCATGCCCGCCCCGGCGCCACCGTGAACCGTGCGATGACGACCTTCAGTCCGGCGGACGAGGAGAAACAGCGCGGCGTACGCCGGATGAAACTCACCGCCACCGGACTCCTGCTGTTCGTGGCCCTGGTCTACGTCCTCGCCAAGATCGCCCAGAACTCCGGCGCCGCGGCCTGGGCGGGCTACGTCGCGGCGGCCGCCGAGGCGGGCATGGTCGGCGCGCTCGCCGACTGGTTCGCCGTCACGGCCCTGTTCCGCCACCCCCTCGGCATCCCCATCCCGCACACGGCGATCATCCCGCGGAAGAAGGACCAGCTCGGCGTCTCCCTGGGCGAGTTCGTCGGGGAGAACTTCCTCTCCGAGGACGTCGTACGGCAGCGGCTGCGCGCCGTCGGCATCGGCAGCCGCCTCGGCGCCTGGCTCGCCGTCCCCGAGCACGCCGACCGGGTCACCGCCGAGCTGTCCACGGCCCTGCGCGGCGCCCTGACGGTCCTGCGCGACTCCGACGTGCAGGCCGTGGTCGGCGAGGCCATCACGCGCCGGGCCAACGCCCAGGAGATCGGCCCCGGCGTCGGCAAGATGCTGGAGAAGGTCGTCGCCGACGGCGGCCACAGGCGCGTCGTCGACCTGGTCGTCACCCGCGCCCACGACTGGCTCGTGCTGCACGGCGACTCCGTCATGGACGCCGTCCAGGGCGGCGCCCCCGGCTGGACCCCGAAGTTCGTCGACCGCAAGGTCGGTGAGCGCGTCTACAAGGAACTGCTGCGCTTCGTCACCGAGATGCGCGACATGCCCGCCCACCCCGCGCGCGGCGCCCTCGACCGCTTCCTCACCGACTTCGCCTCCGACCTGCAGTCCGACACCGACACCCGCGCCCGCGTCGAACGGCTCAAGGGCGAGGTGCTCGGCCGCGGCGAGGTCCAGGACCTCATCGCCAGCGCCTGGACGGCCGTACGGTCCATGATCGTCGCGGCTGCGGAGGACGAGCGCAGCGAACTGCGCCTGCGGGTACGGGCCTCGCTGCTGTCGCTGGGCTCCCGCATGGCGGGCGAGCGCAAGGTGCAGGACAAGGTCGACCAGTGGGTCGAGGACGCGGCCGTCTACGTCGTCACCACCTATCGCAAGGAGATCACCTCCCTGATCACGGACACGGTCGCGAGCTGGGACGCCGAGCACACCACCAGGAAGATCGAGGCGAACATCGGCCGCGACCTGCAGTTCATCCGCATCAACGGCACGGTGGTCGGCTCCCTGGCCGGCCTGCTCATCTACACGGTGACGCACGCGCTCGGGGCGTAAGGAAAGCCGCTCAGGGCACTAGAACGGGGTTCTTCTCGACGAGGAGGGAGCCCATGACCACCGCGCAGGCCGAGAGCGGCCGGACCCTGACCACCGACATCCCCGCCAGACTCGACCGCCTCCCCTGGTCGCGCTGGCACTGGACCATCGTCATCGGGCTCGGCACCGTGTGGATCCTCGACGGTCTCGAAGTCACCGTCGTCGGCAACATCGCGAGCCGTCTGTCGGAACCCGGCAGCGGCCTGCCCATCACCTCCGGCGAGGTCACCGGCATGGCCGCCGCCCTGTACGTGGCGGGAGCCTGCGTGGGAGCCCTGTTCTGGGGCCGGCTCACCGACAAATGGGGGCGCAAAAAACTCTTCATGATCACCCTGGCGGTCTACCTCGCCGCCACCGCCCTCACGGCGATCTCCTTCGACACCTGGTGGTTCTTCCTCTTCCGCTTCCTCACCGGCTTCGGCATCGGCGGCGAGTACGCGGCCATCAACTCCGCGATCGACGAACTGATCCCCAAGGAGTACCGCGGCCGCGTCGACCTCATGATCAACGGCAGCTTCTGGCTGGGCGCGGTCTTCGGCTCCCTGCTGTCGATCGTCGCGCTGGACACGGACATCTTCGCCGCCAACGTGGGCTGGCGCCTCACCTTCGCCCTCGGCGCGGTCCTCGCCCTGGTCATCCTGCTGGTCCGCCGGCACGTCCCGGAGAGCCCGCGCTGGCTGCTGATCCACGGCCGGGACGACGAGGCGGAACGCATCGTCTCCTCCATCGAGCGGGAGATCGAACGCGAGAACGACAAGCCGCTGCCGCCGCCGGAGGGTGAGATCACCATCCACCAGCGCCGCAGCGTCTCCTTCCTGGAGATCGGCCGCACGGTCTTCTCCGACTACCGCAAGCGCGCGATCCTCGGCTTCTCCCTCTTCATCGGCCAGGCGTTCCTGTACAACGCGATCACCTTCGGCTTCGGCGCGATCCTGACGACGTTCTTCGACGTCCCGAGCGGCAACACCGGCTACTACTTCGCGGTCATCGCCCTCGGCAACTTCTTCGGCCCGCTGCTGCTCGGCAAGCTGTTCGACACGGTCGGCCGCCGCGTGATGATCTCCGGCACGTACATCCTGTCCGGCCTGCTCCTCTTCGGCACGGCCTGGCTCTTCGACCAGGGCTCGCTCAGCGCGGCGACGATGACGGCGTGCTGGTGCGCGGTTTTGTTCTTCGCCTCGGCGGGCGCCTCCAGCGCCTACCTGACGGTCTCCGAGATCTTCCCGATGGAGACCCGCGCGATGTCGATCGCCTTCTTCTACGCCATCGGCACCGCGGCCGGCGGCATCAGCGGCCCGCTGCTGTTCGCCAAGCTCACGGAATCCGGCGTCGTCGGCGACACGGTCCTCGCCTTCTCCATCGGCGCGACGCTGATGTGCCTGGCGGGCCTGGTGGCGGCACTCCTCGCGGTGAACGCGGAACGCCGCTCCCTGGAGGACATCGCCAAGCCGTTGACGGCGGCGGCGGGCAAGGCGAAGCCGGGTGCGGGGACGGTGGCGTGAGGCTGCGGGTGCGGCCAGGGCTTCTTCCGGGGCTCCTTCCGGGCCTCTGACTGGGCTCTATCCGAGGCTCTATCCGAGGCTCTATCCGGGGCTCTATCCGGGGCTCCGTCCGGGGCTCTGACCGGGGCTCCCTCCGGGGCTTCCTCGGCGGCTTCCTCCCAGGTTCGGTCCCGGCCCGCGGGCTGCCCGCCCGTGGGCCGGGTGCCGTAAGTCGCGTACCGGCGGGGGCCGATGGGGAGACAGCCGGTGGTGAAGGCGCCAACGGAAACTGCGCTATAGTTGATCTGCGCCCAGTCGCCGGAACTCCGGTACAGGGGCGATGCGTTGGTGGTCCAAGGAAAGACGCCCCACTTCCTGTGGGGAGATGCAGGTGCAAGGCCTGCCCGGCGCTCCACTCGAAGACCCGGCCCTGGGTGACAGGGCCGGGTCTTCTGCTGTGTGCCCACGGGGTGAGTGGGGCCGGGGGCGAGCGGGGCGGCCGTACCGGCAAGAGCCGTAGGGACAGCGCCCGACGGAAGCCGCGCGCCCGGCGCATGCACGGCACTCGGCGGCATGCGGCACCAAACCCGGGTCAACCCTCGCAGCCCCGCAGTCCCGCAGCCCGCTGCCTACGCTCCGTCCCGCCGCCGGTCAGCCACCACCCACGAGGCCAGCCCCACGGCCCCCGCCACGCCGAACACGGCAGGCCAGGCCCCCACCTTCCGTGCCAGCGGATGAGACCCGGCGAACGCCGCGACATACGCGGCCGACAACGCCCCCGCGGCCACCCCGCCCGCCTGCTGCCGCCACTGCCGCGCGGCCGCCGCGCCGGCGACGGCGAGGACGACCCCGCCAAGCGGCCGCTGCCTGGTCCACCGGGCCACGCCGTACCCGCCCACGAGCCCGCTCGCCGCCACCACCGCGCTGGGAACCTTCGCCACTGCTGCCTCCTGACACGCCCACGCTTACGAGATCACGAGGCTAACCCGCCACAGCACAGGCACGGAGGCCACCCCGAACCTGAGTCGGGGGTTGTCAAGTTTCCTCCTCCGAGCTATATAAGAAGACGCAGACCGTAGGGCATCGCACACACAGCGCCTGAAGAGAGGAGTGACCAGTGATGCTCATGCGCACGGACCCTTTCCGTGAACTCGACCGGCTCACCCAGCAGGTCCTGGGCTCCGCCACCCGCCCCTCCGCGATGGCGATGGACGCCTACCGCTCCGGGGACGACTTCTTCGTCCACTTCGACCTCCCCGGCATCGACCCCGAGACGATCGAGCTGGACGTCGAACGCAACGTCCTCAACGTGCGGGCCGAGCGCAGGTCTCCCGCCCCCGAGGGCGCGGAATCCCTGGTCGCCGAGCGCCCCACCGGCACCTTCACGCGCCAGCTCTTCCTCGGCGACACGCTCGACACGGAGCGCATCGACGCCTCGTACGAGGCCGGTGTCCTGACCCTGCGCATTCCGGTGGCCGAGCAGGCCAAGCCCCGCCGCATCCACATCACGGGCGGCGACAGCCGCAAGCAGATCAGCGGCTGACGGCCCCACCCCGCGAACACCGCCCGTCCAGTCCGGGGGCCGCGCCACCGCGCGCGGGTACGCACGCACGGTGGCGCGCCCCGGGAGGACCGCACCCACGCATCCGGAGGAAAAACCCGCACATGAGCACGGCGACAGTGCCCGGTGTGACCGCGAGAGACCACGATGACGACAACGGCTGGCCCCGGCTCGTCGAGGCAGTCCGCGCGTCGGGCCAGTACGACACCCCGGCCGAGGCCGAGCGGGTCACCCGTACCGTCCTGGCGGCCCTCGGCGCCCACGTCATCGGTGACGAACGGGTCGACCTCGCCCGCGCCCTCCCCGACGAGGCGGCCCGCCTGATCGCCGCCCAGATCCCGGCCACGCACCGGCTGACCGCCGCGCGGTTCGTCGACGAGGTGGCGTCCCGCACCCCGGGCGCCACCCCCGCCACGGCCCGCTGGGACGTCAGCTCCGTCCTCAGCGTGCTCCCACCCCTGATCGGCGACGACCTGGTGACCCGCATCCTCACCCAACTCCCCCCGGGCTACGCTCTCCTGTTCGGCCGAGCGGACCTGAGCCCGGCGGCGTAGGCCCTCGAAACACGGACGACGGCCACCCCGGCGACCAGGGTGAGAAAACCGAGGGTGGCCGTCAGGCGAGGCAGCCGGGGTGTCGGAGGCAACCGGGCCGGCGAAGCCGCGGGCCCACCGGCGCCGCGGGTCCACCGGCGCCGCGGGTCCACCGGCGCGCGGGCCTGCCGGAGCCTCCCGATGCCGATGGGCTCACGGAGCCGCTGGGCCCGTCGGAGCCGCCCGCGGCCGCTGGAGTGGCCTTCGCTGAGGCCGCTGGGCCCGCCGAGCCGCGAAGCCACCGAGGCCCGCTGGGCCCGCCGAGCCGCGAAGCCACCGAGGCCGTGGCCCCCCGGAGCCACCGGGCCACCGAGGCCGCTGGGCCCCCCGAAGCCTCCGGGCCACGGGCCTCCGGGCACGGGCCTCCGGGCCACGGGCCTCCGGGCCTCCGGGCCACGGAGGATCGTAGGCCGCCCGGTCCGGCCGTCGACGCCAGGAGGCCGCCGCCCACCATGCCCCTTCCCACGTACGGTCGCCCGCCCATGCCCCCACCGACGTCCGCGAGTCTCACCACCCCCGACGGCACGCGCCTCGCCTACACCGACCACGACGCCCGCCCGCGCCACCCCACCGCGACTCCCAGGCCCCCCACACCGCCCTTCGTCCTCCTGCACGGCCTGGCGGGCCACCAGGGCGAATGGGACACCCTCACCGCACGCCTGCTGTCCGACGGCCACCGTGTCGTGACGTACGACGCCCGAGGACACGGCGCCAGCACGCGCACCCCGCCGACGACCACCCGCGCGGCGCACGTCGAGGACGCCGCCACCCTGATCGAGCACCTGGGCCTGGCCCCCGTGACCCTGCTCGGCCAGTCACTCGGCGGCCACACGGCGATGCTGCTGACCGCCTCGCACCCGCACCTCGTGCACTCCCTGATCCTGGTCGAAGCGGGCCCAGGCGGCCCGGCCCCCGACCTCCCCACCCGGATCGCGACCTGGCTGGACAACTGGCCGACCCCCTTCACGTCACTGCGGGAGGCGGCGGCCTTCCTGGGCCACGAGGCGTGGACGGGAACCCTGGAGAAGAGGCACGACGGCTGGTACCCGGCCTTCGACCGCACCACGATCATCGACACGGTCGCCGAACTGGCCACCACCGCCTACTGGTCGGAGTGGTCGCGCATCACCCGCCCGACCCTCCTCGTCCAGGGCGAACACGGGACGATGCGCCCCGACGAGCCGGCGGGGATGCTCGCCCACCGCCCCGACACCAAGGTGGTCCGCATCCCCGAGGCGTCCCACGACGTGCACCTGGACCAGCCGGCCCGCCTCCACGAGGCGATCCGCACCTTCGTCCTTGACCTCGACCTTGCTTGAGGTCCTAGTTTTCTCGCGTCCGACCGACCACGGCACAGACGGCACAGACGGGACAGCGAGGACCCATGACCGCACACGTCGAGGAACTCAAGGACTACCCCCAGGACGAACTGGCCGCCCAGCCGATCGGCGCATGGACCGGCCAGGCCTACCGCAGGGTCGTCGGGGCCATCCGCGCCCAACTCGCGGTGGAGAACCTCACCCAGCCCCACTGGTGGACCCTCAACCACGCCGCCGGCGCCCCGGGCACCTGGACCCGCGCCACCCTCACCGCCCGCCTCACCCCCTACGACGACCAGCACACCGACTTCGACGCGGTCTACGACGACCTCACGGCCCGGGGCTGGCTCACCGAGGACGACACGACGGGCGGCCTGACCCTCACGGACGAGGGCGAGGCCGCCCGCCTCCGGGCCAGGGAACGCAACCTCCGCGTCCACCACCAGACCCACGAGGGCGTCTCCCGGGCCGACTTCATCACCACGATCAACGTCCTGCGCCGCATGGTCGCCAACCTGGGCGGCGACGGCAACCTGCCCGAGCCACCAAACAGTTCGACAGCCACCGGCCCCGCCGACGATGCTGCGGAACACACGGCACCACTGGCCGACCGACGGGACGGAACCGACCGTTGAACCCCACCCTTCGCCACATCACCTTCGACTGCACGGGCGAGCCCTACGCACTGGCCCGCTTCTGGTCCGACTTCCTCGGCCACCCGATCTCCGACACGGACGAGCCCGGCGACGACGAGGTCCTGATCGAACTCCCGGCCGGCACACCCGGCCTCCTCTTCGTGCGGACCGGAGACCCCAAGCGGACCAAGAACCGCCTCCACTTCGACCTCGCACCCGCCGGCCGCACCCGCACCGAGGAGGTCGACCGCGCAGTCTCCCTCGGCGCCCGCATCGAAGCAGACCGCACCCTCCCGAACGGCCGAGGCTGGGTCGTCCTGACGGACCCGGAGGGCAATGAGTTCTGCATCGAACGGGGCGAGCGCGGCTAGCGAGCCGTACCCCGAGCGCCCCAGGGCGGCTTCGCAGCCGAACCTGCGCAGATGGCAGCCCCTGGGCCGGCCCAGATGTGCCGTCGCAGCGAGAGGCGCCCGTCTACGACAGAAGTGCGCCGAGGTCGTGATGCTTCGGACGGGCCGACTGGTCAGTGGTGCAGCAGATCGGCGAAAAAGCCCACGTCGGGATTCTCCGGCGTGCCCACCAGGAGTGCCCGGTCGAGCAGGATGTTGTTGTGCTCGCAACTGGTCTCAGGCAGCATCACGCAGGCATGACAGGCGGCGAGATTCGTCCCGCCCGTTCCGGACGCCTCGGCCTCGACGCACAAGGGGTCGGCGGAGCACCAGGATGCCCGCCGGATCGCCGAACGGATCGCGTCCGCCAGCTTCCCGGGCTCCCCTTGAGCGACCAGACCGCCGAGGCTGCCCGCGGAGTCGCTCGTGGCGGTGTAGACGAGAAGACCCGCCATGTCCTCGTCGGCGTAGAGGCGTTCGCGGAGGGCTGCCGCCGGGTAGCCGGCATCAAGGCTCCACTCGTTGATCAGCACATGGGCCAAGGTGTGGAGCAGCACCATGCGTGGGGTGACGGGAGAGGGCTGAACCTGGCTGGGATCGGAGGCCCACTCCTCCATCAGACGCTGATGGGCGCTACGGATGCGCCGGGCGCGGTTCATCACCGCCGGCAGCTTTTCCCAGGTGGCGAGCCGATCCGTCGCCAGGCGCAGGAAAACGCCTTCGCCGCGTACCTCCATGGCGGGCAGCCACCTCAGCCGCTTGTCGGAGAGCGCGGCCTCGTAGGCCTCGGTGGCCGAGTTGGGGTCGGCGAGTCGGGTGAACGCCTTGAGCGCGCGGACTTCGCGCAGCTTTTTCACCAGCATGGGACCGGTGATGCCGGTGCCGTCGAGCGCGGCAGGAGAGGTGAGTGGGCTCTCGCAGATGAACTGCTCGTGGTGGGAGTGCTCACGTTCGTCGTTGCCGGTGCAGAGGCGTTCGTACTCCTTGTTGCGCAAGGCGCGGTAGCGGTGGTCGAAAGAGCGCACCTCGTCACCTGTCGAATCCTCTTCGCGTTCTGCGGCGAGCAGTGCCATCACTTCGTCGATGGGCACCGGAAGGTCGTCTCCGAAGACGAATTTCAGGCGATCCTCCACCTCTGCTCGACTGTCCAGTTCGCGGAGCCGATCCCAGTACTCGGCAAGCTTGTCCGCCCGGCCGTCACTCCAGGGCGGAATGGACAGCGCAGACTTCAGCACCGGTTGCCAGACGGCTGAGGAACCACGCTGGAGGGTGCGTGGAGTGCGGCTGCAGGACTCCGCCGGGACGGAGGTGCCGAGCCACGGGCGGGTACCGCGGCAGCGCAGACCCAGGTCTTTCAGCGCACTTTTGCGGAAGGAACCTTCCATCGACACCTCGGGCACCCCGCAGCTGCACGACACGCGGATCGAGCGGAGCGAAGAGCTGCGGCCGGAAGAGCGCAGCCTGAGTGTGCCGCCGCACTGGCCGGCGGTGGTCGTGGCTCGCCCTGCGGCTCGGTGGACCCAGTGCCAGTACGGGAACTCGTCGAGGTGACCTGCCTCGCAGGCGATCACGAAACGGGAGGGAACCAGGTCGGCCTCACAGGTGCCGCACAGGCTCTTACCGGGCGGTGAGTTGAAGTCGCGGTGGCGGCGCAGCTCTGTGCAGTCCGGGCAGGAGTGCATGAGCGGGAAGCGGCGGACCCGGATTCCGTCTCTGCTGAACTCGTCGGACGCAGGCGGCAGCCGGAAATAGTCCACCTTCAGGATGCGTGCGAGCCGACGCTCGTGGATGCGGGGCGCCTCGTCCGAACTCCAGTGTTCGTCGGCCCCGTCCAAGCCGGAGACGATGAAGGACTCATGGTCCACCGCGATGAGTGAGCCTACGCCGTACGTCGTGATCGCCTGGGCACGGCGAATGGCGCCGCGACGCGGGAGGTTGTGTGCGGGCGCCGATCCGCCGGCACCGGAACGGCGACGGCGCGCGGGGGGCGGGGTCATCGGGTGGCCTCCATGAACAGAGCGGACTCGGCATCGACATCGCGCAGGCTCCACAATGTGGGCCAGGCCTCGGCGTTCTCGGCCTCGTCGTCGTACGGTTGCAGCAGCGATGGAGTGCGCCTCCCCCTCCTCGGCTCGAAGAGCAGACCGTGGTGGACGTCTGCTTCCTCGCACCACCAGTCGAGGAACTCGTCGAAGTCACGGGCGACCGCATCGACCTCCTCGGGGGTGACGGCCCGGACCCGGTCGAGAATCACGGGCTTGATCTCGTCGCGGATGCGGTGCTCGTACGACTCCACGGCGCTTGCGGCTTCGTTGGGACGAGCCTCCGGGATCATGATCCTCGTCAGGGCGACGATCACCGCATGCAGACCACGCTCACGAGATCGGGCGGAGAAGGGGGTGACGGAGGTCGACTCGACCTCTCGGTACAGCGCGGAGTGGAAGTGGAGAAAGTTTTCGTAGTGTGAGCGGTCACGCGAGCGGGTGGCGTTGAGCATCACGGTGACCAGGCCCGGGTGAGCGCGGCCGACGCGGCTGGTGGCCTGGATGTACTCGGCGGTGGTCTGCGGTTGGCCCATCACTGCCATCAGGCCGAGCCGGTCCACGTCCACGCCTACAGCGATCATGTTGGTGGCCAGGAGGACGTCCACCACGTCGGGATCAGGAAGCGCCCGCTCGATGCCCTTGAGGCGCGCAGGGATCTCGCTGGCGTCGATGCGACTGGTCAGCTCCGAGTAATTGGCCACGGAGCGCACGGTGGTCTGCTCGCGGGCGGCGAGGAGCTCCAGATAGGCCACCACGTCGTCGTGGACCTGAAGTTCGGCAGCGGAGAGCAGTCGGAGACTGTTGAAGTAGCCGACCAGGCTCCAGTAGGCGTCGCGCACGTCGTCCGAGGTCTTGGCCTGCTTCGCCCGATGCAGCAGTGTCGCGTAGGTCCGGATGAGCAGGGTGGACTGACTCGTACCAGGGGCCAGGAGGCCGACATAGCGTCGGCTTGCCTTGTCCTCTCGCGGAGTCTCCACGGCGAACCAGGAGTCCCTCGAGTCCAGGCCCGCCGGCGGGAACTGGCGGACTCGGCGGTCGAAGAGACTGCGGCCCTGATGGGCGGCACGACGGATGGTCGCCGTCGACGCGATCACCTTCGGGCGCCCCGCGAGTTCGTCGACGGCTGTCTCGTAGAGACCGGTGAGCGTCCCCAGAGGCCCTGAGATGAGGTGAAGCTCGTCCTGGACGATCAGCTCGGGCGGCGGGGTGCGGTCGCTCGGGTCATCCCGGTTGAACAGGGCCGCGGTGTCCGGACGCCATGGCATGGACGCGAACTTGTCGACGGTGGCGATGACGAGGGTCGGCCGGGCGTGGTACACCGCCTCGTCGATCAGGTGGACGGGCAGACCGTTCGCGAAGTCGCAACCACCACCCGGGCAACGGATGTGCATCCGTTTGGCACCCTCGTCGACCTCGTAGGCGCGGGCGTCCAAACGGGTGCCGCACCAGGGGCAGGCGTGCAGCTGGACCGGGTTCTTGGTCGCAAGTCGCTTGTCGAGATCCTTGTAGAGCTCCGCCAGTTGCTCGTTCGCGTCTTTCAGCTTGTTCGGCGTGGCGGATTCACCCACCCACATGCCGAGGGAGAAGGGCTCGTCGCCCAGCTCGGAGGGATTGCCGAGTCGAATGCGTTCCATGGCGCAGAGCAGGATCGTGGCGCGCTCGAACTGTTGCAGGGTCAGCAGGCGCAGCGTGTACCGCATCAGGACGGTGACTCCGCCGCCGTGCGGACCGAGCCGCAACCTGCGCAGGAAGGACGTGAGCGCGATCAGTCCGAGATAGGCCTCGGTCTTGCCGCCACCGGTCGGGAACCACAGGAGGTCCGCGACCTCGCGGTCGCGGTGCTCCGGGTCGTCGATCCCTGCCAGGCAGAGCAGTACGAACGCGATCTGGAACGGCCTCCAGCGGCCCTCGGCGGGTTCCGGGGAGCCTTTGCGGCCGTTCTTCACCCACGCGCTGCGAGCCCGCTGAACGGCCATCGCCCGGTTGGCGAGTCGGAAGGCCCGCATGAGGTCGGGCTTCGTGCGCAGGAGGTCGATGCCCTCGCGGATCCGCCCCAACGCTTCGCGACAGACGACGATCTGGCTCTGGGCAGCCTTCTCGTACGGCCCGCCTGCAAGGGCGTCGGCCTCGGTCTGCTTGCGTTCGATCCATCGCTCGTAGCCGGTGGCGAGGGCCTCCAGCGCGGCTACGACCTGCGAATCGGGGTGCTCGGCCAGACCGAGCATGGACAGGGCGGAGCTGTCGATCTCCGGGTTGGAATCGGTGAGCAGCACCTCCACGGTCGGTACGAATTCGCTTCGCACCTCGGGCACGGCGGCCGGAACGGAGTCCGACATGCCGATCGGCGGCGGTTTCCAGTCCCACTCCGCTGCGCACCCGTGGCCGACGGCGAAGGTCGGAGCGTGGCGGTGCAGCAGGCGACTGGTGGCAACTTCGGGATCGTCTGCGACACCACGGGCGGAACGGTCGACGAACGCGCTGGATCCGTCGACCGCGCGGACGACGAGGCCACACTGGAACAGGGCGAACGCGTCCTGCAGCTCCTGCTCCCCGACCTTGTGAGTGTTGACCAGGGTCACTGTCACGGTCACCGTGCCCAGCACCGGATCAGGGCGTCGGACATTGACGCGCAACGCCACCCCGTCGGCCAACTCGAACCGCAGGTTCGGATCGGGGGCGGTCACGTCCACGGTGGTCTCGGGCAGCGCGAGTTCCTCACGGCGCCAGTGTTCCTCCTGATCAGAGGTGGTGCGGGCCTCTGCACGACGGGCGGGGACCGGGTTGCCGTCCGCGTCGGTGGGGCGGTAGGCGGCGGCCCGCGCACGAACCACCACCCGGTCGCTTATGGCGGGGTCGATAGCGAAGGTGAGCCCCATGGACGAGGGCCGGCGCGCCCCTGCGGCGCCGTCCTCCTGCGCCGTCCCGGACTCCTCCGAGCTGTCGCGCGTACGCAAGGGCGTCGTGTCCAGGCCTTCGTGCTCCGCTTGGTCCTCGACCATTCTCTGCTCTGCCCGATCGTTCGCCGACCTCGGATAGAGGACACCGGTCAGATAGCGGTCGATCGGGGCGTCACGGGCGAGAACCTCCGCACGTTCCTCCGGAGCCGCGTCCGGGGCTGGGCCGAGAAGCTCACGGCGAAGGCCTGCCAGCAGCTCCTCGTCCCGTACCCGATAGTGCTCGGTGTACCGGTTCTCCTTGTCGCTCATGCGCGCTCCTCCTCGTCGTTCGACCGGCGGTACCTTCCGATGCCGGTGATCCTGGGCGCGATCCACACTCCCCGGTCGCCGAGGCCGGTGTTGGCACCGGCGGCAGGGCTGCCCGCGACGGACTCCAGCGTGTCGACCCGCAGTCCGTGGATCTCGTCGGGCCACCAGGGGGTCCAGGTACGGTTCACCTTCTGCACCTGAAACAGTTCCTGCCGGAACCGCTCCGAGACCTCGCCGATCTCCCGCCCGTTGTGCAACAGGGCGTACGGCGGGCTCTCCCACTCGCCCAGCGGCAGGTCGTGGCGTCGGCGAAGCACGACCTCGTGACCGGGGGCGACATGGTGCAGAAGATAGGTCTGGGTCGCCACCGCGTCAGTGCCGTGGCCGGGAGGGTTGTCCGCGCACACGTCACCGGGCTCGCCGATGATCCCGTACCGGCTGTAGGGCTTCCTACCGCCGATGTATCTGCGACCGTTCTTGCCGCCGGCGACCCGCCTGATGATCGGCAACTCCGGCCGATCCGTGAAGTAGAGGTCCTGACGAGCGCGTGTCAGGGCCACGTAGAGGGCGCGGGCCTCGGAAGGGAGGTCGAGCTCCGTCTTGAACTGCTGCCGCAACTCGGCGGCGCTCGAGGGAGCGAGGACGATCACCCGATCGAACTCCAAGCCCTTGGCCCGGTGCACCGTCGAGACAACGACGCGCGCCCCGTCCGGGTCGGCCAGTTCGTCCGGGAAACGCCCGTCGGCGACCAGACGACGCAGCCCGTTCAGGTCGAGGACGCCCCGCCCCGGGCCTCGCGCTGCCCGACGCAGTACGGTCCACACAGCTCCGGGGTCCAGCTCGTACGGCAGAGGTATCTCCGTGAGCAATGAGCGGAACCGGTCCTCCGAGAGCGTCGCCGACTCCGTTCGCCTGAGCAGCTCCGCCACCCAGTACGGCGTCGGCCGGTCCTCCAACGGGCGCCGCAGCCGATGTTCCACCCCGTGCTCGTGGAAGGTCTCCGAGACGACGAGGGCCTGCCGGTTGTCCCGGGTGAGGACCGCGCAGGTATCGGGGAAGTTGCGCAGGCTCTCGAGGGTGAACGGGTCGGTGAGGGCCCCCATGCCGTTCGCCGGGTCGAGGAGCAGCTCGCGCATCTCCTCGTAGACGACCTCGGCCTCGTCGGCGCCGGTGAGGTTCTGGAGGCGCTGCCCGTATGCCAGCGCGACTCCGGCTTCAGGGGTGGCCGCCCGGAAATTCCTGGTGAGACGGAGCTCCACGAGGTCGTCCGGGTACGAGGCACGCAACCAGTCGAAAAACCGTCCGGTCTCGTCGGCGCGTTCGGTCAGATCCGTGATCTGGAAACCGTAGACGGACTGCGCGGCATCTCCCACGACGGTGAAGCCGCAGCTCTCCTGATAGCGGTCGAGCAGTGTCTCGACCAGGTCGCGCCGGTCGCCCATCAGGTCCTGCACCTCGTCGATGACCACGTGGGCGGGAGGCACGGCGTCTCCTGCCTCCAGGGCTCCCTTCTCGACCGCTCGGGCGGCGGCCTCGATCCGCTCGGAGAAGGAGATCGCGTGCCAGTCCTTGTCCGGGTACGCCTGTCGCAGCACCCCGAACGCCCAGGCGTCGAAGGTCTGGGCACGCACCCGGCGGGCGCGCCCCCCGTGCCGGGTGATCCGCTCGCGCAGTTCCCGAGCCGCCGCTCGGGAGAATGTGAGCACCAGGATCTCGGCGGCTTCCAGCGCCTCGTCGGGGTCCTCGTCGCCGCACAGCGCGTCGAGTCGGCGCACCAGTGTGTGAGTCTTGCCGGCACCCGCGCCGGCGGTCACCAGGACGCGCGCGTCCCAGGGCTGCTCCACCACGGTCCGCTGCTCCTCGGTGAGCGGGGGACTGTCCAGGTAGGCGTCGGTCACGAACGGCTCCAGAGGTGCTCGAACTGGGTGAAGGCGAGCTGGGTGTCGAAGTTCTCGATGTTGTCGCTGACGTTGAGGATCAGGCAGTCGGGTTTGCCGCCGTTCCGAGGACCTCGCAGGCCGCGGCCGATCATCTGCTGGTACACGTTGGTGCTGTACACCGGCCTGGCGACGACAACGGCGCGGGTGGCCGGTGCGTCGAAGCCCTGGGTGAGGACACCGTAGTTGGTGAGCACACGAATGCGGCCGTTTCGGAAATTCTCGATGCGAGCGCGACGGTCCTGTGTGCTGGTCGTCGAGTCGACGGCGGCACTTCGGATGCCGCGGTCGTTGAGCATGGCGGCCAGGTACTTGGCGTGATCCACGGAAGTGGCGAACAGCAGCGTCGGCCAGTCCTCCGGTAGAGCGGCCACCTCGTCGACGATGCGGCGGCTGCGTTCGTGATCGTCGGCGAGCCGTTGCTCGGCGGAGCGCGAAAGCATCGCCATCCGGTCCGCGTGGGTTTTCTCGTCGCGTGTGAGCTCGATCCTGCCGCCCTTCAGAGTGCGGTGCTCGACCTGGGCGAGCATGCCCCACTCCTGCAGGTCCCGGTACGGATCCCCGGAAGGGAAGACACCCTCGTCGAGCCGGCGGTTTCCGAAGCGGTTGACCAGGCGCCGGGTCTCCTCCTCGTTGGTGTTGCGGAACGGGGTTGCCGTCAGGCCGAGCAGGTGGCGTCCGGTTTCGTACTGAGTGAGTCCCAGCAGGCCCAGGATTTCGGTGTACCGCTTGGAGATCGCGGTGTGTGCCTCGTCCACGACGACCAACACCGACTGCCGCAGCCAGGCGTACTGGTCATGGCCCAGGCACCGCTCCAGCTTCGCGTCCGTGGCGATCACCAGGTGCGGGTGGTCGACGACGTTCCCGACCTCGTTGCTTCCCCACAATCGGCTGATGGTGAGCGGTCGTTCGGCGCCCACCTTGCTCCAGACGAATTTCCAGCTCTGGACGGCCTGCTCGCACAACTCCTCGGTCTGTGCGATCCACAGCAGGGGGCCCTTGAGGTCACCTGTTCGTTTGACCCAGCGGATGACCGCCTCGGCGGTGACCCGAGTCTTGCCGGCGCCGGTGGGAAGGGACAGCATGCCGCGCTGGGGGGCCAGCCGGTCGAGCATGGTGGAGATGTTGCGGACCAGGTCCTCCTGGTAATCGTGGAGACTCGGGAAATCACGCGGCCCCTCGACGGTCTCGAACGGTGGTGGGGAAGGAGTCCTGGAGCCGGCGAAGGCGACAGGCAGTTTCAGGTCCGACACGAAAGCGACCGCAGCCGAAGAACCCGTGTAACCCACCGGTGCGTTGGGGAATCGGGCCTGGATGTCCCGCGCATGTTGCTGGAGCACACCGTCCCCGTGAGCGTTGAACGCCATCTGAGCGATCCTGCGGGCCGACGGTTCCACACCATCGGTCGCCTGGAGTTCGGCTTCCATCAACCCCTCGGGCAAACCCGCTCTGAGCGCTTCGGCCCCCACCAGCAGCTCGATCTTGCCGACGACGTCCTGGGCGTCGCGTACGGCTCTGAGCGCTGCCTGGATCGCGCTGTCCCGTGCCATCCGCTCCTGGTGTTCCAGGACGGCGCGGCAACCGGCCACCCCCAGGCCGAGTCCGAGTTCGCGGTCGATCAGGACGAGCATCGGCTCGGGGTCCAGCGGAACACGGACCTTGACGACGCCGTTCTGACTGACCGACTCGAGCGGCGTGGCATGTGTTCCGTTGGGTGTACGGGTGATCTCCTCCAACTCCGTGCAGCGCAGAACCAGGCTGTTGCGGTTTCCGCTGTTGAGACGCTGCCGGAGGGCGGGGTACAGCTCCACCAGCGGTACCGGATCCCCCTCGGCCACCTCACGCGTCTCCCGACTGATCACGTCGGAGTAGCGGAGCATCCCCCACTTCTCGACCATCAGATCGGCGTCCTCGACGGTCGGTACGAGCAGGGCGGGCAGGTGCTCCGCTCGGAGAGCGCGGTACTCGGCAGCATTGACGGCGAGGGTGATCTCCTCATCGGGGCGAGTGCCCCACGTGTCGCCGATGCGGCATCGCGTCAGGGAATCCTCGGGGAAGTCGGCACCGAAGCGAGTCAGCATCACGTAGGTGGCGCCGACGAAGGAATCGTCCTCACTGCGGGACACCTCGTCGAGGAGCGCGTCCCAGCGGTCGGCGGGAACCTCGTCGACCGTGGTCGGCAGCCGCAGCTTGCGTGCCTTCTCCGGGGAGATGTCCGCGACCGGCAGCACGTCACGGTAGGCGGCGAGTTGCGGGCCGACAGCGTCCCTCAGCGGCTTGATCCCCTGCGAGGTGGCGACTGTTCCGTACTTCCTCAGCATCCATCGAATCGGCGAGGCGACCGCCTGCCGGGTGCTGGTCTGGGCACCGATCTGACGGGTCCAGTTGTCCACCACGGCGTCGTCCGGCAGCACCTTCAGGAAGGCAGCCTTGGATTCCGCGGACAGGGCGGGGAAGAGATGAAGGGGGCCACCGATCGCAGCGCCCTCGACTTTCATCCGGTTGAGCGCAGGACGAGGAGCACGGCTGTCCAGGCCGCGCAGATAGGAGGCGTGGACGACCTCGCGGTACTCGTCGAACCAGGCCTCGCCCGCCTTCGGCTGCACACCTCCGGAAGGGCGTTCCGACAATCCGAGCTGGGAGAAGAACGGGATGTCGTCCGAATGGAAGGTCATGTCGACAGCGATGCTCGGATCACGCTTCGCGTCGACCACGACACCCGGCAGCATGCAGTCCTCGATCGGCCGGAAGTGTCCGTCCGCGGTCCGTACACGGAGCGTCGATCGGGGTACGGGCACCCGTTCCAGGACCTTGTGGGCCACTCGATGTGCTCCGGCAAGGCGGAACAGCTCCCAGAACCGTTGCCAGTCCGACTCGCTGTAGTGGTCGAAGCCTTGATCGAGCACACTGAAGAAGCGGCCCTCGACATCGGCCTCCCGGATGCCCAGGACATTGAGCGCGTGCATCAGTGACGGATCCTGGGCGATCTCGTCGACCACGTACACCAGGGACTCGCGAAGTCCGCCCTGATCGGCCCGCCTGAACACCTTGCCGTGCACGGGAGCGACGAAACCGTGGTCCTCGGTGAGCACGATGCGGGCCCTGCGCGCCTCGTCGGCGTAAGGGGAGCGGGCTTCGACCATGTCGGCGAGGATTCGGATGGCTACGGCGGAGCCTTCGGCCGTCCCGCCCTCGACCAGGGCCTCCAGCCACGCGCGGACATCGGTCCGACCGTGTCCGGCCGCGTTGAGAATGTGCTCGACCTTGCCGGATCGCAGAGAGTCCGCCTCGGCACTGGGATGCAACCAGTCGGAGGGGCGACCGGGACACTCGTGCCACAGCCGGAGCCAACCGGACAACCTCTTCAGGTCTTTGTCGAGCCGTGGATGGATCCGCAACTGCGTCGGTAGGCGCAGGACACCGTCCTGGTCGGGCAGCGACGGACGATCCGCGGTACGGGCCCAGATCTCCCGGGTCAGGTATTCGTCGGCCCAACTGATCGCCTCCTTCACTCGGCCGGGCAGCAGGGGAAGATAGGCGGCCGGATCCTCGGCTGGAGCGAGGGCGGGCAGGGAGTCGACGACCAGCCGTGCGGCCACCCTGATCATTTCCTGGTTGAACGGCGAGGAGTCGAGCAGGTTCTGCCGATCCTCGTTGGTCTTCCACGCCCCGTTGAGGATGCCGCTCAGCGACATCTCGTACTTGCTCGGGAAGAAGGACCAGAACTTGCCCCGACCGCGGGCTCTCGGACTGATGTACAGGCCGCTCTCCGGGTCTTTCTCCAGGGAAGGAACGCCCCATGCGAGGTCCAGGGAGAGCCGGTCGTGCAACTCCCCGGCGTCCGCACGAGCCTCTGGGCCGGGCTCGTGTGTCGCGGTGAAGACGCGCCATCGTTCCGTGGTGACCGCCTTCCCGGTGCGCTCCTCGACGAGGGTGTGCAGATCCCCGGCCCGCTGGGCGGTCAGCACACGACGTGCCACGGGACGGGGCCGGCGGTCCTCCAGAACGACCTTCGCAACATGCGGCGAGAAGAGCTGAAAACCGATCGGGAACTCCTCGCGGGGTTCACCGTGGTCTTTCGCGCGGCCGCCGTGCATGTCCCGCCCCAACCGGTCGTCCGCCCTCGGCAACAGGGGGAGGCGAACGACGGTGACCGCCCAGGTCATCAATTCGTTCAGGACGGGGTCGGAGGCGCACTCGGCCTGCAGGTCAAGCGAGCGGGCCATACGCAGCACCGGGGCATCGAACTCCGACCCGTACCGCGCCACCACACCGGGAACGGCCTTGATCTGCTCGTACGACCAGGCGCGGTCGAACCCGAAGCTACCTGTGCGGCTGAAGAATTCCGGAGCGTCCGTCACCACGAGTACCGATTTGACGCCGACTCCGAAACGACCGATCTGACCTCCGCGCTTCTTCGACATGCTCATTCGAAGGATTGTTTCAGCACCTTCAGCGGTGACCGGATTTCCCTCGTTCGCGCAATAGAGGTGTCTTTCCGTGAGGACGACGTGGACGCGACCACCGGGATCCTCGGCCATTTCGTCTGCTGCATTCTGGACGAGTTCGAACAGCTGGCGGTCACCGTACCCACCCTTGGTGATGCGACGCTCGCCATTGGCATGCTCGGCGACGAGACCGGGGTCCACCGCATAAGTCTGCAGGACACGAGAGGACTGTTCGAGAACGGTCTCGATGACCGAAGAAGTCGAAGACGGCATTGCTTCTGCTCCTGGGTGTGGATCGCTTCGAGATGGAGCGGGAACGACGAGCCGGCTGCCGATCGCGGTTTGCCGGCACGTCGTTCGGTGTGTGGCCCCGGCCGTGCAGGACGGGGCCAGGAGATGTTCGTGGCAGACGGCCCGGGGCAGGGCGATGCCGCGCAACGTTCCTGCTCAGAGGCGCGCTTCGGTCAGGTGCAGGGGGAGTCGTCGTCCGGCAGGTCTCGAACGTCCTTGGCCAAGTAGGGGAAGTTGCGAGTGAAACCGTCTTCCGACAGGTCGTGAACGTGGAGAATCTCTGCCACCTCGACCTTGTTTCTTGCCGTCCTGATCATCAACTCGAATGCGTCCAACTCCCGACTGGAAACCAGGAAATCGCCGCAGTCCTGCTCATCCATTGGGCTCCACCCCTGATACGTCGTGTCCTGATGGTCGCACAGGGGTGTATTCGGGTACACGTCCCCGTGGAACGAACTGCTTCTGCGGGTAAAAAAATCCCCGAGTGATCACGCTAGCGGACGAGAGTTTCACCCCGCCAGCGCTTTTGGTGCATTACTTCGGAGTCCCGAGAATGTCGACCCGTGTCGACGCTCCGACTCCTGCCCGCATTGAGATTCAGGCATGAGGGTTCCACGGTCGCCCGTACCCGAAATCGGGCGACGAGCGAGGTGGATTCTCCACCGTCACTGAAGTTATCGGGAGCCACATGAATGCGCAACCCCGAACTTCCGTTCGCCCGTGCGGAGTTGGCCGATCCGCTCTTTTGTCTCGATCGGGACGCCATGCGGACCCGAAGTAGTGCAATTCGGGCAGTTCGGGCATCGCTGTGTAGCTGTCGAGTCTGACGGGCTCGGTTAACTTTCGGTTGACGCGGCCTCGTTCGTCAAATTAGCCTCGCCTCACGACTCCCAGGGAAGAGCAGGTGGCGCGTGGAGACAGGTGAGGAGTTCGGGCCCTGGCTGGCCCGTCAGCTCAAACTCGCAGGAAAGACCCAGGCCGAACTGGCCGAGGAGCTGAAGCTGACTCGAGCCGCCGTCTCCGCATGGATCACCGGCAGGTCGACTCCCCGCCCGACCGTGATGGCGGACATCGCCAAGGCTCTCGGCACCGATCTGGGCACGGTGCACACACGTACGACGGACACCCGAGCCGGCCTACCGGTCACCTGGTACCACCGTCCGGGATACCCCGACGGCGGACGTGACCTGGGTAACGCGGCTGCCTTCGCCTTCGACGCAGACGTGCAGGTTCTTGCACGCGAGACCTGCCAGAACAGTCTCGACGAGCGCTTGACGGACAACGGCCGCCCGGTCCGCGTCCGCTACACCTTGCACGAGCTGACCGGCGAAGCTCTCGACTCCTTCCGCGAGGCGATTCTCTGGAACGATCTCTTTCCGCACTACTTCGCCGTATCGGAGATCGCCGGGAACCAGAAGGTCGGGCGAGTCGTGGACGCCGGAGTTCGCGACATGTACGAGAAGGGCCGCTTGGTCCTGCTGCGGATCGACGACTACAACGCCTCCGGGCTCATCGGCGACGACTATGCGGACGGCAAGTTCGCCGCGGTCGTCAGGCGGCAGCTCGAGAGCCTCAAGTCCGGTTCCGCTGCCGGTGGTTCCTACGGTCTCGGCAAGGCGACACTGTGGGCGACCAGTGCGTTGGGTCTCGTCCTCATCAACTCCACTCTGTCCGTGCCTCACGAGGGGCGCACCGAGCGGAGAGTCATCGGTCGTCTCGAACTGCCGTGGCGTGAAGTCGACGGCGTGCCGTACGCGGGCCCCGCGTGGTTCGGGCGTCCCGATCCTGATTCTCCCGGCGCCATGGTCGCACGATCCTGGTGGGCGGACGAGGAGACCGTGGCTCGTCTGCACCTGACCCGGGAGAGCGACGAGCCGGGTACTTCCTTCCTCATCGTCGGCGCCCACGACGTGGCCAGCCTGGAGGACGGCTCGTCAGAACCGGATCACGTGGTCTCGGACGAGGAAGGCGGGGGGGACACACGCGACATCCGCAAGATGCACCGCCGCCTGGTCGAGGCGCTGGGGCGGGATTTCTGGGCGGCGATGACCGGCGGCGGCACCAAGCTGCCACTCCTGGAAGTCTCGGTCCGCTCTCTGCGCAACGGCGCAGTGGTCGTGGCGGAGGAGCAGGTCGATCCGGCTGTCGAGCAGCCCTCTCGGACCCGTGCCCTTCGTGCGCACTACGAGGGCACGACAGTGGATCGCCTCACCGAGGCCGGGCAGGTGGCCGCTCGCAGCGTTCCGCTTAAGCTGCCCCTCTCCGGAGGTGGTCGGGGAACGCTCGGTACGCACCAGGCGGTGCTGCTGGTGACCGAGGCGGACAGTGACAAGGATGTGCCCAAGAACCAGGTCCACTCGATGCGGGGCAACCGCATGACGGTGAAGAGGGCCGGTGTTCCGAACCTGCCGTTGGGAACCAACCCGTTCCAGGCTGTTCTCCTGGTGGGCGAGGCCGCCGGCGAGTCCGCACCTTTCGCCAAGGAGGCCGAGGACTTCCTGCGGGCGGCGGAGCCCCCTGAGCACGACCGTTGGGGCCAGACGGAGGAGCTGACTCTCCGCTGGTCGCCCTCCGCGTACCGGCGGATCAACACCATGACGACGGAGGTCAACAACGCGGTCAAGGAGCTCGTCGCACGGCCGAGAAGCGGGAACCGCGGAGGGGGGGAAGCTCTGCGCAAGGCCTTGACCGTGAGAACGAGACCGAAGGCCAAGGCGCCCGCAGGTCCGGTGGTTCCGGTACTGGACGGACTCGAAGCCACGGTCGGCGACGACGGAGAGTGGCGGATCACCGCGGAAGTGAGCATCCCACGCGGCGACGAGGTCGTCCCGATGGTGCCGGTCGCCCAGCTGGATGTGCGCTCCGGGGGACGCCCGAAGTTGGACTGGGCAGAACTCGTGGCCGTGGAGGGCTGTGAAGTGGAGGACGGCACCCTGCGCTTCCCGCCGGGCACGCGTCGAGCGAAGTTCAGAGGATCCACGGATGTCACCAGCCATCCGGTCAGGACCACGCTCACCCGCCTCGTCCTCGAACTGCGGGCCGGCAAGGGGGAGTGACGGTGAAGATCTACCCGTACAAGAGGCTCAACCGGCCGATCACGCTCAGGGTGACCTCGGTCTCCCTCAAACTGTCCGACGGCACCAGAGACCGATTGGAGACCACGGCCTACTCGACCCAGCAACAGGTCGTCGCCCTGGGCATCGCGGGTCATGCCGACTGGTTGACCGCCACGATCGGTCTCTCGGCCACGCTGCCGCCCGGGGCGAACGCGCCGGACGCGGCGTGGTCCGATCTGCGTGTCCTCGCCGTACTGACGGACGGCGAGACGAACGTCCGCACCTCCGTCGACCTGACACGCGATGCGGAGGACGGTCGGGACTGGTCGGGGACGCTGGAGCTGCTCCGTGACAACCACTTGAGTCGGGCGTCTCTGGCCGTGTACGCGGTCGGGACGGTGGACGGGGTCGAGGGACGATCGATCGCCGAGACCGATCGCAACTGGATCATCGACACCGCCTCAGAGGAGCCGGTCCGTGGACTCCAACTGGACGTTCAGAAGGCTTCGTTCAGCAAGAGTGCCAGAGAGTGGCTGCACGCGTACGCGGATGTTCCATGGGTGGTGGACACTTCGGCTCGGGTCCCCACCGTGTTCGTGAACACCGATGTGGAGGGGGTTCTCGGGCTGTTGGACAGCAGCGGGTCCGGTGTCGACAGCAAGGTGCGCGACCTTCTGGTGGCTCAGATGGCCACCGACGTCTGGACCGCCGTCTTCCACGGCGCCATCGGCGATCTGGAGGTGGAGCCCGGCGGCGGCCCGGTCTTCCCGACGGACTGGCAAGGAGAAGTGCTCCGGGAGATGCTTCCGGACGTGGTTCCCGGTGTGCACGTCGAGGAAGCGCTGAGGCAGGTCCATCGCCGGCGCACGGGCGAATCGGGGTGGGCCGAACTGCAGACGCGCATCCACTACGCAGCGGCACGTCGTGCCGATGCCACCAGGGCGCTGGCGTACGCCATTCGTGGTCTGGAACAGATGAACCGGGAGAAGTGAGACGTGATCACTCAACCGAACCACGTACCGGAGCGCCTGGCGCTTCTCGCCAACTCGGCTGTCGATCCGTTTCTCACCGAGGAACTGCTCAAGGCGGAGCAGGTGCACGGCGGCATCGATCTCGCCAAGGTGGCGGAGCCTCTCCCGGAGGACGACGTCCGATGGTCGACCGAACCGATCCGCAGTCTCGTGGACGATGCGATGTTCGAGTTCCGGGAGGATCGCACCCGAGCCGACGCGTGGCTCGCGCCGCGACTCCACGCCACGCTGCGGCTGACGCGGCGGGAGGCGGCTGACAGGCGCCTGTGGAACCACATCGCTCTGGCGGTGGCTCCCGACTACGTGGTCTGGCGGCACCTGCCCGAGGCGACGGCGGGCAGGCCGGTGAGACGCGTCGCGGCCGACCGCTTCCGCGGTCCCGCGGATCGGCAGTGCTTCTCGCGTCTGTGGTGGGCGGCCGAACTCTTCAGGAACGGGCCGGACTACGAGCCCGTCGAGATCGCTTGCGGGAACCAGGACCTCATCCACACCACTCTCCGGATGGACCTCATCGATCACCGTCCCACCGCTCAGGCGATCGTGCGCCTCCTGAAGAACGGACAGATCACCACCGGTCGAGAGGTCAACGCCCTCAGCGTGGCGATCAACGCGGCGGGGGCGACTCTGACGTACGACGCGCTCGCAGCGGACAGGCCTCGCGACCCGCTTCCTCTGCGGCACTGGATCGCAGAGGCCGATACGGCGCCGCCGGTCGCACGGCGCGTGCTCCCGCAGGGGCCCGACGAGGAACCTGTCCCCGAGGACTCCGTGGCGAAGCTGACGGCCTACTTCTCGGAGCTGTTCGAGACCGCACCCGTCAGAGGCCGGAAGAACGAGGACTGATCCGGCGCAACGAGTCGGTGCCGTTTGCTTCTGGCTGCTTCGACGCGTCCACGCGCGGGCGCGAGGACGAACGGACCGGTGTCTGCCGCTCGGGACGCGGACACCGGGCCGTGCACGTGTCCGCAGCCCCGCAGCCGTGACTGCGCAGTTTGGCCCGCTGTTCCTCCGTGGCGGGCTGCCACGGTTTTCTCAGTACCTCCGGGTCAGGCGCGGGAAGTCCGAGCGCGGCGCTCAACAGGTGGGCGCCGAACACAGGCGGAACCGCGTTGCCCACCTGTTGGGCCTGTGCCGTGCCGGACCAGGGGTAGTCCGGAGGAAAGCTCTGCAGCATGCCCGCCTCGTTCATGCTGAAGCGAGCGCCCTCGCGGACGACGCTCTCGTTGAGGTGCTCGAAGACCACGAAGCGAGAGATGCGCCCGGTGACGGTGGCCGCAGGCTGTCGGTCGGTCCGCACCCCGCGCCGGCCGGGGATGCCGGAACTGCCGTAGTTCGAGCGGACGAGGAACGGAGTGCGACGCCCTGGATGAGTGCCGACCGGATCGGCGAGTGCCTCACCCATCGATGTCCAGGGCTTCAGACCCTTGTCGTCGCTCCCCGGGGCCGTGTCGGTCACCCCTGCGGTGTCGGGGGCGTCGAGTGTCGGCTGATGGATCCGGCTCGCTGCTTGTACGGCTCGACGATTCCATTCCTTGGCCTCGTACGCTCGGTGCGTGGGCGCGGGAAGCAAGGGTTGACCGAGCCCTTCACGCCGAGCGATCAACACGGCACGAGATCGAGTCTGCGGTACTCCGTAGGTCTCTGTGTCGAGGACGTCGACCACGACCTCGTACTTGGTGCCGTCGGGCAGGCCGGTCTCCTTGAGCACCTTGGCGTAATGGTGCCAGAGGGCCTCAACCGCCGGGACCTGTTCCAGGACGATGACGTCATAGGGGCGCTTCTGCCGGTTCGGGCTCCTCGTCGCCTGAATCGCATACCTGAGAGGTTCGAGGACCATCGCGGTGCGTGGATCACTCAGCTTCTTCAGGCTCCTGTCGATCGCCTCGTCGGAGTGGCCCGCCATCAGCCGCTCGATGTACTCCTTGACCTCTTCCAGGGCCTTGCGGCCTGCGCCCTTCCCGGCCACCGAGTAGGTCTGGCACGGGGGTCCACCGGCGAGGACGTTGATCTCCGGCGGAAGTGACTCGAACGCGTCCCTGCGCACCGCGCTCACATCCGCGTGGAGGGTGTCCAGTCCGGCCGCGTAGCGCGTCAGACACGCGCTCCTGTCCCACTCGATGCCGAGGCTCGGGATGTCGAGCGCGTGTCCGGCGACATCCAGCCCTCCGGGTCCTGCGAAGAGGTCCAGGACAAAGGGCTTGTCGAGGATGGGCTGGTGTGGCGCCGCGCTGGTCATGTGGCGGAAGTTTAGCCGGCGGCGGAGGTCGCGGGGGCACCGTCCAACGCTTCGGCCACAGCCCTGCCCAGTGCCTCTCCGACCGGCGGGGGCGTGGCGTGCCCGATCTGGCGGTACCGGGCGGTTTTGAGTCCGGCAATTGCCCATGTTTCGGGAAATCCCTGTAACAACGCCGCCTGTTCAGCCGTGATTTTCACCATGTTGTCCCGGCCGAGGTCCGGATCCCAGTGAAACTCCGGCCCGGGAATCCGGTCGCCGAGTGTGTGAGCGTTGACGCCCATGGTCTCCCACGTCCGCTTCGCTCCGGTCGGTCCCAGGTCGGCCCCACCTCGGTTCTTCGAGCCGCCGACGAGCGTAGGAGCCGGCCGGTCGGCTTGGGCGGCCCAGCGGTCGGCGTCCCGCCAGCCACGCGAGGCCATGGACGGGCCCAGGGCGTCACCCACCGTCCTCGGTCGCCGCACCGTCGGCGAGGGAGGGCGGAACGCCTTGGTCCGCTCTCGTTCGACAGCCACCAGAACACCCTGCTTGCGACTCTGCGGCACACCGAAGTCGACGGCGTTCACGACGAACCAGCTGGATTCGTAGCCCAAGTGGTCCAACTCGGCACGGGCGAAGTCGCGGAACGAGCGGTACTCGTCGGCATGGGCGAGTCCGGGGACGTTCTCGATGAGCACCGCCCGAGGCCTGATCGCGTGAACGAGATAGACGGCGGCCTCCAACAGCCGCTCCTCCGTCCTCGAATCCGTTCGTCCCACGGTCGCACTCGACTTCACCCGTGGCAGGCCCGCCGCGAGCAGATCCACGTCGTGACTCATGGGGTGCTCGGCCGGATCGAAGTCCAGCAGGTCGCCCTGCAGCACGTGCCACCGGGGCCTGTTGCTGCGCAGGGTCGTGACGGCGAGTTCGTCCTCGTCCAGCAGGAGACGAGGCTCGAAGCCCGCCCGTTCCAGCCCGAGAGCAAGACCACCTGCTCCGGCACACACGTCCACGAAGGTGAGCCCGCTCACTCCTCTTCCCCCCTGTCTCGTCCCGGCCGACGCCGGCGCACCACATCCGCCACACGTACGGCCACCGCTTCGGGAGCTTCGTGCTCCCAGAAGCGCAGCACCGTCCATCCCTCTCGGACGAGATGCTCCGTCGTCTCCCGATCGCGCGCCATGTTGCGGTCCAGCTTGGCGCGCCACCACTGCGCGTTGGCCTTCGGATGAGTGGCGTGCTGGGGGCAGCCGTGCCAGAAGCAGCCGTCGATGAGAACCGCGACCTTGGCCCCCGGAAACGCCACGTCGATGCGCCGTCGCGGCAGGCCCGGCACCGGGTATTCCACTCGGTAACGCAGCCCGTCCGCGTGCAACAACCGCCGCACGGCCAGTTCGACGGCCGTGTCCTTGCTCGCCTGCCTGCTCATACGGGCCGAGACGCCGGGTGAGGATGGCGTCATCTCGTTCACTGTCGTCGAGCCCCACGCATGCTTGTCGTCCGGTTGATGATCGCTGCTCATGCTCTCTGTGCGTGATTCGATCACTTGAGGCGACCTGCATCAGTTCTAGCAGTAGCTGTCGACCGACGAAGAGCCTTCGCTGCAAGCCGATCTCTTTCCTGCTGCGGGCCGCCCGCCGGTGGGGTGTCGGGTCCTGCCGTCAGCCGGAGTCAGGGCGTGCTGCCGTGACACCCCCCGTACGTCCGCCCCGAGCCGCACCAGCACCCCGCCCCCTCCTGCGGGGGCCACGCCACCGCGCGTCCCCGGGCCGCCAGGGTCGTGGCGTACTGGGGGAGGAGCGTCGGGTCGCCCGGGGAGGAGCCCTCCGATGCCGCGAACGCCTCGTAGGACGGGACCGTGCCGGTGACGATGCCCAGGTTCGGTGTGCCGGAGGCGGAGAGTTCGCGCAGGGCGCGCTCTATCGAGGCCAGGTGCTCCTCGTGGGTGGGGTACTCCTCGGCCAGGGACGGATACGCCTGGAGGAGTTCGGTCAGTTCCGCCGCCGGCCAGTGCAGGATCGCCACCGGGAACGGGCGGGAGAGCGCCTCGCGGTAGGCGCCCAGTTCCGCGCGGAGGCGGAGGATCTCCGCCTCCAGTTCCGCCGGGTTCTCCGAGCCGAGGGACCACACGCGCTTGGGGTCGTGGAGTTCGTCCAGGGAGACCGGGAGGGAGTGGACCGTGTCGGCCAGGGCGTCCCACGCGTCGTGGGAGCGGCCCAGCATGCGGCGGACCCGGTGGCGGCCGAAGAGCAGGGGGTGGGTCGGCTTCGGGGGCTGCGGCACATCCGTCAGCAGGAGGCGCACGGCCTCCGTGAAGGTGTCGTGCGCCGCTTCCAGCTCGTCGTGCGACTCCAGGGCCTCGGCCACGATCACCCAGGGGGCCGGGTCCCGCGGGGCCGCCGTCCGGACGCCGTCGATGATCGCCCGGGCCTCGGCCTCGTGGCCGTACTCCCAGAGGTTCGAGGCCTTGAGCGCCCGCACCAGGTGGGGGTGGTCGAGCCCCTGGGGGGAGGACAGGAGGCGGTCGTAGAGCTTCGTCGCGGTGGGGCGGTCGCCGGAGAGTTCCAGGTGGGCCGCCGCTCGCAGCAGCAGGGCCTCGGCGTCCTCGGGGTACAGGCCGGCGGTCCGCTCCAGGCGTGCCGCCTCGGCGGTGTGGTCGACGTTTTCGGCAGGCGTGTCGGGGCGCATGGGGGACACCGTACTGCCGGGAGGTGACAAGCGTGAGAGATGCGCAGGCCGGACCGCGCCCGCGCGCACCCTCGTCGTGCTCATCACCCCCGAGGGTCACGGCTGTGGCTGTGGCTGTGGCTGTGGCTGTGGCTGTGGCTGTGGCTGTGATGTTGATGTGGCTACGGCTGTGGTTACGGCGTCACGTTGTCTATCTGGAGCGTTTGGACGGATTTCGCCGCGAACGGGACAGTGAGCGACTTTCCGTTCAGGCGGAGGTCCGAGTGCGGGGTGTAGAGGTCGCCCCCTCCCGCCGTCACCGTGTTCCAGCGGGGCACCACGCCCCCGGAGCCGCCCGTCACCGTCGTGAAGCGGGAGAGGTCGAAGGTGAGGGACTGGGGTGTGCCGGCGGTGTTGACCGCCACCAGGACCAGGCGGCGCGACGGTGCGTCGTACGCCGCCGCCGCGTAGCCGACCCCCGTGTCCAGGATCGTCATGCCGGGGCGGATGTGGCGGCTGAACTGGGCCAGCACGTAGTGCTTGGTCTGGACGGTGGTCGGCTGGAGGGTGGCCGGGTCGTAGGCGATCATCGCCCAGCCCGCCGACGGGTCCATGACCTGCCAGTAGCACCACGCCGTGGGGTGCAGCCAGCGGAAGTCGTAGCAGAGGTTGGACGCCATGGTCATGCCCGTGCCGTCGCTGTCGCCGGTCTCGGAGTTCCACAGCTTCTTGCGGGACGTCGTCACCACGTCCGTGTAGAGGAGGTCGCGGCGGCCGCCCGAGCCCTGGTAGCCGTGCACGTTCACCTGGGAGACCAGGGACTTGGTGGAGGAGTTGAACGACGCCCAGGTGGAGCGGGCCGTGTCGTAGTTGGTCTCGTCCGAGGCGGCGATGCGGACGCCCGTCAGGCCGCGCTTGTCCAACTCGCCGCGCAGATGGGGGAGGACGGCCGCCTGGACGGCCGGGTCCATGTGGCAGCCCTCCTGGGTGCCGGTCGCGGTCCACCAGGTGGAGGCCGGTTCGTTGAAGGGGTCGACCGTCGCGAAGTTCACGCCCCAGTTCGACTTCGCGTACAGGGCGGTCGCGGCCAGGTGGCTCGCGTGCTGGCGGTAGTTCCAGGTCTGGAGGTTGTTGCCGCCGCCGGCCGCGCCCGAGGGGTTGTGATTGGCGCACATCCACCACATGGGGGAGTTGGCGAACAGCTCGGTGATCGCGCCCCGTTGCACGGCCTTGACCAGCATCGCGCGCTGGTTGGCGTCCGCCGTCCACTTCCAGGCCGAAGAGGTGGGGTCCTCGTTGTTCCAGTCCTGCCAGAAGCCCTCGATTTGCTTGAAGCCGGGGATGTTGGGCGATTCGGCCATCGTCTCGCCCCCGACGCTGTTCCAGCTGCACGCACCGAGGTTGTAGCGGGCGATGGTGAGGCCGAGGCCGGGCAGGGAACGGCCGTTGTACGTCACCGACTTGGTGGTGAAGAAGAGGTCCGCGAAATCGTCCCGGGCGCCGAAGACGTTGGCCCACCAGGCGAGGGAGGTGCCCCAGCCCTCCCAGGTGCCGTACGTGGTCGACGGGTTGACGGCGATCGTGGCGTCCGCGTGCGCGGTGCCGGTCGCCAGGGCGCTGCCGAGGAACGTACCGCCTGCTGCGGCCAGCAGGGATCTGCGTCGGATCACGGCTCCTCCGTCACGGAATGCGGGCAGGGGTCTTCAGGGCGGCTCGGCCTTGTCCCGTGCATGGCAACGGGGTGATGGCATCGAGAAGCATCGGGTGCGGCGGGTGGGTTGTCGAGAGTTCTGACGGGGGTTTCTCAAACCCGTTTATGAAGGGGCCGGTCCGGGCGGGAGCGTGATCCTGTATAACCGACAGCAGGGCACACACAAGTACGAGAGAGGGGGGGCAGCCGGTGAACCGCGGTTGGACCAGCCTGCGTCCCGCTCTCGTGCTGCTCTTCCTGATCGTCGAGGTGGCGCTGCTCGACACCGGCAGCCTCTCGGCCACCGTCGCCCTCGCCGCGACCGCCACGGCCTCGGCCGCCCTCGCGCTGTGCACCGTCGTCGCCTCGCGCTGCGCGCCCGCCGTGCCGCGCACCCGCGTGCGTACGGCCATCCGCGACCGCGACCGCCGTACGGCCTTCCTGCCCCAGCGCGATCCCGACGCCCGGGGGCGCACCCGTCCCCGCGCACCCGGACACGTCCTCCGGGCGACCGTCGCGTAGGGCCTCACCAGCACGTCCGTGACCCCGCGCGGGTCGTCATGCCGCCTGTTCTTCCGTTCCGGCACGACGAGACCCCCGGAGGGCTCACCCATGTCCGTCTTCGCCACCCTGGTCGAGCACTTGGCCGACCTGCTCCAGCCGCTGTTCGGCGCGTCCGCCGCGGCCGCCGCGATCGTCCTGTTCACCGCGCTCGTACGGCTCCTCGTCCACCCCCTGTCCCGGGCCGCCGCGCGCGGCCAGCAGGCCCGCACCGCGTTGCAGCCGAAGATCGCCGAGCTGCGGAGGAAGCACGGGAAGAACCCCGAGAGGCTGCAGCGGGCCGTCCTGGACCTGCACGCCGAGGAGAAGGTGTCGCCGCTGGCCGGCTGCCTGCCCGGGCTGCTCCAGGTGCCCGCGTTCTTCCTGCTGTACCACCTGTTCTCCAGCGACACGATCGGCGGGCGCGCCAACGGGCTGCTCGCCCACGAACTGTTCGCCGCGCCGCTGGGCGGACGGTGGTCCGACGCGCTCCAGGACGGCCTGTTCGGCGGGGCGGGGCTCGTGTACGCCGGGCTGTTCGCCGTCGTCGCCTGTGTCGCCGCGTTCAGCTACCGGCTGAGCAAGCGCATGATGGCCGCGAACCCGGCCGTCCCGGCCGGTGCCGGGGAGCAGGTGCCGGGGCTCGGGGCGGTGACCAGGGTGATGCCGTTCCTGTCGTTCTTCACGCTCGTCACCGTGGCCGTGGTGCCGTTGGCCGCCGCCCTGTACGTGGTGACCAGCACGACGTGGAGTGCCGTCGAGCGGGCCGTGCTGTACCGGTAGCCGGCCCGCGAGGTGGCGGTCCGGTCCGTGAACGGGGTATTGCGGAGTGAACGCCGAGCTTGGAGGATCGACCAGTCCTCCGATGGCTGCCCCGCCGCATCCGGGTCCCGCGTATCGGTCGGGCGCCCGCGATCGAGGGAGACTGATCATGAAGCTGCTGCGAGTCGGTACGGCGGGGGCGGAGCGGCCCGCGCTGCTCGACGCCGAGGGGACCCTGCGGGACCTGTCGGGTGTCGTGGCGGACATCGACGGCGCGCTGCTCGCCGACGAGGAGGCGCTCGGCCGGGTCCGGGCCGCCGCGGCCGCGGGCGAACTGCCCGTGCTGGACGCCACCGGGCTGCGGATCGGGCCGCCGCTGGCGCGGATCGGCAAGATCGTGTGCATCGGGCTGAATTACCACGACCACGCGCGGGAGACGGGCGCCGAGCCGCCCGCCGAACCCGTGGTCTTCATGAAGGCGCCCGACACGGTCGTCGGGCCGAACGACACCGTCCTCGTGCCGCGCGGCTCGCGCAAGACCGACTGGGAGGTCGAGCTGGCCGTCGTCATCGGACGTACGGCCCGGTATCTGGAGTCGGCGCGGGAGGCGCTGGCGCATGTCGCCGGGTACGCCGTGGCGCACGACGTGTCCGAGCGGGAGTTCCAGATCGAACGGGGCGGCACCTGGGACAAGGGCAAGAACTGCGAGACGTTCAACCCGCTCGGGCCCTGGCTGGTGACGGCGGACGAGGTGGCCGACCCGCAGGACCTCTCCCTGAGACTGTGGGTCAACGGGGAGCTGAAGCAGGACGGGACGACGGCCGAGCAGATCTTCCCCGTGGGCGAAGTCGTGCGGTACGTCAGCCGCTTCATGACGCTGTACCCGGGCGATGTGATCAACACCGGCACGCCGGCCGGGGTGGCGCTCGGGGCGCCCGAGCCCAAGCCGTTCCTGCGGGCCGGGGACGTCGTGGAGCTGGAGGTCGAGGGGCTGGGGCGGCAGCGGCAGGAGTTCAAGAACGCGTAGGCGCTCCGCTGGGAGAGCCGGTCATCGGGGAGTCGGGGAGTCGGGGAGCCGGGGGGCCGGGAGGGCAGGAGAGGCGGGGAACCGCGGTCGGTGCTCGGCTGCGGGCCGGGTGTGGCTTGCCGCGCAGTTCCCCCCACCCCTCATGGGGCGTCGGCCCTCGTGTCAGCCCAGCAGGGTCGCCAGGTCGCGCCAGGTCTTGCGGGGAAGGGCGTCACGCGAACCCTCCGTGATCACCTGCAGGGCCACGTGGTCCGCGCCCGCCTCGAAGAAGCCGTCGATCCTGGTGCGGATGGCCGTCTCGTCGCCCCAGGCGAACAGGGCGTCGACGAGGCGGTCGCTGCCGCCGTCCTTCAGGTCCTCCTCCGTGAAGCCGTGGCGGAGGAAGTTGTTGGTGTAGTTGGGCAGGGTGAGGTACAGCTCCAGGAACTCCCGGGCCAGGGCGCGGGCCCGGACCGGGTCCGTCTCCCAGACCACGGCCAGCTCGGGGGCGAGCAGGGGGCTCTCGCCCAGGACGTCGCGGGCCTGCGCGGTGTGCTCGGGCGTGACCAGGTAGGGGATCGTCCCCGCCGCACGGTCGCGCGTCAGCTTGAGGCTCTTGGGGCCGAGAGCGGCCAGGACCCGGCGGTCCTCGGGCACCCCGGCGGCGTCCAGGCCGTCCAGGTAGGAGACGAGGGCCGAGTACGGGCGGCGGTACTGCTCCGCGAGCCGGGCGTGGCTGACGCCGAGACCGAGTACGAAACGGCCGGGGTGGGCGGCCTCCAGCTCGGCGAACGCCGCACCGGCCGCGTCCGGCTCGTGCTGCCAGATGCTCTGGATGCTGGTGCCGACCGTGAGGTGCGAGGTCGCCTCGATCAGCGGGGCGGCGTGGGCGGCGGAGCTGTTGCCGCCCAGCCAGACGGCGCCGAAGCCCAGTTCCTCCAGCTCGGCGGCGGCCTCGGCCAGTTCACCCCGGCGATCCGGGTCCTCCGAGCGCAGGCCCACGCTCCAGATGCCGTACCTGCCGACCGCTTCCTTCACGGGAGTGCTCATCTGTTCGGTTCCCTCCGGTGGGCGCCCTGCTTGATCACGCGTACGCAGGTGCCCAACCGGAGGGAAGCGGTGCTGATTCCGGCCCCGGCTCAGCGGTCGAGGAACCGCTCCAGCGCCTCCACCACGAGCCGGTGGTCCTGCAACTGCGGCAGGCCCGACACCGTCACCGCGCCGATCACGCCGACGCCCTCCACGGTGATCGGGAAGGAGCCGCCGTGCGCCGCGTAGGTGTCGGGGTCGAGGCGCGAGGACTCCTCGAACGTGCTGCCCTTGGCGCGGAAGCGGGCGCCGACCAGGTAGGAGGCCGAGCCGTAGCGCTCGACGACCCGGCGCTTGCGGGCGATCCAGGCGTCGTTGTCGGGGGTCGAGCCGGGCAGCGCCGCGTGGAAGAGCTGCTGGCCCGCCCGGTGGATGTCGATGGCGACCGGGGCCTGCCGCTCGCGGGCCAGCTCCACCAGGAGCGAGCCGAGCTCCCAGGCGTCGTCATGGGTGAACCGGCGGAACACCAGGCGGCGTTCCTCCTTCTCCAGCTCCTCCAGGCTCGGGGTGAGTTCCGGATGGAACTTCGGGGTCAGCTCCTGGTTGTGCGAGGAACCGTGCGGGCTCTTGGGCGTCACAGCGTCACCACCGTCTTCTCGCGGGCCGAACGACGGGCCGCCTCCAGTACGTCCAGGGCGGCGGCCGCCTCCAGCGCGGTCACCGGGTTCGGGGCGCCCGCCAGCAGGGCCTGCGCCACGGCCGCATAGTAGGCGGGGTAGTCGCCCGGGAGGGTCGGCTCGGGGCGGCCGCCCCCGGTCACGGGGGACTCGCCGGAGCCCACGCGTCCCCACAGCGACTCGGGCTCCGCGCCCCAGTCCGGGCCGGGACGGAGCCCTTCGCGCAGGGCCGCCTCCTGCGGATCGAGGCCGTACTTGACGTAACCGGCCCGTGAGCCCAGGACGCGGAAGCGGGGGCCGAGCTGGGCGGTCGTGGCGGAGACGTAGAGGTGGGAGCGGACGCCGCCGGTGTGCGTGATCGCGATGAACGTGTCGTCGTCGGTCTCGGCGCCGGGGCGGCGGACGTCCGTCTCCGCGTACACCGACGCCGCCGGGCCGAAGAGGACCAGGGCCTGGTCGACGACATGGCTGCCGAGGTCGTAGAGCAGACCTCCGATCTCTGCCGGGTCGCCGGACTCGCGCCAGCCGCCCTTCGGCTTCGGCCGCCAGCGCTCGAAACGGGACTCGAACCGCCACACGTCACCCAGCTCGCCCTCGGCCAGCAACTTGCGCAGGGTCAGGAAGTCGTTGTCCCAGCGGCGGTTCTGGAAGACGGAGAGGAGCAGGCCGCGCTCCTCGGCGAGGGCGGCGAGCGCGCGGGCCTCGGCGGCCGTGCCCGCGACGGGCTTGTCGACCACGACCGGGAGGCCGGCCTCCAGGGCGGTTCTCGCGAGCGGCACGTGCGTCTTGTTCGGGGACGCCACGACGATCAGGTCCAGCTCGGAGGCCCGGTCGAACAGCTCGTCCGGCGAGGCGGCCAGGCGTACGTCCGGGAACTCGGCGCGGGCCTGCTGCTGCCGCTCGGGGTTCGAGGTCACCACCGTGTCGAGGGTGAGGCCCTCGGTGGCGGCGATCAGCGGGGCGTGGAAGACGGAGCCGGCGAGGCCGTAGCCGACGAGGCCGACGCGCAGGGGTGTGCCAGTCATGCCGTCCACTTTCGCAACGCTGTTGCCAAAGTGCAAGCGCCGGAGACAATGGACGCGTGAACAGGGCGAACGACGGTACGGCCGGCCCCGGGGTGAATCTGCTCGCCCTGCGCAGCCACAACGCGGCACTGGTGCTGGAGCTGCTGCGGACGGCCGGCGACGAGGGCATCAGCCGGCTGGAGCTGGCGGAGCGGACCGGGCTCACCCCGCAGGCCGTCAGCAAGATCACGGCACGGCTGCGGGAGGACGGGCTCGCGGCGGAGGCCGGGCGGCGGGCGTCGACCGGGGGCAAACCGCGCACGGTACTGCGCCTGGTGCCGGACGCCGGCCACGCGGTCGGCGTCCACCTGGACCGGGACGAGCTGCGGGCCGTACTGGTGGATCTGCGCGGTGCCGTGGTGCGGGAACGGCGGACCGCGCTCGACCTGGGGGCCGGGGCGGAGGCCGTACTGGGGGCGGTCACGGAGGCGGTGACGGGAGTCCTGACGGACGGGCGGACGGCGGAGCCGCCCGACGGGACGGCGCTGGGCAGCGGGTGTGACGGACGTCTGGCGGGCGGGCGAGGCAGGGCGCTGCCGGGCGGGCGGGACGGGACGCTGCCCGGCGGGCCGGACGGGCCGGACGTGCAGAGCAGAGCGCTGCCGGGCTCGCCGGACGGGACGCTGCCGGACGGGACGCTGGGGGACGGGAAGCTGCCGGGCGGGACGTTGCGAAGTGGGGCGCCGGGCAGGGGCGGTGGGGCGCTGTTGGGGGTCGGGGTCGTGCTGCCCGGGCCGCTCGACCACGCCCGGGGAGTGCTGCACCGGGTGACCGGATTCCCCGAGTGGGACGGCTTCCCGCTCCGGGAGGCCCTGGCCGGGCGGCTCGGGGTGCCGGTCGTGGTCGACAAGGACACCAACGCCGCGGCGCTGGGCCTGGCCGTGGAGGGCGAGGCCGGCTCCTTCGCCTACCTGCACCTGGGCACGGGGCTGGGAGCCGGGCTGGTGATCGGCGGCAGGGTGCACCGCGGCGCCCGGACCGGGGCGGGGGAGTTCGGCCACCAGGTGATCCAGCTGGACGGACCGCCGTGCGGCTGCGGCGACCGCGGCTGTGTGGAGGCCCTGTGCCTCGGCGCGGTGGCGCGCGGCGACATCGAGGCGGCGGCACGGGTCCTGGGCGCGGGCGCGGCGAACCTGGTGGGCCTGCTCGACATCGACCTGGTCCTGCTGGGCGGCCGCACGGTGACCTCGGCACCGGAGCCGTTCCTGCGGGGGGTCGGCGCGGTGCTGGCGGAACGGGCCCGGCGCACAGGCCAGGGAGTGGTGCCGGTGCGGCTCGCGCCCGGGGGCGGACGAGCCGTGGCGGTGGGGGCGGCCCAGCTGGTGCTGGGGCCGGTGTTCGGCAGACGTGACGGGTGAGGGTGTCCCGGCAGGCACTGGTCCTGTCGGCCGACCGGGCGGCACCGGGCCGTTCCTCCCTGGGGCCGGGGACGGGTGCCGGTGTCCCGGCCGGCCCTGGGCATGTCCGCCGACCGGGCGGATCCGCGCCGCCGTTCGGGGCGCTTCCCGGCCCGGCCGACTTCCCTTCGCCGTCTTCCGGCTAGGTCACATCATCATGCGACTCTGCACGCCCGCTCGTCTCTGCCTGGCGGCGGCAGCCGCCGTCCTGTTCACGGGTGCTGCCCCGGCGTACGCCGAGGACCCGGCACCCGCCTGTGCCGCGCCCGACGACCACACCTTCCCGCTCACCACCCGCCTGCGCGGCGGGCCGGACGCCTACACGGCCGGGGGCGGGTTCGGGACCTGGTACCTCGACCTGACCAACACCACCGACCGGACCTGCTCCGCCATCCACCCCGTCGTCGTGCTCGTCGACGACCGGCGGACCCTGGAACCGTCCCAGCCCCGGCTGGAGTTCTTCGAGGGGACCCGAGCGCACCCCGTGCGGTTCGAGAAGACCGGGGAGGACGAACTCGTCGGGGCGTTCACCGGCGAGGACGACCGCTTCGCCGGGTTCACCGTCGGCCCCGGCAGGACCGTCACCGTGAAGGTCCGGCTCGCGGTCACCTCGGACGCCGCGGCCAACGACGTGACGGCCAACGCCGCGGTGGTCCAGCGGCACGACGACGACGGCGACTGGGTCGGGCAGTCCAACGACTACCGCTTCCGCATCGAGGGCGACGAGCCCGGCACCGACACCGGCACCACCCGCCCGCGCTCCGACCCCGACCCAGATCCCGACCCCGACGCCTCGGTACCGCCCCGGACGGACCGCTTCCCCTTCGCCGAGGAACTGGCCCGTACCGGAAGCGGCGTCCAGGTCGCCGCGGCCGTCGCGGGCGGGCTGCTCATCGGGGGCGGGGCCCTGCTCCTCGTCCGCAGACGCCCCTGACGCGCCGCCCCGGCAGGAGGGGCGGGGAGGCGCGTCCCGCCTGTCGGGACGGGGCCGGCCGCCCGTTCCGCAAGATCCCGCCACTGTTTAGGCTGGGGCGCAGGCTGGACCGCGTACGGCAGGAGATCACGCACATGGCAGACCGCAAGCCCGTCGAGTCGTGGCTCACCGACATGGACGGTGTCCTCATCCACGAGGGCGTCCCGATCCCCGGCGCCGACGCCTTCCTCAAGAAGCTGCGCGAGTCCGGCAAGCCCTTCCTGGTGCTCACGAACAACTCGATGTACACGCCGCGCGACCTGCACGCCCGGCTGAAGCGCATGGGCCTGGACGTGCCGATCGAGAGCATCTGGACGTCCGCGCTGGCCACCGCCCAGTTCCTGGACGACCAGCGGCCGGGCGGCTCGGCGTACGTCATAGGCGAGGCCGGTCTGACCACCGCGCTGCACGACATCGGCTACATCCTCACCGACCACGAGCCGGACTACGTCGTCCTCGGCGAGACCCGCACGTACTCCTTCGAGGCCATGACCAAGGCGGTCCGGCTGATCCTCGGCGGCGCCCGGTTCATCTGCACCAACCCGGACGAGACCGGCCCGTCCACGGAGGGCCCGCTGCCCGCGACCGGCGCGGTGGCCGCGCTGATCACCCAGGCCACCGGCAAGAAGCCGTACTTCGCGGGCAAGCCCAACCCGCTGATGATGCGCACGGGGCTGAACGCCATCGGGGCGCACTCCGAGACCAGCGCGATGATCGGCGACCGCATGGACACCGACGTGCTGGCCGGCATCGAGGCCGGGATGCAGACGTTCCTGGTGCTCACCGGCCTGACCCGGCCCGACCAGGTCGAGAACTTCCCGTACCGTCCGTCGCAGATCGTCGACTCGATCGCGGACCTCGTCGAACGGGTCTGACCCCTGCGGCGGCCCGCTCCGCCGCGCTCAAACCCGTCGCCACCCGTACGGAGCAGTCACCGCGTCGCTGCGGATGCGGTGACCGGCCGCCCGGGGGAGGCTCCAGGCGTCTGGAGGTTCACGATGGGTTCCCTGAGAGTCACGGTCTGTACGGGTGTCCTGGCCGCGGCCGCCCTGTCACCGACGGCGTACGCGGCGGACACGGGGGACGCGGGGGAGAAGGGGACGGCCGGCAGGGCGGGGAGCGTCTCGGTCTCCCCGGCGACCGCCGCGCCCGGCACGGACGTCACGCTCCGCGTCACCGGCTGCCCCCACCGCACGGCCGTCGCCGTCTCACCCGCGTTCGTCACGGACGCGCGCCTCACGGTCGCGGACGCCGTGCGCGAACTCACCGGTGAGAGCCGCGTCCGCTCGACGCTCGCGCCGGGCACGTACTCCGTGCGGGTCCCGTGCGGGGACACGGAACGGACCGGCACCTTCACCGTCCGCAAGGGCACCGCCGACGGCCGGCCCGCAACCCCCGGCACCGACGGACCCGTGACCCCCGGCACCGACGGTCAGCCGGCAACCCCCGGTTCCGACGGCCTGCCCGCAAGCTCCGGCTCCGACGGTCAGCCCCTCACCCCCGGGACCGGCGGGCCGCCGCCCCTCCCCGGCGGTGGGCGGTCCGCGCCCCCCGGCCCCGGTGCCGAGGGCGACGAGCCGGGGCCGGCCGGTCAGCGGCCCGGCGCGCCCGCCTCGCCCGTCGCTCCCGTCCGGGCCGGCGGGGGCGGTGCCGCCGACGTCGTGGCCGCGGAGGAGCGCGCGGCCGGGCCCGGTACCGCGCAGGGTGTGACCGGTCTGGTGCTCGCCGGCGTGGCCGCGATGGTCGTCGCGCTGCGCGGGTTGCACCGGAGCCGTGGAACGGGTTGACCATGTACGACCAGGAACAGAGGCACGCGGCGGGCACCGGCCGGATGCTGGCCGGTGTGGCCTGGGTGGTGCTGCTGCTCGGCCTGTGGCTGTGGGGCCGCGAGGTCGCCGACGTACGGCACGGCATGTCCGCCCCCACCACGGGTGACATGGCGGCGGCCGGCCGGCCCCCGGACGTGAAACTGCCCCCGCCCCACCGGCCCCTGACCGACGCCCTGCCGCAGCGCGTCGACATCCCCGGGCTCGGCGTCCAGGCCCCCGTCGTGGCCCGCGGGCTGGACCCGCGCGGGGCACTCGACCCGCCGCCCTACGACCAGCCGGGCGTGGTCGGCTGGTATGCCGGCGGGGTGGCGCCCGGGGCACCCGGCACCGCGCTGCTGGTCGGGCACGTCGACACCGACACCCGGCCGGCCGTCTTCCACAAGGTCGGTGCCATGCGGCCGGGCCAGACGATCCGGGTGATCCGGGCGGACGCGAGGGTCGCCGAGTTCACCGTGGAGTCGGTCCAGGTCCTCACCCGCGACCGCTTCGACGCCCATCAGGCCTACGGCCCCCGCGAGTCGGGGCGGGCCGAGCTGCGGCTGGTCACCTGCGGCGGCAGCTTCGACCGCACGACGCGCAGCTACACGGCGAACGTGGTGGTCTCGGCGTACCTGACCGGAACCGGCCTGTAGCGGCCGGCGGTGCTTCCCCAACCCGGCCGGCGGCCCGCTCCCCCTGAAGCCGCCGACCGGGCCGGCCTCGACCGCGCGCGCACGGGCTGCGGGAGTAACCCGGCGAGCTGCGCGGGAGGTCATGGGAGACACGGTGGGTGAATCTCTGGCCGGAGGCCGGGCCCTGCAGGGAAGACTCTAGAACCAAAGGACCGCCGGGCCTAGAGGTCGAATGACGCCAAGTCCCGGTGCGGTGGCGCTGCGTCATCCGCGCAGGTCGGATTCGGCCTCGTGGGCGCTGCGGGACGTATGTCAGGATTGAGCCTCACAACGCTGCACCCAAGGGGGAGCTGGATGTACGGCAGCAGGGGGGTCGGGACACACGCGGGGAGGCGGGTGTCCGCGGTGGTGCTGGGGGCGGCACTGCTGATCGCGGGATGTTCGGGCGGCGACGGGGGTGACGACGGCCCGGAGCGGGGCGCCGACGCCGGCGCCGGCATCACCCAGCAGCCGAAGGACACCGCCCCGTTCTGGGTCAACCCGAACGGCACGGCGGCCCGGCAGGTCGCCGCGCTGGAGAAGGCCGGCAAGAAGCAGGACGCCGAGCAGCTCCGCAAGATCGCCGAGCAGCCGGTGGCCGAGTGGGTCGGCCCGGACAACCCCGAGGAGCAGACCCGCGGCTTCACCGAGGCCGCCGACAAGGCCGGCCGTACGGCCCTGCTCGTCCTCTACAACATCCCGCACCGCGACTGCGGCCAGTACTCCCAGGGCGGCGCGGCCGACGGCGACGCCTACCGGGCGTGGCTGGACGGCGTGGCGGCGGGCATCGGCGACCGCCCGGCCACGGTCGTGCTGGAACCGGACGCCCTGCTGCACCTCGTGGACGGCTGCACCCCGGAGCAGTTCCACGAGGAGCGCTACGACCTCCTCAAGGGTGCCGTCGCCCAGCTCAAGGCGCTGAAGAACACCAAGGTCTACCTGGACGCGGGCAACGCCGGCTGGCAGAACCCCGACCAGATCTTCGAACCGCTGCAGCGCGCGGGCATCGCGCAGGCCGACGGCTTCTCGGTCAACGTCTCCAACTTCTACTCCACGCAGGACTCCATCGCCTACGGCAAACAGCTCTCCGCCAAGGTGGGCGGCAAGCACTTCGTCATCGACACCAGCCGCAACGGCAAGGGCCCGTACACGGGGGGCAACCCGGACGAGCGCTGGTGCAACCCGCCCGGCCGCGCGCTGGGCGAGACGCCGACGACGAAGACGGCGGACCCGCTGGTCGACGCGTACCTGTGGGTCAAGCGGCCCGGTGAGTCGGACGGCGAGTGCAAGGGCGGCCCCAAGGCGGGCCAGTGGTGGGCGGACTACGCCCTGAAGCTGGCGAGGGCCACCGGCTGACCTGCCGCACCGGACACGGAAAGGGGCGCCCTCCGAGCCGGAGGGCGCCCCTTCAGCCGTTCGGCTACGGCACCTTGACCCACTGCGCCTTGCTGGGCGTGCCCTGGGCGTCCGTCACGAACAGCATGTACCAGCCCGCCTGGACCAGGTTGCGGTTCTTCGGCACGGTCACCGTCAGCTTGTCGCCGGACGCCTCGAAGTCCAGCGCGATGGAGCGCTGGTCGACGTCCGTGACGTGCGTGGCGGCGCTCGGCCGGATCAGCCGCACCTTGTCGACCCGCGACGCGTCCGCCGAGGTGAAGGTCCCCGTGCCGCCGCGCTCGATGGTCTGCGGCCCGCCCGACAGCGCGGGCCGGTCGGCGTCGCCGTAGAGGTAGGGCGGGGTGTAGATCTCGATGCGCTGCTCGAACTCGCCCGGCTTGGTGTTGGCCTTGTCGGCGTAGAGCGAGTCGGAGCCGAAGAACATCACGCGGCCGTCGGGCAGCAGGATCGAACCGGAGTGGTAGTTGCGGCCCACCAGGGGGTCGGCGACCCGCTTCAGCTCGTTCTTCGCCGTGTCGTACAGCCGCGCCTCGAAGATGTTGGAGTCGCCGCGGCCCCGGTAGTCCTCCGAGCCGCCGGAGATCAGCACGCTGTCGTCCGGCAGGATCGAGGCGTTCGGGTACCGGGTCCCCTTGTCCAAGGACGGGCCGTCCACGAAGCTCGGGTTCGGCTTCTTCAGATCGACGATCCGGGTCTTCTCGCTGGACTGCTGGGACTCGCCGACGCCACCGCCGCCGATCACCATGTACTTCTCGTCCTGCGCCGGCGGCAGCAGCACCGTGCCCGACGTCTCCATCAGCTTGGGGTCGCTCAGGCCGGGGATCTTGGTGAACTTGTTGGTGTCCACGTCCCACACGCCCGGGTCGCGGCCCACGTTGTCCGGCCCGTAGCCCGCGTTGGAGCCCGAGTAGAACACCTTGCCGTTCTGCATGAGGAACAGCGCCGGGTAGGTCGGGAACTGCCGGACCTTGTCCGTGTAGGTCCACTTCTTGGTCTTCGGGTCGAAGACCTCGTTCTTGCCGGGGACCAGCTGGCCGATGTCGTCGAGGCCGGAGACGCTGAGGATCTTCCCGTCGCTCAGGGTGGTGAGCGTCGGGTACCAGCGGGCCTCCTTCATCGGGTCGACCTTGATGTACTTCTCGGCGACCGGGTCGAACTCGAAGGCGTCCCGGATGCCCTGGAAGTCCTTCTTGTCCAGGGCGAGTTTCTGCGCGATGCCGTAGGTGTTCTTGGCGTCGGCGCCCTTCAGGCCGTGCACGCGGTAGTTGTCCTGCGTGCCGGTCTCGAACCTCTTGCCGCGCTTCTGCGCCTCGACGTAGATCCGGCCGAGGCCGGGGTCGTTGCGCAGGAACCTGCCGGTGGCCTTGTCGAAGACCTTCTTGGCGCGCGGCACCAGCACCGGGTCCTTGGAGACGAACGTCTTGCCGTTCTCCTTGCCCGTGAACTTCGTGCCGGCGGGCAGCGTGATCGGCTTGTCCGGGTTCTCGTTGTGGACGATCATCAGGCCGCCGGCCTTGGTGACGTCACCCTTGAGCTTCTCGTACCGCTTGGTGCCGCCCGCGATCAGCAGGTTGCCGTTGGCGAGCTGGGTGTGGCCGGTGCAGAACAGGTCGCTGGGCGTGGGCACCTTCTTGATCGTGCCCTTGACCGGGTCCCAGATCCGGGTGTCGAACTTCTTCGCGTCGAAGTTGTCCTGGTTGTTGCCCGACCCCGCGACGAGCAGCACCTTGCCGGTGCGCAGTAGCGCCGCGTGGATGGTGTTCTGCCGGTACTCCTCGGGAAACTCGATGATCTCCCACTTGCCGTTCGCGGCCTTGTACTCCGGCTTGTTGATCTTGTACTGGTGGTATTTCTCGGTGCTGAAGCGGTAGAGCCACGGCCCGTTCATCCCGGCCAGCGCGAGTACCACCGCCGTGCCGATCGCGAGTCGACGGGCCCGGCGGCGGCCTGCACGGTCGTTCATTCCTTACGTCCCCCAAGTCCACCAAGGGCGATCTGCATGGTCTGGTCGGTTCCCCCGACCTCCCCGTGTGCGCCCGGGGTCGCGGCCCACGTGGGCTTGTGCTGCGGGGCGTGCGGCGCGTGCTGCTGCGGGACGGGCAGCGGCTGCGTCCGGTGCGGGCCCGCGGAGTCCTGCGGCGGCTCCCCGGAGGGGGCGGCGGGCTTCTTGGCGTCCTGCTTCAGCTGCCAGCGCCAGGCGAAGATCGGCGTGGCCGTGATCAGCATGGCGAAGGTCGCCCAGATGATCATCGCGGGGTGCGAGTGGCCGAAGGCGAAACCGGCCGCGATCGAGCCGCCGAAGATCAGGATGAAGTACCAGTGGTAGCGGAACGTGCCGAACCAGCGGTCGGGGCTCGCGGAGTCGCCCTTGGGCGTGACCACGAACTTGCTCTTGCGGCGCAGCGCGGAGTCGATCAGCGCCTTGGCGTACAGCGGCGCCGACAGCGCCGACATCACCATGCCGGCCACACCGCCGGAGCCCTCCGGCTCGTGCGGCGAGACGTTGTGGCGGCGGTTCCAGACGTACAGCCCGATCTGCAGGGCGGAGGCGTTGCCGTAGAGCATCAGCCACACGGCCGGGTCGATGTTCACACCCGAGGCGCCCAGGCCCAGGAACAGGCAGCAGCTCAGCGCGGCCAGGATCCAGTTCAGGGCGGACATCGGGTAGAAGATGATCATCATCGTGTAGTTGAAGAGCTTGCTCGGCGGCAGCGAGTACCAGCCCTTCCAGTACTGCTTGAGGATCGTCTCGTACGTTCCCCGCGACCAGCGCATCTGCTGGGTGAAGAAGTCCGTCCAGGCGCTGGGGCCCTCACCGACGGCGAGCACGTCCGGGGTGTAGACCGAGCGCCACTTGTTGCCCGTCGCCGGGTTCTTGTGGCGGTGGATCTCGAAGCCGGTGGCCATGTCCTCGGTGATCGAGTCGTACAGGCCGCCGATCTGCTTGAGCGCCTTGATGCGCACCGCGTTGGACGTGCCGACGAACATCGGGGCGCCGTAGCGGTTGCCCGCGCGCTGGATCAGGGCGTGGAAGAGGAACTGCTGCGACTCGGCGGCCTTGGTGACGAACGAGTCGTAGTTGCCGTAGACCTGCGGGCCGATGACGAAGCCGACGTCCGGGTCGCGGAAGAAGCCGAGCATCCGCTCCAGGTAGTTGGGCAGCGGCACGTGGTCGGTGTCGACCGAGGCGAAGAAGTCGTAGTCGTCGCCGTGCGCCTCCAGCCAGGCGTTGTAGTTGCCGTGCTTGGTCTTGGCGCGGTGCGGGCCCTTGGCCTGGTTCCACTTCGCGACGCCCTTGCGGGAGAAGTGGTGCACGCCGAGGCGCTCGCAGACCGCCTTCACCTCGGGGTCGTCGCCCTCGTCCAGCAGCCAGACGTGCATCAGACCGCGGTGGCGGATCCTGACGGCCGCCTCCAGGGTCTTCGTCACCATCTCCAGCGGCTCCTTGCCGGGCACGAAGGAGGTGAGGAAGGCCACGCGGGTGCCGACCTCGGGCACCACCGGGATCGGGTCCCGGGCGACCAGCGTGGCGTGCGCGTTGGACAGCACGTTCATGCAGCGGAAGAACTCGATCAGGCCGATCGAGACGAGCATCACCATGTCGAGCGCCGGCAGCCAGTCGAAGGCCGGGTAGTCGCGCTCGGTCCAGTGCTCGGGCTGGAGCAGCCAGAACAGCAGCACCAGCGACAGCACCGGGGCCGCGGCCAGCATCAGGGCGACCCGGATGCGGTGCGGCTCCTGCGAGATGAGCGAGCGGTACTGCACCTTGTACGGCTTGCTCGGATCGGGCTGGGTGAGGGGACCCGCGAGCCGGCTGTAGTGCTCGTAGTCGTATCTCGGCAGCGTCTTCTTGATCCGCCGGAACGTCCCCGTGGTGCTCATCCGGTGAGACGGCACCCTCAGCTGGGTCGTCTGGGACGGGTCGTTTTCCTGCCGGGCACCCGTGGGCCTCGACGTCATGAGTCATCCCCCCACACGCGGACCACCGCGTGTTTCGTCGCTTCCTACCGTCTGCTGCGGTCCCCCTCGACCTTCACAGACGTATCAGTGGTGGGTCGCAGTCACCACGTCATCCACACCCTATAGACATGGCAATACGACCTTCCGGTTGCATGATGCCCCCCACGGCATCGCTTCATGAACGGGGCCCCTACCCCCGCGCAGTCCGCAACCGGTTCCGAATCCCCCCAACTGCCGCGAAACCGCAGCATCTTGAAAAACCAGAAAACCAGGGTTCTACGGCGATCATCATGATCGCAAGATGCGAAACGCGGTGTTTACCGGTCATACGCGTTCATTGTGGCGCGTGTGAGGACCCTGTGGAGCCGTTGTGGACAGGCGGGCGCGGATGTTGCCGAAATGCTCCCTTATGGCCTCCTCCGCCCGCATCGCGTCGCCCGACCGCACCGCGTCCAGGATCTCCCGGTGCTGCCGGCAGGTCACCTTCGGGTCCTGGGGCACGCCCCCCAGGTCCGTCCTGACCCGGTGGAAGGCGTCCCAGAACGCCTCCAGCACCTCGCTCAGCAGCACGTTGTCCAGCCCTCGGTAGAGGGTGGCGTGGAACGCGCGGTCGGTCTCGGCGAGGCCGGCTCCCTGCGCGGCCTGCTCTTCCATACGGTCGACGAGCGCGTCCAGTTCAACGAGGTCGTCCTGCGGTATCCGTCCCGCGAGCCGGGAGGCCAGGCCCGTCTCCACGGCCTCGCGCAGTTCGAGCAGCTGCAGCAGCGAGTCCTCGCCCCGGTAGTGCCCGGCGACCGTGCGGAAGGCGAGGCCCTCGATCATCGGGGCCAGGGACATCGGGCCGACGTAGGTGCCGAAGCCGTGCCGGATCTCGACGATGCCCATCGCCTGGAGCGCCTTCAGCGCCTCGCGGACCGAGTTCCGGCTCGCGCCGAGGTACTCCATCAGTTCGGGCTCGGTCGGCAGCGGGGCCCCGGAGGCCAGCCGGCGGTCGAGGATGAGCTTCTTGATCCGCTCCTGGAGGTCACGCGCTGCCATGGCCAGAGGGTATCCGGCCAAACGTGCGGTGGCCCCGGTTCCGGCCAGAGAAAAGTTCCGGCCAGGAGGAAACCGGGACGCGTGACTGTCCGGACATGCAGGAAGGCCCCTCGTCTCCGAGAGGCCCTCCTGGTCGGTGCGCCGCCAGGGACTCGAACCCCGGACCCGCTGATTAAGAGTCAGCTGCTCTAACCAACTGAGCTAGCGGCGCGCGCTGACGAGGTAACTCTACAGGACGCGCGGAGGTGCTCCGGACCACCCCGCCCGTCCCGCGGGGTCCCCCGGGAAGGGGGGCGCGTACATCATTCGGACCGTCAGCATGCGCGTGCGGAAGAGAGTTGCGAAACTGACGACGCGCGCCCGGACGTCCACGGGCACCGCATTTTCCGCCGGAAGTGTGAGGGGAATCGCATGGAGTCTCCGGTATTCGAGGAATTCGACCCCGCGAGCGACTGCGACTGCCCCGGCTGTGTCCACTGGCGCCGCGTCCTGCCGCATTCCCGGGCGGGCCGGGGGACCGCCCACCCGGCCGCCCACCGGGCCCTCGCCCTCGCGGCCGTGGCGTCCGCCGCACTCGGCGCGACACCCGCCGCACCGGCCGCGGCCGCCCCGTCGCACGCCCCCCACCGGCCGGGTGTTCCCACAGGTGAGGAGCGCGACACGCCCCAGGGGGACCGGGCGCCGCTGCACGGCCCGGCCGGCCGTCCGGCCCTGCCGCGCAAGCCCTCCGCCCTCACCCGCGCGGAGATCATCGACCGGGCGGAGACCTGGGTCGCCGCGAAGGTGTCGTACAGCATGACCGCCTACTGGTCCGACGGTTACCGGCAGGACTGCTCGGGTTATGTCTCGATGGCCTGGCGACTGCCCGGGAACGAATGGACGGGCAGCCTCGCCCAGTACGCGGATCCCATTTCCAAGGAGGAACTCCAGCCGGGCGACATTCTGCTGTTCCACAATGCGGCCGACCCCGAGAAAGGCTCGCACGTCACCATTTTCGGCGGCTGGACGGACGACACCCACCGCTCCTACCTGGCCTACGAGCAGACCCGCCCGCACACCCGCCGGCAGTCCACCCCGTATGCCTACTGGAGCGACTCCGACCGGTACGTCCCCTACCGGTACAAGGGCGTCACGGCACAGGAGCCGGCCCCGGAGCCGGACGGCGGCAAGCCGGGCGCCCCGGCGGCCACGCCGTTTCCGGGGGCGGCGTATTTCGGCCCCGGCGCGCACAACGCGTACGTGACGCGGCTCGGCCGCATGCTCGTCGCCCGCGGGGCCGGGGCCTCCTACACCTCGGGCCCGGGACCGCGCTGGACGGACGCGGACCGGCGGGCCACCCGGGCCTTCCAGCGGGCGCAGGGCTGGACGGGTGCCGACGCGGACGGGCTGCCCGGCCCGCGCACCTGGGAACTGCTGGTCACGGGCGCGGGCAGGGACGTCAAGGACGGTGCGGTGGGGCCGCCGCCGTCCTCCCACGGCGTCCCGGGCTACCCGGGGCGGGCGATGTTCCGGCCCGGCGCCGACAACGTCTACGTCACCCGGCTCGGCAGACAGCTGGTGCGCAAGGGGTTCGGCAGGTTCTACGCGGTCGGGCCGGGGCCGCGCTGGAGCGAGGCGGACCGGCGGGCCGTGGAGGCGTTCCAGCGCACCCAGGGCTGGCGGGGCGGCGCCGCCGACGGCTACCCGGGGCCGGAGACCTGGCGGCGGCTCTTCTCGTAGTCCGGCACGAGGGGCGTCGCCCCGCGCGGCGGGCCGGTCCGGCCCGTCTCGCACGCCGGCCGGACCGGCCGGCACCCGACCCGGCCGATCCGGCCGGATCCGACCCCCGGCCGGTCCGTGTGGCCCGTACCCGCCGCGTCCGGGCACGGATCCGGCGCCGGGGACCACCGTTGTGACGCATCTGGCGCGGAGGCTGGAGGCACGCGTGAGTACGACCACTTCCCACCCGTCCGAATCCGAGGGACCCGCCGGGGGGCCGGCCCGGCCCGCCCGGCTCATCCAGAACGAGGCCACCACCGAGATCCCCGTCCACCTGCTGTTCCGCGACGACCCCGACCCGGCCACGGTGGCGCTGCGGCCCGCGGTGGTCAGCCGCAGGCAGGGCACGGGCGAGCAGCCCCGGCCGCGGCGCGCGGCCACCGCGGCGCCGCGGCCCGTGCCGCAGGTCGACCCCGGCCTGGACGAACGGCCCGCGCGGGTGCTGCCCGGAGCGGCCGGCGTGCTGGCCGGGACGTGCGGGGCGGCCGGGTGTGCGGCCACCTCCTGGTGGGCCGGGCTGCTGCCGCCGCTCGTCGTGGAGGCGCTGCGGCTGCCCGCGCAGGCCGGGGCCGGGCTCGGCCCCGCGCAGTGGGCGGCGTACGCGGGGGCGGGCGCGCTCGGCCTGTTCGGCTTCGGCGGACTGGCCCGGGGCCGCACCGGCCGGGCCTGGGTGCTGGACCTGTTCGGCCGCTACCGCGGCACGGTCCGGCGCTCCGGACTGTTGTGGGTCAACCCGCTGCTGCTGCGCCGCCGGGTGGACGTACGGCTGCGGCACTGGCGCAGCGAGCCGCTGCCCGCCGCCGACGGGAGCGGGGTCGCGCTGCGGGTGGTGGTCCAGGTGGTGTGGCGGGTCCGGGACACCGCGCGGGCCATGCTGGGCGTCGAGGACCACGAGTCGTACCTGCGCGAGTGCGTGGAGGCGGCCCTGGCCCGGGTGCCGGTGGAGACGCCGGGCGGGGCGAAGGGGCCGGGCGACGCGGCGGCCGAGGCCCTGACCCGGCTGGTGGCGTCGGACGCCGCCCCGGTCGGCCTGGAGGTGTTCTCGGTGCAGCCGCTGCGCGTGGAGTACGCGCCCGAGGTGGCGGCCGCGATGCACCGCCGCCGGATCGCCGCCCTGGACGCCCGGCACCGGGCGAGCGTGCTCACCTCGGTCGTGGACTCGGTGGAGGACACGGTGACCCGGCTGACCATGCGCGGGCTGGTCGAACTGGACGACTACGAGCGCAAGGTGCTGGTGAAGGACCTGACGGTGGCGTTCTGCGCGGGCCGTGGGGAAACAGGTCCGTGATTGGTATGGACATGTTCAACTTGCGGTCATACTCTCAGACTTGGTCTAGACCTACCTGCACGCCTCAGTGAAACTCCCCCACGTTCTCCAGGAGCGGCAGCATGCGCACAAGGACCAAGTTGTCCGCACTCGCGGTGGGACTGGCCACGACCGGAGCCCTCGTACTCTCCTCCGGCGGTGCCAGCGGCCACGGCTACACCGACCTGCCCATCAGCCGGCAGAAGCTCTGTCAGAACGGCACGGTGACCAACTGCGGTTCCATCCAGTGGGAACCGCAGAGCGTCGAGGGGCCGAAGGGCTTCCCGGCCTCCGGACCGGCCGACGGGCAGATATGCAACGGCGGCGTCGGCCACTTCAGCCAGCTCAGCGCGCCCCGCACCCCGTCGGGCGCCGCATGGCCCGCCACCAAGGTGACGGGCGGCCAGGCCTACACGTTCCGCTGGCAGTTCACGGCCATGCACGCCACGACCGACTTCAAGTACTACATCACCAAGCCGGGCTGGAACCAGAACCACAACCTGTCCCGGTCCGACCTGAACCTCACGCCGTTCTTCACGGTGCCGTACAACGGGCAGCGGCCGCCGTCGACCCTCTCCCACACGGGCACGCTGCCGTCCGGGCTCAGCGGCCGGCATGTCATCGTCGCGGTGTGGACGATCGCCGACACGGCCAACGCGTTCTACGCCTGCTCGGACGTCACCTTCTGAACCTCTGAGGTTCCCTTGAGTCACCGCCGCGGCCGGCGTGGGTAGGTTCCTCCCGCACCGGCCGCTCGGGGCCGGCGCGCCGACCCCGGGGGTGCGCGATGGACGTGATCCGCTACGTCGTGCCCGGCCTGCTCATGGCTCTGGCCGGCTGGATGGCCCTTCGCCTGGTGCGGTGCTGGTGGCGGATCCGCGGCGCCTGGGACAGCGGACTGACGGCCGAGGCGCGGTACCTCGGGGCGCACCCGGCCGGGCGGGGCGGACTCCGTCACGTGTACGAGTTCATCACGCACGACGGCCGGGTCATCCGCTTCGAGGAGGACGGCGGCCCGTCCGCGACGGCCGTGGGCGATTACGTCACGGTCCACTACACCGGCGGCCGCAGGGTCGTGGCCACGGCCCTGGCGCCGAGCCGCGCGAGGCGGACGATGACCGCCGTCGGCCCGCTCGCGTTCCTCGGCGTGGTCGCGCTGTGCTGCGCCGGCTTCCTCACCGCGTACGGCCAGGCCACGGGCCCGTACGGCGACCTCGTCTCCGGCGTCGACCGGGGGACGTCCGTGGCGCCCTGACCTCCCGGACACGCCGATGGGCCCCTCGCTCCCACGAGAGGCCCATCGTCATGGTGCGCCGCCAGGGACTCGAACCCCGGACCCGCTGATTAAGAGTCAGCTGCTCTAACCAACTGAGCTAGCGGCGCATGACTCCCGCCAGCCGCTGGAACGGTGTTCCGCGGCGGGCGACGGAGAAAATACTACCTGGTCCGCAGGGGTGCTCCGGACCACCCGGCCAGGCCCTAGATCGCCATGGACAGCAGGACCGGCGCGGCGTTGCGGTTGAGGGTGTCCGCGGCCTGGCGCAGCCGGTGGGCGTGCTCGACGGGCAGGGACAGGGCCAGGCAGCCGACGGAGGAGCCGGCGGTGATGGGGACGGCCGCGCAGACCGTGCCGACCGCGTACTCCTGCAGGTCCAGCACCGGCACGGTCGGCGGCTGGGCCTCCAGGCGGGACAGCAGCAGCCGGTCGCTGGTGATGGTCCGCGAGGTGAGGCGGGCCATCTTGTGCCGGGCGAGGTGGTCGCGGCGGCCCGCGTGGTCGAGCTGGGTGAGCAGGCTCTTGCCGATGGCGGTGGCGTGGGCCGAGGAGCGGAAGTCGACCCACTCGTTGACCTTGGGGGTGGCCGGGCTGTCGGCGTACTGGGTGACGCTGATCTCGCCGTCGACGTAGCGGCTCATGTAGACGGCGGCGCCGACCGAGTCGCGCAGCCGGTCCAGGGTCTGCTGGAGTTTGTCGCGCAGGGCCTGCTCGCGCCGGCGGGCGGAGGCGAGGCGGGCCAGGGTCTCGCCGGTGACGTACGCGCCGTCGGCGATCTGCTCGACGTAGCCCTCGCGGCGCAGCATGCGCAGGAGCGTGGTCAGTCGCTCCCGGCCGATGCCGGTGTGCCGGGCGAGTTCGGCGTCGGTGACGCCGGAACTGTTTCGCGCCACCGTCTCCAGGACGCGCAGGGCTTCCTGGGCCGAGTGGTATGGGGTGGTCGGCTCGTGCTTCAGCGCCACGGTGGTCTCCCCCTGCGCTTGCTGTAGGGCCGTGATCCGGTCAGTGAACCGTGTCCAGGTTAACCGGCAAAGCCGCCGCGGGGAGCGGGGGTTGACAAGATTCCCGGGCACCCGAACTGGGGCAATGACACACTGGCATATGCCAAGCGCATGCCCCATCCGGGTGGTCCCGCGTTCTCCCTGCTCACGGGCGGTAGTCGGAGCACTGCGCTGAGGAATCCCGGGTGCGGTACTCGAACGCCAGAACCCGGTCGGAGATGTCCCGGGCGGTGCCGGGCGGTCCTGGGCGGTGCCGGGCTTCAGGAGGGCGTGGGCGGGCCGCCCGGCGCGACTTTCGCCTCGTACAGCGCGTGGGCCGCCCGCAGCACCAGATCGTCCCGGTGCCGGGCGGCCACGAGCTGCAGACCGACCGGCAGCCCGTCCCCGTCGAAACCGACCGGCACGCTCGCGGCGGGCTGCTGCGTCATGTTGAACGGGTACGTGAAGGGCGTCCAGCCCGTCCAGCGCCGGTGACCCGATCCCTTCGGCACCTCGGCGCCCGCCTCGAACGCCGTGATCGGCACAGTCGGCGTGACGAGCAGGTCGTAGGCGTCGTGGAGGCGGCCCATGCGGCGGCCCAGGTCCATGCGGACGTCCACCGCGGCCAGATAGTCCAGCGCCGAACACCGGGCGCCCCGCGCGCGGATCTCCCGCAGGCCCGGGTCGAGCAGCTCCCGCTGGTGCGGGGCGAGGCGCTGGGTGACCCGCGCGGCCCCGCTGAACCACAGCGTGTGGAAGGCCGCCACCGGGTCGGTGACATCCGGGTCGGTCTCCGTGACGTACGCGCCGAGCCCGGCCAGCCGCTCCACCGCCCGCCGCACCACCGCGGCCACCGCGGGCCGCACCGCCACCTGCCCGCCCAGCGACGGCGAGTACGCCACCCGCAGCCCGCGCACCCCGCCCGCCAGCCCCGCCGCGTACGACCCGGGCGGCGGGGCGAGCGCCGACCAGTCGCGCGAGTCCGGCTGCCCGATGACGTCCAGCAGCAGGGCCGCGTCCGCCGCGTCCCGGGTCATCGGGCCGACGTGCGCCAGCGTGCCGAAGGCGCTCGCCGGGTACAGCGGCACCCGTCCGTAGGTCGGTTTCAGCGCGAAGATCCCGCAGAACGAGGCCGGGATGCGGAGGCTGCCGCCGCCGTCCGTGCCCAGCGACAGCGGCCCCGCGCCGAGCGCCACGGCCGCCGCGCTGCCGCCGCTCGAACCGCCCGCCGTGCGCGCGGGGTCGTACGGGTTGCGGGTCACACCGCTCAGCGGCGAGTCCGTCACGCCCTTCCAGCCGTACTCGGGCGTCGTCGTCTTGCCGAGGAACACCGCCCCGTGCTCGCGCAGCCGGGCCACGGACGGGGCGTCCTCGTCCCAGCGGCCCGCCGGATCGACGGCCCTGGAGCCGCGCAGGGTCGGCGCCCCGCGCAGCAGCAGGATGTCCTTCACCGTGACGGGCACCCCGTCCAGCAGCCCGCGTGGCTCACCGCGCCGCCAGCGCTCCTCGGACTCCCGGGCCCGCTCCAGCGCGTCCTCGGCGGTCAGCCGGACGAAGGCGTTCACCTCCGGCTGGATCGCCTCGGCCCGCCGCAGCGCCGCCCTGGCCACCTGTACGGGACCGAACTCGCCGGTGCGGTACCCGTCGAGCAGTCGTACGGCCGTCAGCTCGGTGAGTTCGGTCATCCGCCCTCCCAGGAACGTCAGTGTCCGGGTACGTACCCACGCTGTTTGTCGACCACGTTCCGCAACGGCTCGCCGGACGCCCAGAGTTCGTACAACTCCACGAACTGGGCGCCGAGTTCGTCGCGCCGGCCGACGGTGTCGCCGCTCATGTGCGGGGACACGATCAGGCCCTCGGCCCGCCACAACGGGCTGTCCGCGGGCAGGGGCTCGGTCTCGAAGACGTCCAGGGCCGCGCCCGCGATCCAGCGCTTGCGCAGGGCCTCGGCGAGGGCGTCCTCGACGACGAGCGGGCCGCGGCCGATGTTGACGAACCGGGCGGACGGCTGCATCACGCCGAAGCGGCGGGCGTCGAACATGCCGCGCGTCCGCTCGGTGAGCGGCGCGGCGGCGATCACCCAGTCGGCGCGCGACAGCAGCCGGTCCAGGTCCTCCGGGCCGTGCACGCCCGAGCTCGCGGCCCGCCCGACCAGCGCGGTCGTGACGTCCAGCGCCTTCAGCGTGCGCGCGATCGCCCGGCCGATCGGCCCGGACCCGACCACGACGGCCCGGCTCCCGGCGACCCCGCGCGACTCGCGGTGCCGCCAGGTCCGCTCCCGCTGCAGCTCCAGTGTGCGCGGCAGGTCCTTGGCCATGGCCAGGACGAGCGCGGCGACGTACTCGGCGATCGGCCGGTCGAAGATGCCGCGGGCGTTGGTCACGACCGTGTCGGAGGCGGCGAGTTCCGGGCACATCAGGTGGTCCACCCCGGCGCTCGCGGTGTGCACCCAGCGGGGGCGCGGTCCCGCGCCCGGCCAGGCGTCCCGGACGGCGCGCGAGGTGAAGTCCCACACCAGGAGCACATCCGCGCGCGGGAGGCACTCCGCGAGCCCCGCCGCGTCGGTGTGTTCGACGCGCGCGCGGCCGGTGAGGCGGCCGAGGCGGGGGAGGGGGTCGGCGTCCAGGACGAGCAGGGTGGGGGTGGGCATGAGCAGCCGTTCCTCCAGCCGTTCGGCGGTGCCGGGAGCCGCACGGGGCCGCCGGCGACGACGAGGTGACCCGGTGATGACGCACGGGCGATCCGGGCGGAACGACCACGCTCGCACCCGAACCCACCGGCGTCAACAAGGCGTTCTCACGCTCCGTCGCCTGTGCGTCGCCCAGCGTGAGGCCCGTGCCCCGCCCTGGACGCCCCTCTTCCCGGCGGGCCCGGCCCGCAGCCGGGGCCGGCGTCGCCGCCCCCTTCGACGTCGAGACCCGCGCCTGTACGGCGGGCGGTTCCGTCGGCGGCGGGAGGTGCGAGCGGTGATCTCGGCCGACCACGTGACGATGTGGGCGGCGCCGCACCGACGGGGTACCCGTGCGGTGGGACCGTACCGAGCGCTGATCGATCCGGCGGCGCGCTGCGGTCCCGCACCGCCGGGGCGGACCCCGGCCCCGTAGTACCGGAAGAAGAGCAGCGGCAGGAAGGCTGGACATGACAGCACTGGGATTCCTCTACCCGGGCCACTCCGCCGAGGACGACTATCCCCGCATCGAGCAGTTGCTGGGCAGCGACATCCGGGTGGACCTGGTGCACACCGAGATCGGTGAGGACGCGCACCGGGTGGAAGCGCTGCTGGAGACGGGCTCCGCCGGACGGCTGGCGACGCGGGTGCAGGAACTGCGGCACGCCGGCGCGGAGGCGGTCGTCTGGGCCGGCGGCAGTTTCGTGCACGGCTGGGACGGCGCCCAGGAGCAGGTCCGCACCCTCGCCGTGGCGGCCGGCATGCCCGCCTCCTCGACCTCCTTCGCCTTCGTGCACGCGGTGCGGGAACTGGGCGTGCGGCGGGTCGCCATCGGCGCGACGTACCCGGAGGAGGTGGCGCAGCTCTTCGCGCAGTTCCTGCGCTCGGACGGCGTCGACATCGTGTCGGTCACCAGCTCGGGCGCCCGCACGGCGGCCGAGGTGGGCGCGTGGGGCGAGCCGGAACTGTTCGCCCTGGCCCGCGACTCCGACCACCCCGACGCCGAGGCGCTCCTCCTGCCCGACACGGCCCTGCACACGGCGGCGCACATCCCGGCCCTGGAGAAGGAGCTGGGCAAGCCGGTCCTGACCGCCAACCAGGTCACGGTCTGGGAGGCCCTGCGGCTGGCCGACCGCCGGGTCAACGCACCCGAGCTGGGCGCGCTGTTCACGCGGGAGCCGATCGTGCAGGCGTGAGTCCTGCCCGGCGGTGGGGCGGCCTCATGTCCTCCGCTCGGGCGGCGGGGGCGGGGGATACGGCGGTGGCGGCGGCGGGACGGGAGGCCGCCCCCGGCGCCGCCGGAGCAGGACGGAGGGGAAGGCGAAGCCGACGACCGCACCCGCGGCGCCCCCGACCGCCGAGCCCAGGAGGAAGTCCCAGCCGACGCCGGAGTCGAGCACCTGCTGCGGCCCGGCGACCACGGCCCCGAAGACGCCCGCCGCCCCGGCACCGCGCCGGCGCTCCCGCAGACCGGTCCCGCGCCGCCGCCCGCTCATCCGCCCCTCGCGCGGCGCCACCGCAGCACCCCCAGCACGGCGCAGGCGAGAAGGGCCAGGGTGAAGGCCGCGGAAGCCGCGAGCCGGACCGCCGTCCACACCGCCCCGCCCGGGTCCCCGACGGCCTCGACGAGATTCAGGCCCACGGCGACCGTGAACGTCACCCGCAGCCACTTCACCGCACGCCGCGTCATGAAGTCCAAGGCGTCCTCCCGGAGTCGACCGGAGGGGCCGGTGCCCGCGAACGGGCCTGCCATGCGGGCCGGAATCGGTCCTACCGCTTATTCGGGGCAAACCGGTTCATATGCGCTCCCGTACCCCGCCCGGAAGCTGAGGAATGCTCAACTCCGCCTTCTCGCACGGCTCTTGAGTTGACCGAAAGCGCGTTCCCCTTCCGGCGTCCCGCGCATGCACACTGGCCACGTCCGCAGCCAGTCGTGCCGTGAAGGATGCCCCGATGGCCGCACCGGGCCCGTTCAGATCCCCCACGAGCGCCGTCCGGCTCGCCGCACGCCTGCTGTGCTGGAGCCTGGCCGCGGCCATGGCCGGCGCCGCCGTGGACGTCCTCGGGCGGCCGCGCGCCGGCTGGTGGAACGCCGTATGGCCCCTGCCGTGGTGGACCTTCGCCGCGGCCGCCCTCGCCTGGACCGTCCTGCGGGCCCGCGAGAAGAGCGGCCCCCCGCCCCCGCCCGGCAGTGCGCGCGAGGACTGGGAGCAGGCCGCCTGACCGCCCCGGGGCGCCGGGGTCCGGGAATAAACGGAGACAGTCCCCTGTTGTGGCCGGGACGACAGCACACGGCCCACAGCAGGAGGCACCCCACCGTGGCGGCAGACGACACACGCGGCGCGGCAGACGAGATTCGCGGCACGGCGCAGGGCAGCGCCCCCGTCCCCCTCTCCGTACTGGACCTGGTCACCGTGGGGGCCGGCCGCACCGCCACCGACGCGCTGCGCACCAGCGTCGAGCTGGCCCGTCTCGCGGAGCGGCGCGGCTTCCACCGCTACTGGGTCGCCGAGCACCACTCCATGCCCGGCGTGGCCTCCTCGTCCCCGGCCGTGATCCTCGCCCACCTGGCCGCCCACACCGAGCGCATCCGCCTCGGCTCGGGCGGCGTCATGCTGCCCAACCACGCCCCGCTGGTGATCGCCGAGCAGTTCGGGACGCTGGAGGCCATGGCCCCGGGCCGGATCGACCTCGGCCTCGGCCGCGCGCCCGGCACCGACGGCGCCACCGCCGCCGCCCTGCGCCGCACCGACCGGCTGAACGAGGGAGCCGACGACTTCCCCCTCCAGCTCGCCGAGCTGACCCGGTTCCTCGACGACGACTTCCCCGACGGCCACCGCTACCGCCGCATCCACGCCGTCCCTGGCCCGGTGCAAGCCACCTCCCCCGGCGGCGTGCAGTCCCCGCACCGCCCGCCGATCTGGCTGCTCGGCTCCTCCGGCTTCAGCGCCCGCCTGGCCGGGTCGCTCGGCCTGCCGTTCGCCTTCGCCCACCACTTCTCGGCGCAGAACACCCTCCCGGCCCTGGACCTGTACCGCGAGTCCTTCCAGCCGTCCGCCGTGCTCGACCGGCCGTACGCCCTGATCGGCGTCTCCGCGCTCGCCGCCGACGAGGAGAAGGAGGCCCGCCGCCAGGTGCTGGCCGCGGCCCTGAGCATGGTCCGGCTGCGCACCGGCCGCCCCGGCCTCGTGCCCACCCCGGAGGAGGCGGAGGCCTACGCGTTCAGCCCCATGGAACGCGACTTCGTCGACTCCTGGAACGCCAACGTCATCCACGGCACCCCGGACGAGGTCCGCTCCGGCCTGGACGACCTGGCCAAGCGCACCGGCGCCGACGAGCTGATGATCACGGCCAACGCGCACGGCGGCGACGTGCGCGTCCGCAGCTACGAACTCATCGCCGACGCCTACGGATTGGCGACGCCCGCCTCCGCCTGAACGTCCGGCGTGCCGAGCAGCTCGGAGATGCGGTCCGGCGACACCGGGCGGGAGTACAGCCAGCCCTGTCCGGTGTCGCAGCCGATGCGCCGCAGCCGGGTCGCCTGCGCCGAGGTCTCCACGCACTCGGCCGTGACGGTCAGCCCGAGCCGGTGCGCGAGCTGGATCATCGCCTCGACGACGACCTCGTCGGCCGGGTTCGCCCGGGTCGCCGCGTCCCGGTCGTCGTACTGGAAGCCGCGCACGAAGGACCCGTCGAGCTTGAGCGCCGACACCGGCAGCCGGCTCAGGTACGCCAGGTTCGAGTAGCCCGTGCCGAAGTCGTCGATGGCGATGCGCACCCCCATGTCGCTGAGCGCCTTCAGCGTCTGCAGCGGACGGCCCGCCGAGCCCATCACCGCGGACTCGGTCAGCTCCAGCTGGAGCAGGTGCGGCGCGAGCCCCGTCTCGGCCAGGGTCTGCGCCACGTCCGCCACCAGGTCGGAGTCCCAGATCTGCCGCACCGCCACGTTCACGCTGACGAAGATCGGCGGCTCGTCGGGGTGGTCCACCTGCCAGCGGCGGGCCTGCTCGCAGGCGGTGCGCAGCACCCAGCGGCCCAGCGGGACGATCGAGCCGTCCTCCTCCGCGAGTCCGATGAACCGATTCGGCGTCAGTACACCGAACTGGGGATGATGCCAGCGGACGAGCGCCTCGACCCCGTGCAGCCGGTCGTCCTCCATGCCGACCAGCGGCTGGTACTCCAGCCGGAACTCGTCCCGGTCGATGGCCGGCCGGAGCGTGGAGGCGAGGGCCTGGCGGGTCATGCGGTGGGCGTTGCGCTCCGGGTCGAACAGGGTCCAGCGGGCCTTTCCGTCGGCCTTCGCCCAGTAGAGCGTCGTGTCGGCGGCCTGCATCAGGGCCGTGGGGGTCGTGCCGGCCGCGTGCCGCTCGACCACCCCGATGGACGCCGACACCGACAGCCGCCGCCCGGAGAGGTCGAACGGGTCCTGCACGGCCCGCAGGACCGCTTCGGCCAGTTCGGCCAGTTGTTCGGTGCCCGTGGAGTCCTCGACGAGGAGCGCGAACTCGTCCCCGCCGAGCCGGGCCACCAGCGGGACACTGGCGCGCGACCGGCCGGCCTCGTCCGCGCAGCGCGTGAGCCGCTCGGCGACGGCGGCCAGCAGCCGGTCGCCCACGCGGTGGCCGAGGGTGTCGTTGATGGCCTTGAAGCCGTCCAGGTCCAGGTAGCACAGCCCGATCCGGCCCGTGCCGCTCTGCTCGTACGACTCCGCCTCCAGCGCGGCCGACAGCCGTTCGAAGAACAGGGTGCGGTTGGGCAGCCGGGTCACCGGGTCGTGCATCTGCAAGTGCCGCAGCCGGGCCTGCAGTTCCCGGCGGGCACTGACGTCGGCGACGGTCAGCAGCACGGCCCGGTCCTCCTCGGGCAGCGGCGCGACCGTCACCTGCACCCACAGCGAGTGCCCGTCGGGGTGCTTCAGGCGGCGGGTGCAGCGCAACCGGGACTGCCGGCCGCCCAGCACCTCGCGGTAGGCGTGCAGGCTGCGGGTGTCGGAGGCGAGGTCCACGAGGTCGGCGGCGACCGACCCGGCCAGCTCGTCCGGGGCGTGGCCGAGCAGCGCGGCGAGCGCGTCGTTGGCGCTCACGACCAGGCCCTCGCGGTCGACCACGGCCATGGCGAGGGGGGCGGCCGCGAAGACGGCACGGTAGGGCGGCCGTGACAGGGGCCCGGTACGGGGAGACGTGTCGATCTCACTCTCTGTGACGACCGGCCGGTCGAGGTCTGCCGCGGGCGCCGGCCCTTCGGAGGTTCCGCTCACCGCTCGCTCCCGCATGTATTCGATCTCTGTCCGTGCAGGAAAGGTCAGGAAAGTGTGCCGATCATAGAGGCTGGCACCAGGGCCTTCCAGCCGGTGTCCAGTCTCCCCGACCAATCGGCCCTTCTGCCAGATCGTTTCTGCTCGCACCTGGACGGCTTCTTCAAGCCCCCGACCAGTTGTGACGTTCCGTGAGTGCTTCGGGGGTGTCGGCGCCCGCATTCTTTCGAGCCCTTCACCCATGTGGTGCAGATAAACAGCGCGAAATATGACAAATGACCACAGGCTGGGTGCGGTGTCCCGCGAACCGTACCCGGAGGTACCCGTGCCGCGTCCGTTTCCGCGCGCCCGACTGCGCAGTACCGCGGCCGTGTTCACCACCATGTCGGCCCTCGCCGCGACCTCCCTCGGCACCGGCCCCTCGGCCGCCGAGACCGACTCCGCCGCGCCCTGTGCCCTGACGCGCACCGACGCGCACCACTCGGAGGGCCTGGACACCTGGAACGCGGCCTATCCGCGCCCGGCCCGGGCCCTGGACGCGGTGATGGTCTTCCTGTCGTTCCCGGACGCCCATCCGCTGACCACGCCGCAGGAGCTGACCGCCGACCACTTCCCGGCGACCACGCGCTTCTTCGAACGGGCTTCCTACGGCCGGTTCACCCTGCGCCCGCACCCGCTGCGGCACTGGATCCGGATGCCGCAGCCCTCCACGGCCTACGCCATACAGCGCGACTGGAGCCCCGAGCACCGCTCCGCCTACCTGCGCGACGCGCTCTCCGTCGCCGACCCGCAGGTCGACTTCTCGCGCTACGACGTCGTGTACTTCGTGGCCGACCCGGACGCGCCCGGCGTGGACTCCGACGCGACCAAGGTGGTGAACCTGACGAGCCCGCTGCGGGCCGACGGCACCGACCTGCGCCGGATCGTCACGGTGTTCGAACAGCATCCGCCGGACCGGCTGGTGCTCGCCCATGAGACCGGCCATGTGTTCGACCTGCCCGATCTGTACCACCGCCCCGCCGACGGCAAGGGCGACTGGGACACCCACGTCGGCGACTGGGACCTGATGGGCAGCCAGTTCGGGCTCGCCCCGGATCTGTTCGGCTGGCACAAGTGGAAGCTGGGCTGGCTGGACTCGCGGCAGGTGCGGTGCGTCCAGGACGCCGGGCCCGCCCGGCTGACCCTGGAGCCGCTGGCGGCGGGGCCGGGCGTGCCGGTGGAGGGTGCCGCCGGGTCGCCGGCGTTCGGGCTCGGGCGGGGCACCAAGCTCGCGGTGGTGCGCACGGGGCGGGACAGCGTGCTCGCCTTCGAGGCGCGCGGACCGGCGGGCAACGACGCCGCCGCGTGCCGGCAGGGCGTGCTGGTGTACCGGGTGCGGGGCGGGGCGCAGTCCGGGGGCGGGCCGATCGAGGTGATCGACGCCCACCCGCGCACGGAGGCCTGCTGGGAGGACTCGGTCTACCCGCCGCTCGCGGACGCCCCGATCGCGCTCGGCGAGAGCTTCACGGTGCCGGGGGAGGGCGTACGCGTCGAGGTGGAGGGGCGGACGGCCTCGGGGGCGTGGATCGTGAAGATCGGAGTGGGCCACTGAGGCCGGGCGGCCGTCGTCCCGCGGCACGCGAAAGGCCCCTCGCTCTCGCGAGGGGCCTTCCACTGTCGTGCGCCGCCAGGGACTCGAACCCCGGACCCGCTGATTAAGAGTCAGCTGCTCTAACCAACTGAGCTAGCGGCGCCTGCTGACGTCGTAGACCTTAGCACCCTGGTCGGCGGGAGAAAAAATCGAAATCCGCACCGCGGACCGGGCCGCCCGCACCGCCGCCCACAGCAGGACCTCGGGGCCCGGGAGCCAGGGCTGCCGGGTGTCGGGGGCGACGAGCCAGCGGGAGCGGGAGAGGCCTCCCGCGGGGGCGGGGACGGTCACCGCGTCGCCGGTGCCGTGGCACAGCAGCGGCGGCACGGCGTCCGTGCGGCAGCCCTCCCGGGCGCCCGCGGCGTCCGCCTCCCGGCCGTGCGCGCCCCATTCCTCCCACTCCAGCAGCGCCGGCAGCCGCTGGGCCGTGCCGGGCGCGGCGAACAGCAGCATCCTGCCGCGGTACTCCGCCACCGGGCCCGAGCCGGGCCCGTCGTCCCACAGCCGGTCGAGCATCCGCCGGCCGAACATCGCGGGCGCGCTCACCACGTCGAAGACCGCCCCGCAGGGCAGCACGACCGGTGCGTCCGGCCGCTCCTCCCAGAAGGCGAGCGTGCTTCGCGGATACGTTCCTGCCGAGGCGAGCCAGGCGGCTCCGTCCGGGGTGACGCGGGAGGCGTTCCATGCGCTGCTCATGCCTCCAGGTGTACCGGGCGTGAACGCGCGGTTCCCGAGGGTTGCGCGAAACCGGGACAGGAACGGGTGGGCGGGGGTATCTTGCCCGCCTGGCATATGCCGGGTGAGCGGGCGGCGTCCGGTCTAGACCGGGTCGCCGGGGCCCCGGCCCTCGGCCTCGCCCCGCATCAGGTCCCGTCCGAACTCGACCATCTTCTTGGCGTAGTCCTCGGTCCACTCGGCCCGCTCGGCGATGTCCGCCGCCGTCAGCCGGTCGAACCGGCGCGGATCGGCCAGCTGCGCCGCCGCCATCGCCTGGAACTCCACCGCCCGGTCCGCCGCCGCCCGGAAGGCCAGCGTCAGCTCCGTGGCCCGGGCCAGCAGGGCGCGGGGGTCGTCGATCGACTCGAGGTCGAAGAAGTGCTCAGGGTCCGAGGCCGCCTCCGCGGGCTCGAAGAGCAGGGGCGCGGGGCGTAGCCGCGGTTCGTTCCGACGCGGCGTGGGCTCCGCCATGTCTTCTCCTCCTCGTACGTCGCGCTGACCCGCCGGGTGGAACGGGCCACCGTCCATTGTCTCGCGGGCGCGCAAGTGGGCATCGGCGTCGTGACACGGCCGTCCCACCACCCGTGACTACGGCCGCCAGGACACGCGGTGTTCGGCCAGGTGCGCCAGCACCGCGTGGTTGGCCTCCCAGCCGTCCGGGAACTTCACCACCGTCCCCAGCTGCACCGGCTCGGTCGACGGATAGTCGTCCAGCAGGCCGGTCACGCCCGCCCGGCACACCACGATGCAGGCGTGCCGGTGGCGGGAGGCCAGGACGCACAGACGGCCCGTCTCCAAGTGGAAGGCGGTGGCGTCGGGGCGGCCGGACAGGGGGTGGAGGACCACCGTGACGTCGTACTCGCGGCCCTGCAGCCGGTTCGCCGTGTCCACGACCACGTCGGTGACGCCCAGCTCGGCCAGGGCCGCGCGGACCGCGGCCGCCTGGTCCCGGTGTGCCGTGCCCACGGCGATCCGGTCGGCGGTCAGGGGCGAGGGCGTGGCCGACCGCTCCGAGGTCGCCGCGCCGCCGCGGTCCAGCAGGCGGCGCACCACCCTCGCCACCGCCCGCACCGCCTCCGGGTCCGTGCGCGGTGTGTGCCGAGCGGGCAGCTCCAGCAGGCCCCAGCCCGATGCGGCCGCCTCGTCGATCACCCGGTCCGGGCCCGAGCCGTCCGACGGCACCGCGAAGGCCAGGGTCCGGTCGCCGGGGCCGGTGCCGCTGCGGAACGGCGTGTACGGGTAGAAGGCGTCCGAGACCAGCGGCGCCGCCGAGGCCGGGAGCCGCCAGGACACCGGCAGCCGGTGCTGGGGCAGGTCCGGGTTGTGCGCGAGCAGGGTCGTCACCGCCGACGCCGACGGGTCGTAGGCGAGGCCCGCCCACTGCTCGCTGCCCACGATCGCGAACGGGTCCAGCTGCCCCGGGTCGCCCACGAACAGCGCCCGCTCGAACAGCCCGGCCACCGCGAGCAGGGCGTCCGAGCGCATCTGGTAGGCCTCGTCGACGATCGCGTACCGCCAGGGCTCGTCGGTCTTCACATGCGCCCACTTCGCCGCCGTGGAGATCACCACGGCCAGCCCGGCGAGGTCGCCCGCCTTCGCCGACGTGCGGACGTTGTCCAGGCCGTCGAGCGCCTTGTCGTACGGGTCGGCGTCACTGCTGTGCAGCCGCCCCACGGGCAGCTCGGGGTTCTTCTCGGCGAGCCGCAGGACGAGGTCGTCGACCTGGGCGTTGGTCTGGGCGACCACCATCAGGGGGTGGCCGGCCTCGGCCAGCTCCAGCGCCGCGCGGACGACCAGGGTCGACTTGCCGGCGCCGGGCGGGGAGTCCACCACGACTCCGCGCGCGGTGCCGTGCAGCGTGTCGTGGAGGATCGCGTCGGTGGCCCGGGCGGCCGCGGCCGACGGGTCGAACACCGTGGTCACAGCACATCCTCCTCGGTCAGCGGATCGGCGGCCTCCGGCACCGCCTCGCCGGGCGGCCCGCCGTGCGTCCACGGCGTCTCCTCCGGGTCGGGCAGCTTCGCACCGCCCCGCTGCTCGTGCTCGAACAGCGTGAAGCAGACCCGGTCGCCCTTCTCCGGCACCGACCCCGGCTCGGGCTCCTTGCCGCGGCCCATCTTGTCGAGAATCCGCAGTACGAGGTACGCGCCGTCCTCCTCGGCCGTGACGAACTCCGCCGACTGCGGCCTGCCGCCCAGCGAGCGGTACACCTTCGCGCGCTCCCCGAGATGCGGCCGGTCGTCCGTGCGGACCGTGACCAGGGGGCGGGGGCTGGGGCGCTTGCCGTCGCCGTACGCCATCACCACGTCGGTGACCTCGCCCGCGAAGGCCTCACCGGACAGCCGCCGGCCCGCCATCACCAGCGGGTCGTCGAGCGCCTCCTGCGCCTCCAGCCGGGCCTGTTCGCGCTCCCGGGTGGCCAGCTTGTTCGCCGCCGTGACCGCGTCGTCGCGGCGGGGCTGCGGGGGCTCACCGGCCAGGACCCGGTCGCGGTGGCCGGTGAACGACCAGCGGTCGCGCGTCCACCGCTCCTCGACATGGGCCCCCGGGGGCAGCTCGCGCAGCAGGTCCAGGCCCCGCCAGACCGCGTCCCAGGTGGGCCGGGTGCGGCTGAGCACGAGGGCGCGGATCTCCCGCTCGGCCGCGGTCAGCGCGCCCAGCCGCTCGTCGGCCTGCAGACCGTCCTCGGCGGCCGCGAGGGCCGTGCGGGCACGGTCGTAGCGCTCGATGGCCGGGGCGAGGAGCTTGTTGTCGAACGCCGGGTCGGTGGCCGGGCCGGCCGGCGGGCACAGCAACTGGCCCTGGGCGTCCCGCTCCAGCTCGGCCCGCAGCGCCGCCTCGGCGCCGCTGACGCCCGCGGGCGGGTCGATCCAGGCGAGCAGCGCCCCCAGGTGCTGGTCCTCCAGCGTGGACTGGCCGGTCGCCCAGTGCCGGCCGAGCACGTCGGTCATCGCCAGCAGCAGCGACGAGCCCGGCACCCGGGCCCGCTCCCCGAAGTGCGTCAGCCAGCGCCCGAGCAGCGGCACCCGCGGCGGCGCCGGGTAGGGCGTCTCCGGGTCCTGCTCGGCCGTGCGCCGGAACCGCATGGACCGCCCCAGCAGCCGCACCAGGTCGATGCCCGCCCGGCTCGGCACCACCAGCTGCGGCGCGTCCGCGCACAGGTCGACCTCGACCTTGACCCGCTTGCCGGTCTCCGGGTCGGTCTCGGTGCGCTCGGCGGCCTCCACCACCTCGCCGTAGGCCTCGACGTACGGCAGCACCACGTCGGCCAGGTCGGCCAGGAACGCGAACCTCAGGTCGCGGTCGCGGGGCTGCGGGACGACCAGCAGCCGCGGCGCGTCGCGGTCGGTGCCGACCAGCGCGCCCAGCGGCGCACCGGCCTCACCGGCGGTGACGAGCGGCACGAACACCAGGGGGCGGTCGGACAGGTGCCGGTGGCGGACCGTGGCGGCGGGCTGGGCGCGGCCGGTGCTGACCGCTTCCAGGCGGGCCAGCGTGGAAATCAGCGACACGCCGCCTCCAGGGCCTCGGAGCGCAGGGCCGCCGCGCGGCGCAGGGCCGCCACCGCCGGGTCGCCGGGGTCGCCGGCCTCGCCGCGGGCCGCGGCCAGGACGTCCTCCACGGTCGTCAGACCGCCCAGCTCCGCCCGCACCGCACGGCCGAGCGAGGTCACCGCCCCGGCCTCGCGGGCCCGCGAGCGGCAGTGGAAGGCCAGCTCGCACGCGGACAGGCACTCGGGCGCGTACGTCGCCGGGACCGACTCCACGGCCGCGGTCAGCTCCTCGGCGGGCAGCTCGGGGGAGAAGCACGTGCCCTCGGGGAGCGCGTCGGCGATGTCCTCGATGCGGGTCAGCCGGGCCAGCTGGCGGGCCGTCACCGCGCGCTGCTTGCGCACGTCCACCGCGGACGCCGCCGGCAGGTTGGAGAAGTCCCGCGGGCAGACCAGCAGGATCCGGTGGCGCACGCGCGGGGCCGGGTCCAGCCGGGCCGCGACCTCTTCCAGCGCCAGCACGTACACCGCGGCCTGCCGGGCCGCCGCCCCGACCTTCGCCGGGTCCGCCGAACCGTCCAGCAGCGGGAAGGACTTGATCTCGACGACCGTCCAGCTGCCGTCCGGGTGGACCACCACCGCGTCCGGCTCCAGGAACGCGGGGGAGCCCGCGACGTCCAGCGCGAGCATCGGGTGGTCCAGCAGGGTCCACACGCCGGGGTGCGCGGCGGCCTCCCGCAGTTCCAGCGCCGTACGGGCCGTGCGCCCCTGGGGGCCGGTCGCGGTCAGGTCGGGCACGCGCGCCCCGGCGGGCGGTTCGGCCGAGGGGTCCAGCTTCTCGTGCACCAGCCGCAGCAGCTCCGCACCGCCGTCGGCCTTGACCTTCGCCTCGAAGGCGTTGCCCCGCGTGAGCGCGAACTGCGACTGGCCGAACGCCGACGGGGCGCCCAGCGCGCTCGCCAGGGCCGTCTTGTTCACCCCGGCGCCGTCCAGGATCGCGCGCCGCGCGCAGCCGGGGTTGGCGGCCAGCGCCGCCAGGGCGCGCGCGTCCAGTGCCTTCGCGGGGACGTCGGGGCCGCGCAGCTCAGCGAGCCGGTGCCGGAGCGCCGTCCCCCGCGTCCTTGGGGGAGGCACCCGGCTCGGCTCCCGCTCCGAACCGCGACTCGCGCTGCCGTGGAATTCGCTCACCCGCGGAAGTCTGGCATCCGGCACTGACAATCGAGGAACCCGCGGCGGAAGTGTCCGCCGGGACCGGTGCGACGCGCGGCACGAACCGCGCCCTGACCCGGTCGGCCGCGCGCATCACGACCGGCGCCAGCAGCAGCCCGGCGCCCATGACCGCCGCGCCCGCGACCGCGTCCAGGAAGTAGTGGTTGGCGGTGCCCATCACCACGATGGTGGTGATCAGGGGGTAGGCGACACCGGCCGCCTTCGTCAGGCGCGTACCGCCGTAGCGCCACAGGATCACGCCGCACCACAGGGCCCAGCCCACGTGCAGGCTCGGCATCGCGGCGTACTGGTTGGTCATGCCCCCCATGCCGCGCGGGGCGCTCGCGGCGCCTCCCCACCAGCCGTAGGAGCTGTACTGCGCCATCGTGTCCACGAAGCCGTGGCTCGCGTCGAGGAGCCGGGGCGGGCAGGTCGGCAGCAGCGTGAAGCCGATCAGGCCGATGAGGGTGGAGGTCATCAGCCAGGTGCGCGCGGCCCGGTAGCGCACGGCCCGGGAGCGGAAGAGCCACACCAGCAGGGCCGGGGTCACCAGGTAGTGCAGCGACGCGTACCAGAAGTCGGCGGGTATGCCTATCCAGGGCTCGCGCGTGAAGAGGCGGTTGAGCGGGTGCTCGAAGTTCAGGTAGAGCGCCTTCTCGATGCGCAGCAGCGCCAGACCGTGGTCGACCGCGCCGGAGACGTCGCCGCGGGCCAGCAGCCGGCCCGCCGAGTAGCACGCGTACACCAGCACGATCAGCGGCAGCTCCGTCCACCAGCGCAGCCGCGGTGCGGGGTCCGCCTCGGTGCCCGGTGTCTCGGTGTGCGGCATCCGATGCCCTCCCCCTTCTTCTCACGCGGCGCCCGGCCGTCCGGTCGTGCCACTTTACGGCGTACGGGCTCGCCCTGGGGGCGCCCTCCGGCCCTCAAAGACGCAGAGATCGCCCCCCGGGTTGCCCGTGCACAGGGTGCGCGATGATGGAGGAGTTCGGCTTGCGTTTTTCCTCCGGAAAGGTTCCCCATGGCTCCGCGCATCCTGCTGGCCCGCCACGGACAGACCGAGTGGTCCCTGTCCGGCAAGCACACCGGCAGGACCGACGTACCCCTCCTGGAGGAGGGCCGGCGCGGCGCCAAGCTGCTCGGGGAGCGCCTGCACCGGACACCGTACGCGGGCCTGCCCGGGGCCGAGGTGCGCACCAGTCCGCTGGCACGCGCGCGTGACACCTGCGAACTGGCCGGTTTCGGCGACCGCGCGCGCCCCTGGGACGCGCTGCTGGAGTGGGACTACGGGGCGTACGAGGGCATGACCCCGGCGGACATCCAGGCCGTCCGCCCCGGCTGGCTGATCTGGCGCGACGGCGTCCCCGAGGGCGAGACCCTCGCCGCGATGACGGCCCGGGCGGACGAGGTCGTCGCCTGGGCGCGCTCGGCCGACCGCGACGTCCTGCTCTTCGCCCACGGACACATCCTGCGCGCGATCGGCGCCCGCTGGCTGGGCCTCCCCCTCGACTTCGCGGCCCGGATACGGCTGAACCCGACCTCCCTGTCGGTGCTCGGCTGGGCCTACGGCGAACCCGCGATCGAGAGCTGGAACGACCTCGGTCACCTCGCCTAGGGCCTGGCCGCGACGTCCCCGCGCCCGCCCGGAGGGCGCGAGGGACGGGCGGGCCCGGCTCAGGGCGTTCGGGGCGGGGCGGCGTAGCGGTCCAGGAAGGCCGAGACCCCCGAAGCCCGCCGGTGCGGCCGGAGCACCCGTGCCGTGGCCGCGAGCATCGTCTGGATCCGGGACGACTGGACCTCCTCCAGCAGGTCCAGCACCCGCATCCCCGCTGTCGCGGCCTCGTCGGGGCGTCCGCCGCGCGCGAGGTCGTCCGCCAGTTCCGCGGTGTACAGCGCGATGTTCCGCGTGAAGTGCGGGTCCTGCAGCCCGGCCGCCCGCCGCGCGTGCCGTGCCGCGCGGGGCCAGTCGCCCAGCGTGGACCAGCACTGCGCCTCCAGGCCCTCCAGCTCGGCCTCGCCGTAGAAGCTCATCCACTCGGGGTCCGCGTCCGAGGGGCCCCGCTCGAAGAGGGCCTGGGCGCGGGCCAGGGCCTGTTCGCAGCCGGCGCGGTCGGCGAGGCCGGCCCAGCCGCCCGCCTCGCGCAGTGCCAGCAGCGACATCAGCCGGGCCGAGCCCACCGGACGGGCGGCGCGCTGCGCGGCCTGGGCGGCCCGGACCGCCTCGCGCGGCCGGCCCGCGTCGCGCGCGAGGAAGGCCGTGTTGCAGAAGGCGTGCGCCTCCAGGCCCGGGTCGTCCGTCATCCGGGCGGTCGCCAGGGCCTCGGCGTAGTGGGAGCGGGCGTCGTCGAAGCGACCCGAGTCGTGGGCCAGCCAGCCGACCGAGATGGCCAGTTCCCCGGCGCCCGAGTAGAGCCGGTCCGCCGTCGTCCGCCGGGTCGCCCCGGCGTCCAGCAGGGCGTAGGCGGCGCGCAGCGGGGCGGCCGCGCGGCGGTAGAGGCCGTCGGCGCCGTGCCGGTCGTCCAGCAGCCGGATCCGCCGCACGGCTTCTTCCAGGGCGCCCGCCTCGCTCGTCCCGGCGCGGCGCGCGGGGCGCTGAGCCGCCGAGGCGTCGGGGGCGAGGCCGGCGGGCCCCAGGGAGGCGGCGGCCACCGTGGCGCCTGAGCCGGTCATGAATGCGCGACGTAGCACGTCGCTCTCCTCGTCGGTGTCGTGCGGGTGGTGCGGGTCGTACGGGTGCTGCGTTTCATACGGCTCGCACGCCCCGCTGGTCTCACGCGTGGCGTCCGCCCGGTTCGTGGTGCGCGTCCAGGGCGCGTCGTCGGTGTCGCGCGCCCGGCGTCCGCGTACCGATGAGCGGGGCGCGAACCCCAGGTCGGTGAGTGTGCGGCCCGGGAACATGTGCAGGAACACCCGTTCGTACGCGTAGTTGGGGCAGCGGATCTCACCCGCCTCGACCCGGCCGATGTAGCGAGCGTCGCAGCTGACCTGCTCGCCGATCTCCAGGGCGGCCCGGCGGATCGCCGCGGCGAACTCGGCCGGTGAGCGCTGCCCGCGCAGCCGCCGGAAGGCGAGATTCGGCCGTGCCGGCCGGTCGGGACGGGACGAGGTCACCGCTGACGACGCCATGGCCGGGTCCTCTCGTGCGAACCGTCGAACCATGCCGGAACCATGGCGAGTTGGGGTGGTTCACCCCCCTCGCCGGCCCTGTGTCCGGCGAGCAAGAACGTACCTGCTGTGCCGGACTCCTCACGCTGGGTTTGGCTACAAACCGGATATCTCCTCCGTGATCTGCCATGAACTGCCATCCTTTGCGGCTGACTTCCGCCGTAGCCGTTGACGGGCCGCCGCGTTGAACCCGGTGGACCGGGAGGAGGCCCCCGTCTCCCGACCGCTCGTCCAAGCAGGGGTTCTCGTGGTGGAGGCCGGGATGGGAACCAGCCGGATCAACGATCCTCGTACGCCGCCGAGCACACCGGCGGTGGGCTGCGATGTGGTGACGGTGCCGGCGCGGCAAGGGCTGGAGGCGGTCGACATCCTGCGGCGCGGACCGGGAGAGGCCGTCGGGCCCGTGCTGCACGACGACGGGGGCGGCACGCTCGGCTTCCTCGTCCCGCCGGGGACGGCCGCGGCCTGGGACGTGCCGGGAAGCACCTGCACGGGGACCGACGGACGCGGACCGACCCTCGCGCCCCGGCCCCCGGTCGAGGGCTCGGACTGGCTGCTGCCGCCGGGCGAGGCGGATCTCGCGACGGACCCGGCGGTGCTGCGCAGGGCCCTGGGGGAGGCCGCCCGCACGATCGAGGCGGCCGACAGCTGCCGCTGAGGCGGCCGCCACCGGGGCGGGGCCGCGTTCCGGCGGGCGTACGGTCCGCTTGCCGGGCGACCCGATAATGACCCCATGGGAAAGTCCAGGAGCGGCCGGCGCCGGCAGGCCGACGAGGAAGCCGTCGCCGAGCGCGTGGACGGCGGGCTCGCCGAGCTCGTACCCGACCGCGACCGGCCCCGCGCCCGGACCCTGGTGATCGACGGAGCCCCGCAGTCGCACGTCGACCCGGACGACCCGGCGTACCTGTCCTTCGAGTACCAGCGCCGCCTCGGCCACGTCATCGACCTCGTCGCCCCGCCGGGCCGGCCGCTGCACGCCGTGCACCTCGGGGGCGGCGCGTTCACCCTCGCCCGCTACATCGCCGCCACCCGCCCCCGCTCCACCCAGCAGGTCGTCGAACGCGACGCGGCCCTCGTCCGGCTCGTGCGCCGCGAACTCCCCCTGGACCCCGCCGCACGCATCCGGGTGCGCTCCACCGACGCCCGCGAGGGACTCGCCAAGGTGCCCGACGGCTGGGCCGACCTCGTCATCACCGACGTGTTCAGCGGGGCCCGGACCCCGGCCCACCTGACCTCGGCCGAGTTCCTCGACGACGTCCGCAGGGCCCTCAAGCCGGGCGGGGTGCACGCCGCCAACCTCGCCGACGGTCCGCCGCTGACCCACCTGCGCGGCCAGATCGCCACCGCCGCCGCCCGCTTCGAGCAGCTCGCGCTGGTCGCGGACCCGGCGGTGCTGCGCGGCAGACGCTTCGGCAACGCCGTCCTGGTCGCCTCCGACGCGCCGCTGCCGATCGCCGAGCTGACCCGCCGCGCCGCCTCCGACCCGCACCCCGGCCGGGTCGAGCACGGCAGGGCGCTCACCGACTTCACCGGTGGGGCCGTGCCCGTGACGGACCGCGCGGCGGTGGCGTCGCCGGCCCCGCCCGCCTCGGTGTTCCGATGACTCCAGGGGCGGCGGTCAGTAGGTTCCGATCTCCACGCGCGGCGGCCCGTCGTGCCAGGTGCAGAACACCGACACGCGCTCGGCGCCCCGGGAGAACTCCACGCGGATCCACGACTCCGTCTTCCACACCTGCATCGACCAGCCCGCGCCGGGAGTCGCCGACACGAGGGAGGCGGACGCCGTCCCGAGGTCGAACACCGCCCGGCCGCCGTCGGTGTCGTAGCTCTTGACCCGGCCGGTGGCCGCCGGTGAGGGGGAGGGGCTGGGGGCCCGGGTGGGGGAGGGGGCCGGCTTCGGCGTCGTGGGCGGCGGGCTCGACGGCGTCCGCCGCGGCTCGGGTGTCCGCTCCCGCGGTGTGGCCGGCGGCGCCGGCTCGGGCTCCCTCGCCTCGGCGGCCTTGATGGGCAGGGCCCGCGGCGGATCGTAGGCCGTGCCCGCCATCACCGTGTGGACACCCCACCACGACAGCGTGACCGCCGCGCCCGTGGCGAGCAGCCAGGCCAGTACGTGAACGAGTCCTCTGCGCATCGCGGGCCATCCTGCCTCACCGGCCCCACGCGTTGTCCACACACCAACCCTCCGGGTGCACTCGTTGTCCCCACCACGGAAGTTGTCCACAGGCCCGCACCCGGCTGTTCGGGATGGCGTACGGTGCGGCGCATGGCAAGTGTGCTCGTGGTCGAGGACGACCCGTTCGTACGCTCGGCGCTCATCCGGCATCTGACCGACGCCTCGCACACCGTGCGCAGTGTCGGGACGGCGCTGGAAGCGCTGCGCGAGGTCGCCCATTTCCGCTTCGACGTGGTCGTGCTGGACCTCGGACTGCCCGATCTCGACGGGTCCGAGGCCCTGAAGATGCTGCGCGGTATCACGGACGTACCGGTGATCATCGCCACCGCCCGGGACGACGAGACGGAGATCGTCCGGCTGCTGAACGCCGGCGCGGACGACTACCTCACCAAGCCCTTCTCGGTCGAACACCTCTCGGCCCGCATGGCCGCCGTGCTGCGCCGCGCCCGCTCTCGTGCCGGGGAGACGGAGCCGTCCCCCGTGCTCAGGGTCGGCGGCCTGACCGTCGACCCGCTGCGCCGGCAGGCGGAGTTGGACGGCGCGCGCCTGGACCTCACCCGCCGCGAGTTCGACCTGCTGGCCTTCCTGGCCCGCCGCCCCGGAGTCGTCGTCCCGCGCAAGGAACTGCTCGCCGAGGTCTGGCAGCAGTCCTACGGCGACGACCAGACCATCGACGTCCATCTGTCCTGGCTCCGGCGGAAACTGGGCGAGACGGCCGCCAACCCCCGTTATCTGCACACCCTGCGGGGCGTCGGCGTGAAGCTCGAACCGCCGGGGGCGGAGGCACCGCGATGAGGTGGGCCCTGGTCAAGGTGTCGCTGGCCGTGACCACGATGGTCGTGCTGGCGTTCGCCGTGCCGCTCGGCCTCGTCATCCGCGAGATGGCCCGGGACCGTGCCTTCTCCAACGCCGAGCGGGAGGCCGCGGCCGTCGCCCCCGCCCTGTCCATCACCACCGACCGGGACCAGCTGGAGCGGGTCGTCGCCGCGGCCGGCTCCGACGCCGGGATGGCCGTGCACATCCCCGCGGGCGACGGCCAGCGCGCCCTCGAACTCGGGCGGCAGCGCGCCGCCGACCAGGACATAGCGGCCGTCCGCAGACTCGGCCGCGCCTCCACCACCGGCGTTCGCGGCGGCTCCACGCTGCTCCAGCCGGTCGCGCTCAGCACCGGCGAGATCGCCGTCGTCGAGGTCTACGTGCCGGAGTCCGAGGTCACCAACGGCGTGGGCACGGCCTGGGCGGTGCTCGCCGGGGTCGGTCTCGCGCTGGTCGTCGGCTCCGTCGCGGTGGCCGACCGGCTCGGTGTGCGCATGGTCCTGCCCGCCCGGCGCCTGGTCGAGGGGGCGCGCGAACTGGGCGAGGGCAAGCTCGGCGCCCGTGTCCCGGAGGAGGGGCCGAGCGAACTGCGGCTCGCGGCGGCCGCGTTCAACTCGATGGCCGACCAGGTCGTGCAACTCCTGGCCAACGAGCGGGAGCTGGCGGCCGATCTGTCCCACCGGCTGCGCACGCCCCTGACCGTGCTGCGGCTCAACACCGCCTCGCTCGGCGAGGGACCGGCCGCTGAGCAGACCCGGACCGCGGTCGCGCAGCTGGAGCGCGAGGTCGACACCATCATCCGTACGGCCCGGGAGGCCAAGCCCCAGACGGCCGCGGCGGGCCCGGGCGCGGGCTGCGACGCGGCCGAGGTGGTGCGGGAGCGGATGGCGTTCTGGTCCGCGCTCGCGGAGGACGAGGGCCGCAAGTGGCGGGTGGCCGGGGCCGAGGGGCCGGTGCGCATCCCCGTGGCGCGCGCCGACCTGGCCGCCGCGCTGGACGCGCTGCTCGGCAACGTCTTCCGGCACACCCCGGAGGGCACGGCCTTCGCGGTCGACGTGCACAACGCCGAGGACGCGGTGATCGTTCTCGTGTCCGACGCGGGACCCGGCATACCCGACCCCGAGGCCGCCATGGCGCGGGGGCGCGGCTCCGGCAGCGACGGCTCGACCGGGCTCGGCCTCGACATCGTGCGCCGGCTCGCGGAGTCCACCGGCGGCGACGTGCGTATCGGCTCCTCGGTGCTCGGCGGGACCGAGGTGCGGATCTGGATCCAGCTGGACGGGCGCGCCCCGTCCCGCGGAGGCCACCGGCAACTGCGGCGCCGACGACGCGGCAGACCGACCACCGCCTCCGGACCGACCTGATGCTTCGACCCCGGCCTGGTCTGAGAGACCCGGGCCTGAGGCGCGGCCCGGGCTGACCCGAGGCACCGGTGCCCGACCGACCTGAGGCTTCGGCCCCCGGGCCGGTCACGCTTCGACACCCGGCGCGTGGCGGCACTGGGCGCAAGGAGCGGTGACGCGGCGCCGGTGGGGCGACGGCTCGTCCCTCCCGGCGCCGGCACGGGCCGAGGCGTGACCGGGGCGCGGCACCACCCTGATCGTGCCGCGCCCCGCCCCCCGTCCCCGGTCAGACCGCGTCGACCGCCGGCAGCGTCCCCGTCCGCGCCGCCTGCGCGTACCAGAGGGCGCTGGTCTTCGGCGTGCGCTCCAGCGTCGCGTAGTCCACGTACACCGCGCCGAAGCGCTTGCCGTAGCCGTACGCCCACTCGAAGTTGTCCATCAGGGACCACAGGAAGTAGCCCCGGACGTCCGCGCCGTCGGAGATCGCCCGGCGGACCGCCGCCAGGTGGCCGTGCAGGTAGGCGACCCGCTCCGGGTCGTGCACCCGGCCGTCGGAGTCCATCTTGTCGTCGTAGGCCGCGCCGTTCTCGGTGATGTACAGCGGCAGGCCCGGCGCCTCCCGGGTGTAGCGCATGATCAGCTCGTGCAGGCCGGTCGGGTCGATCGTCCAGCCCATCTCGGTGCGGTCGCCGGGCGTCTGGTGGAAGGCGACGTCGTCCGCGGCCGGCCACGGCGAGTGCTCGCTCGACCCGTGCCCGTCGGCCCGCGGCGCCTTCGCCGACGCGTCCGCCGCCGACACCAGGGCGGGCGTGTAGTAGTTGAGGCCCAGCGCGTCCAGCGGCTGGTGGATCAGCGCCAGGTCGCCGTCGAGGACGTAGTCCCAGTCCGTGAGGCTCGCCGTCGCCTCGTACAGCGTCTCCGGGTAGGCGCCGTGCAGGATCGGCCCGTGGAAGACGCCGTTGGCCAGGTCGTCGATGCGGCGGGCCGCCGCCAGGTCCGCCGGGTCCTGCGAAAGCGGCCGCACCACCGAGGAGTTGAGGCTGAGCGCCACCGAGTTGCGGGCCGGCATCGCCGACCGGAGCGCGGACGCGCCCAGCCCGTGCGCCAGGTTCAGGTGGTGGGCGGCACGCAGCGACGCCGCCGGATCCGTCCGGCCCGGCGCGTGCACCCCGGAGGCGTAGCCCAGGAACGCGCTGCACCACGGCTCGTTGAGCGTGATCCACTGCTCCACCCGGTCGCCCAGGGCCTCGCCGACGATCTGCGCGTACTCGGCGAACCGGTACGCCGTGTCGCGCTCCGGCCAGCCGCCCGCGTCCTCCAGCTCCTGCGGCAGGTCCCAGTGGTAGAGCGTGACGGCCGGCTTGATGCCCTTGGACAGCAGCTCGTCCACCAGCCGGCGGTAGAAGTCCAGGCCCTTCTGCACGGCCGGGCCCCGCCCGGTCGGCTGCACCCGCGACCACGAGACGGAGAAGCGGTAGGCGCCCAGGCCCAGCTCCGCCATCAGCGCCACGTCCTCGCGGTAGCGGTGGTAGTGGTCGACAGCGATGTCACCGTGGTCACCGCCGGCCGTCTTGCCCGGCGTATGGCTGAAGGTGTCCCAGATCGACGGCGTACGGCCGTCCTCCCGCACCGCGCCCTCGATCTGGTACGCGGAGGTCGCCGCGCCCCAGAGGAAGGCGGGAGGGAAGGTCACCGGGGTGGCCGGGTTCTCGGAGTCAGGCATGGAAGCGCTCCCATTGGGGTCGTGGAGACCGACGGTGGAGGGGGAGGAGGAGAGGAAGAGGAGGGAGGGAAGGGGAGGGGCCGGAGCGGTGCCGGCCCGGCCCCTGGGGACAGGGCGTCAGCCCTTGACGGCGCCCTGCATGATGCCGCCCACGATCTGCTTGCCGAAGATCGCGAAGACCAGCAGCAGCGGCAGCGTGCCCAGCAGCGCGCCCGCCATGATCAGGGACTGGTCGGGCGTGTAGCCGCGGCCGAGGCCGGCCACGGCGACCTGGACGGTCGGGTTGCCGGTCTGGGTGAGCACCAGGAACGGCCACAGGAAGTCGTTCCAGGTCTGCACGAACATCAGCATGCCGAGCACCGCCATCGCGGGCCGGGCGGCGGGGAACACCACGTGCCACACCACCCGCCAGCTGCTCGCGCCGTCCACCCGGGCGGCCTCGATGATCTCGTCGGGCAGCGCCTGGAGCAGGTACTGCCGCATGAAGAACACACCGAACGCGCTCACCAGCGACGGGAAGATCACCGCCTGGAGCTGGTCGGTCCAGTCCAGCTTGGCGACCATCATGTACAGCGGGATCACGCTCAGCTGCGGCGGCACCATCATCGTGCCGATGACGATCAGCATCAGCGCGTTGCGGCCCTTGAAGCGCAGCTTGGCGAAGGCGAACCCGGCGATCGTCGACAGCACGACGATGGTGAGGGCCGAGATGCCCGCCACGATCGTGGTGTTGAGGAACGCCTCGCCCAGGTTGGCGTCCGTCCAGGCGATCTCCAGGTTCTTGAACAGGTTGGAGCCGAACCAGAACGGCGGCGGCGTCTGCGCCAGGCGCTGGTTGTCACGGGAGGCGGCGATCGCGGTCCACACCAGCGGGAACAGCGACACGATCGTGAACAGGATCAGGATCGCGTACGCGATCGGACCGCCGTGCAGGGTTCCGCCGGCCCGCGCCGACTTCGGCAGGCGCGAACGCTTGGCCTGCCGGGCGGGCGAGGTCTCGGGGGGCGTCACAGTCGTCGTCACGGCCACACCTCCTAACTACTGGCGCGCAGCCGGCGCGAGATGACGTAGTTGACGATGCCGATGACGATCAGGATCAGGAACATCGTCCAGGCGATCGCCGAGGCACGGCCCAGGTGCTGGTTCACCCAGCCCTGCTCGTACAGGTACAGGCCGAGCGTCTGGAACTGGTGCTCCGCACCGCCGGAGGCGCCCTTGTTGGCGTCGAACAGCAGCGGCTCGCCGAAGACCTGGCTGGCACCGATGGTCGACACCACGGCCGTGAACAGGATCGTCGGACGCAGCGACGGCAGCGTGACGTGCAGGAACTGCTGCCAGCGGCTCGCCCCGTCCAGCGCGGCCGACTCGTACAGGTCCTGCGGGATCGCCTGCATCGCGGCCAGGTAGATCAGCGCGTTGTAGCCGGTCCACCGCCAGATGATGATCGTCGAGACGGCGATCTGCGAGGGCCACTTGTCGCCCTGCCAGTCGACCGGGTCGACGCCCACGAAGTCCAGCGCCCAGTTGATCATGCCGTAGTCACGCCCGAAGAGCAGCACGAACACCAGGGAGGCGGCGGCGATCGAGGTGGCGTACGGGGCGAGCATCGCGACCCGGTAGAAGGTCGAGGCGCGCAGCTTGTAGTTGAGGATGTGGGCGATGCCCATCGCCATCAGCAGCTGCGGGACGGTGGAGATGATGCCGATGGTCAGGGTGTTCTTCGCCGCGTTCCAGAAGAACTCGTCGTCGAAGATGCGGGTGTAGTTGCGCAGCCCGACCCAGTTCATGTCGGTGGGCGCGGTCAGCTCCACCTGGTGCAGCGAGGCCCATCCCGTGTAGATCAGCGGGAACAGGCCGAAGGCCACGAACAGCAGGAAGAACGGCGAGACGAAGGCGTACGGGCTCCAGCGCACGTCCCGCTGCCAGCGGCGGGAGAGCTTGGCCCGGTGACGCTGCTCCTGCTCGGAGACGGGAGCGGCGGGCGGGCGGCCCGGGGCCGCGCCCCCCTCCTTTGCGGGGGGCGCGGCGGTGTCGTGACGGGTGGCCATGCGGGTCACTGGTCCAGGTTGTTGTCGATGGTCTTCGTCGCCGTCTCCCAGGCCTCCTTCGCGGACTTGCCCTTCGTGACGAGGATGACGCCGTTGTCCGTCAGACCCTGCTGGATGATCTGGTCCTTCGGGCCGATGACCTGGACCGGGATCTGCTTGGCGGCCTCGGCGAAGATCTCACCGATGGGGGCGTCGCCGGTCATGTCGTTCTTGGCGCCCGTGACCTCGGGGCTGTCGAAGGCGGCCTGCGCGCTCGGGAAGCTGCCCTGCACCTTGAACAGCTTCGCCTGCTGCTCGGGCGCGGTCAGCCAGGCGACCAGCTTCTTGGCCTCCTCGACGTTCTTGCCGTTCTTCGGCACGGTCAGGAAGGAGCCGCCCCAGTTGCCGGACTTGGGCGCCACGGCCACGTCCCACTTGCCCTTGGCGTCGGGCTGCGACTTGCCCTTGATGTAGCCGAGCATCCACGGCGGGCAGGCCATCGCGGCGAACTTGTTGTTCGCGATCGTCTGGTCCCAGGCCGGCTGGAACTGGGTCTGCGCGCCGACCAGGCCCTTCTCGGCGGCCTCGGCGGTCAGGTCGAAGGCGTTCTTGACGGCCGGGTTGGTCTTGTAGACGACCTTGCCGGAGGCGTCGTAGAACTTCTCCTTCTCACTGCTGAGGATCGCGTTGATCAGACCGCCGGGGGAGTCCATGAAGGTCGTGCCCTCGGGGCCGTTCTTCTTGTACCGCTCGCCGGCGTCGACGAACTTGCCCCAGTCGCCCGCCCACAGCTTGCCGACCTCCGCGCGGTCGGTGGGCAGGCCGGCCTTCTCGAAGAGGTCCTTGCGGTAGCAGATCGCCATCGGGCCGATGTCGGTGCCGAGGCCGATCGTCTGGCCGTCCTTGGTGGTGGCCTGCTGCCACTTCCAGTCCAGCCAGTCGGCCTTGTCCACGCCCGAGACCTTGGAGAGGTCCTCCAGCTTGGCGGCCTGGGTGTTGACGATCTCGGCGATGTTGCCGACCTCGACGGCCTGGACGTCCTGCAGGCCGCTGTTGGTGGTCAGGTGGTTCAGCAGCGCCGGGTAGTAGTTCTCGTTCCGCTCGACGACGTTCTCGGCGATCTTGATCTTCGGGTTGAGCTTCTCGTACTCGGCGTAGAGACCGGCTTCCTTGAAGCCCATCGTGCCGAAGAGTCCGAGGGTGATCGTGGTCTTGCCCTTGCCGCCTGACGACGAGCCGGAGCTGTCGTCTCCACCGTCGTCGGCACAGCCGGCCAGCAGCCCGGCGCCCAGCGACGCGACGGCCGCGACGGCCATCGCCTTGCGGGCGGTTCGGATGCGTGCTCGCATGTCGTCCTCCTGTTGCCCTGACGTGCCGACCCCCCGGCCAACTGCATTGTTGGACCCGTTTTTTCACTCGCTGCGGCTCGGGCGGGGAACGTGCGGGTTGTGTATGTGTCAGGTACTGTGGGAGCGCTCCCACCAGTGATGTGTTGAAGGTTCGCGGGTCGGAGCGGGGGTGTCAAGGGACCGGACAGGGAGAGATGCGTTCAGTTATCGGGACGTTAACTGGACCGCGGCCGGGCTTCCTTGAGTGCCCGGTCGGCAGTATCAAGCCAGTCGGGCGCCCGCGGTAGCTGTGCGCCGGGCGGAAGCGGAAGGCCGGGCGGCAAGCCGTCGGTACCGGTCACCGGAGCCGGCGGGCCTGTTAAATTCCAGGCCAGCCGCAGAGTGCGGGTCTGGACGGGAAGGCGGAGCCCATGGCAAGCCACGGAGCGCGGGGCCGAAGCGGTGGCCGGCCCACCCTCGAAGAGGTGGCGGCGCGCGCCGGTGTCGGCCGCGGCACGGTCTCCCGGGTGATCAACGGCTCGCCCCGGGTCAGCGACGCCACGCGCGCGGCCGTCGAGGCGGCGGTGGCGGAGCTCGGCTACGTGCCCAACACCGCGGCGCGCGCCCTGGCCGCCAACCGCACGGACGCCATCGCGCTGGTCGTGCCCGAGCCGGAGACCCGGTTCTTCGCCGAGCCGTACTTCTCCGACATGCTCAAGGGCGTCGGCGCGGAGCTGTCCGAGACGGAGATGCAGCTGCTGCTGATCTTCGCGGGCAGCGACCGGGAGCGGCAGCGGCTCGCCCAGTACCTGGCGGCCCACCGGGTGGACGGCGTCCTGCTGGTCTCGGTGCACGCGGACGATCCGCTGCCCGACCTGCTGGCGCAGCTGGAGATCCCCGCCGTGATCAGCGGCCCGCGCTCGGCGGCGGAGTCCCTGCCGTCGGTCGACTCGGACAACTACGGGGGCGCCCGCCAGGCCGTGGAGCACCTGCTGTCCCGTGGCCGCAGCCGGATAGCCCACATCACCGGCCGGGTGGACGTCTACGGTGCCCAGCGCCGTGTCGACGGCTACCGCGCGGCGCTGAGCGACGCGGGGCACGAGGTGGACGAGTCGCTGATCGAGGGCGGTGACTTCACGGAGGAGGGCGGCCGCCGCGCGATGGCGGCGCTGCTGGAGCGCCGGCCGGACGTGGACGCGGTCTTCGCCGCGTCGGACGTCACGGCGGCCGGCGCGCGCCAGGCGCTGCGCGAGGCGGGGCGCCGCATCCCGGACGACGTGGCGCTCGTCGGCTACGACGACTCGGCCATAGCGCGTCATCTGGATCCGCCGCTCACCAGCGTCCGCCAGCCCATCGAGGAGATGGGCCGCCGGATGATCGACCTGCTGCTGACGGAGATCGCCGACCGCCGCCCGCTCGCGTCCCGGGGACTGGAGCGGCGGCAGCTGGTCCTGGCCACGGAGCTGGTGCCGCGGTCGTCGTCCTGAGGCCGGCCCCGCCGAGGGGAGGGCCAAGGGCGCCTGTGCCGGACGGCGTTGACCCAGAGAGGACACGACGAAGGGGCCGACCCGGTCTCCCGGGTCGGCCCCTTCGTCATCGAGGGTGAGTGACGGGACTCGAACCCGCGGCATCCTGGACCACAACCAGGTGCTCTACCAGCTGAGCTACACCCACCATGACCGGCGTGGAGATCAGTGTGTTCCCCGACCGGCCGAGAAAAAGTGTACAGGGTCCGAAGGGGTGCTCGCGCCCGGCTTTCCGGGCGGCCCCCGTCGGGCCCCTCGCGTACCTACTGAGCAGGCAGGACGTGCTTCGCCGCGATCGACTTGGCCGTGTCGGAGTCGGGTCCGGGCTGCGGGACGAAGACGGCCTCGCGGTAGTAGCGCAGCTCGGCGATGGACTCGCGGATGTCGGCGAGCGCGCGGTGGTTGCCGTTCTTCTGCGGACTGTTGAAGTACGCCCGCGGGTACCAGCGGCGGGCCAGCTCCTTGATCGACGACACGTCGACGATGCGGTAGTGGAGGTAGTTCTCCAGCGTCGGCATGTCGCGCAGCAGGAAGCCGCGGTCGGTGCCGACGGAGTTGCCGCACAGCGGGGCCTTGCCCGGCTCCTTGACGAACTCCCTCACGTACGCCAGCACCTGCTCCTCGGCGTCCTTCAGCGTCGTGCCGTTGGGCAGCTCGTCGAGCAGCCCGGACGCGGTGTGCATCTGACGCACCACCTCCGGCATCGTCTCCAGCGCCCGCTCCGGCGGCCGGATGACGATGTCCACGCCGTCGCCGAGCACGTTCAGCTCGGAGTCCGTGACGAGGGCGGCCACCTCGATGAGCGCGTCGTCCGACAGCGAGAGGCCGGTCATCTCGCAGTCGATCCACACCATGCGATCGTTCATGTCCCTCACCTTACGGCGCCCCGGCCCGGGCCGGACCGGCCGTGGGGCAATGACGGGCGGGGGCCGTGGGGAACGGGGGACACGAGAGGTGAGGCGGCGGGGCGCGCGCGATCATGCCCGCGGTCTGCCCGTCGGAAGGGCGCAGGGGCCCCGCGCCCGGGGGCCCTGCGGACTCCGCCGCCCGGGGAAAAGCGGCGGGGCCCGCGAGGAGGTGTGCTCCTCGCGGGCCCCGCCGGCCGTTCACGTCGCGCTGCGCTGGCCCGGGAGGCTGGCCGACAGGGCCGGGGACGCTCCGACCGCGCTCGCGGCCGCCGTACGGCGGGACTGGAGCGGAACCGGGTGCTCCGGGTGCAGCGGGGCCGGTGACTGGCCGGACTGGCCGGGGTGCCCGCCGTGGCCGGGGTGGCCCTGGACGCCGGGCCCGGAGCCGCCCGGGGCGGCCTCGCTGTCCTGGGGCCGCTCGCCCTGCGGGCGCCGGGCGCGGTACGCCGCCCGGTAGGCGGCCGGGGACGAGCCCAGCTGGCGGCGGAAGTGGCCGCGCAGAGCCACCGGTGAGCGGAAGCCGCAGCGGCCCGCCACCTCGTCCACCGAGTAGTCCGACGTCTCCAGCAGGCGCTGCGCCTGGAGCACCCGCTGCGTGATCAGCCACTGCAGCGGCGCGCTCCCGGTCAGCGAGCGGAAGCGGCGGTCGAACGTACGCCGGCTCATGTACGCGCGTGCCGCCAGGGTCTCCACGTCGAACTGCTCGTGGAGGTGCTCCAGCGCCCAGGCGACGACCTCGGCGAGCGGGTCGGCGCCGATCTCCTCGGGTAAAGACCTGTCGAGGTAGCGCTCCTGCCCGCCGGACCGGCGCGGTGGGACCACCAGGCGGCGGGCCAGGGCCCCGGCCGCCTCGTTGCCGTGGTCCGTCCGCACGATGTGCAGACAGAGATCGATTCCGGCCGCCGTGCCCGCCGACGTGAGCACGTCGCCGTCGTCCACGAAGAGTTCCCGTGGATCGACGTGCACGGACGGGTAGCGCTTGGCCAGCGTCGGCGCGTACATCCAGTGTGTCGTCGCCGGGCGGCCGTCCAGCAGGCCCGCCGCCGCGAGGACGAAGGCGCCGGTGCACAGCCCGACGATGCGGGCACCCTCCTCGTGGGCGCGGCGCAGCGCGTCGAGCGCCTCGTCCGGTGGCGGTGAGGTGATCGAGCGCCAGGCGGGCACGACGACCGTGCCCGCGCGCGAGATCGCCTCCAGGCCATGCGGTGCGGTGAGTTCCAGGCCCCCTGTGGTCCGCAGTGGGCCGTCCTCACCGCCGCACACCAGCAGTCGGTAGCGCGGCACGCCGGCGTCCTGGCGGTCGATCCCGAACACCGACAACGGTATGGAACTCTCGAAGATGGGGCCGCCGCTGAACAGCAGCACCGCGACGATCTCCTTGCGGCGTCGCCCGGAGAGTTTCCGGGCCGCGGCTTCCGGCGCGGCAGTGGAGTCGTGGCTCATACTGCTAAGCCCCCCTCGGTGGTCGCGGCTCCTCGGTTGTGTCGCTCCTGCACGTTTCCCCTCGGTCCTGCACGAGTCCCCCGCCGTAGACAGTCAAGATCGAATCTACTGTGTCCCGTCGTGCCGGAGTGGCCGGTTCGGCACTCGGCACATTGTCGACTTGGCAACTTGGCGTGAAGCATTCGATCACGAAGCGTTGCACTCGTGGGGCGTGCAGGGAAGTGCGCCTTGTCGCGGTGGCCAATCCACGTAGGGTGCGCAGGGCCCCTGAGGCCCTTTCCGTGCAGGTCGAACGGGGGTTGGGGGGTGTTCCGGCAGGGGGATGCGGGGGTGCCGGAAGTTGGCTGAAAACCGCCGTGCGCGTGCACGGAAACCGGTCAACCGACCGGTGTATCCCCTCCAGTGTGCCGTCCGCCCCGGTGCGACCCCGTTCCGGTGCGGTGGCGCCGGCCCCGGTGGGGCGCCCGGTCCTCGGCGGCCAGCCGGGCCGCGCCCCGCTCGGACTGGCGCAGCAGGACCCGGCACGCGCCCGTGACGGCGGCGAGGCCGAGGGCCGTGCCGGCGGCGCCGGCGAGCGAGGTGCCGTAGGCGAGGAGCACGACCGGGACGAGCAGACAGCTGAAGGCCGCCCAGCGGACCACCTCCGTGGCGCTGTCCCGCGGCGGCGGGGTCGCGCGGCCCGCCTCGGAGGCGGGACGGGGTCCGGACATGGTGTGCTCCCTGTGGCGTGGCTCACGGAGATCAACGCGCGGCCGGGACGTCGGTCACTGTGCGGCCGGATCACCCCCGCGGGTAAGTGAATCCCGTGCAAACCGCCTGTACAGCGCAGCAACCATTGCGTTACGGGCGTCGGCTCGTGCATGCTCCCTGGAACCCGCACGCACGGCGGGCGGGATCTGGGCTAAGGAGGCGTGCCGCCGTACCCTTGAGGGTAAGGGCTTGGGAAGACCATTCCCGGACACAGCTCCGCCGCTCACCGCTGCACTCGTCAGCGAGCTCCGCTCGCGGGCCACCCATCAAAGGATCACAACGCCGAGACAGCCATGGCCGGTCACGAATTCTTCGAACCCGCGGACCGCAAGCGGCCCGTCGCCGATCCCACGGCGGCCGAGCCCCTGGCGGCGGAAGAGCCACGCCATTCCTGCGATCCCGCCTTCAAGCACGGGGTCGTGGTCGGCTTCGACGGCTCCACGTCCAGCGAGCGCGCCCTGGCCTACGCGATCGGCATGGCCCATCGCTCCGGGTCGGGCCTGATCATCGTTCATGTCGCCAACCGGCTGCCGACCACCGTGTGGGCCGGCTGCGAGCCGCCCGTCTTCGTGGACGTCCCGGACCACCGCACGGAGGTGCTCGGTCTGGAGCTGGCCTGTGCGGACTACCTCGCCGAGGTGCCCTGGATCCTGGTGGAGCGCGGCGGCGACATCTGCCACGAACTCGAAGAGGTCGGGCGGGAGTACGAGGCCGACGCCATCGTCGTCGGGTCCACGCACGGCATCGTGGGCCGCATCTTCGGCTCCGTCGCCGGGCGGCTCGCCAAGCGGGCGCAGCGGCCCGTGATCGTCATCCCCTGATCCGGCCGCAGTCGGCCAACTCCCTTGTGCACGCGCGAATCTACTCGCGCGTAGAGGTGTTTGTGCCCTTGTGAAGGGCATATACGGAACACCGCACGACCGCAGTTGCGCGAAGGGAGCCCGCCGTGGACGAAGACGTCTCCGCGGGAAGCGGCACCACGACCGTGGCCGGTCGACTCGCCCCGGGCATCACCCTGTTGGCCTTCGGGCTGGGCAACACCGCCGTGATCGACGGTGTCTCGACCTCTGACGCGGCGTCAATCGCCCCGTACGAGCGGGGCTGTTCCTGCTGCTGTTCGCCCTGGCGGCGCTGTCCCTCACACCGGCGACCGCGGCTCAGGCGCACTGGCCGACGGCACTTCCGCGACGCGCTGCCGGCCGGGGTGTGACGGCCACCGGTCAGCTGCGCCGGCCGGGGAGTTGGGCGGCTTCCCGGCGATGAAACGGACCCCCCGTGCGTGGTGGCAGCACGTGGGGGTCCGTTGTCGTTCGTCGGCCGGTGCGCGGGCGTTGGGGTTGCTCGCGCAGTTCCCCGCGCCCCTTGCGGGAAGGCTTCTACTCCACCGTCACCGACTTGGCGAGGTTGCGGGGCTTGTCGATGTCGCGGCCGAGGGCCAGCGCCGTGTGGTAGGCGAGGAGCTGGAGCGGGATGCCCATCAGGATCGGGTCCAGCTCGTCCTCGTTCTTCGGGACGACGATCGTCTCGTCGGCCTTCTCCTGGTGCTGGTGGGCCACCGCGAGGATCTTGCCGCTGCGGGCCTTGATCTCCTCCATGGCGGCGCGGTTCTTCTCCAGCAGGTCGTCGTCGGGGACGATCGCCACGGTCGGCAGGGCCGGCTCGATCAGGGCCAGCGGGCCGTGCTTGAGCTCGGAGGCGGGGTAGGCCTCGGCGTGGATGTACGAGACCTCCTTGAGCTTCAGGGACGCCTCGCGGGCCACCGGGTAGCCCCGGACGCGGCCGATGAAGAGCATCGAGCGGGCGTCGGCGAACTGCTGGGCCAGCTTCTTGACGTCCTCCTCCTGCTCCATGATCTCGGCGATCTGCGCGGGCAGCTTGCGCAGGCCCTCGATGATCCGCTTGCCGTCGCGGACCGAGAGGTCGCGGGTGCGGCCGAGGTGCAGGGCGAGCAGGGCGAAGGCGACCGTGGTGTTGGTGAAGCACTTGGTGGACACGACGCAGACCTCGGGCCCGGCGTGCACGTAGATGCCGCCGTCCGCCTCGCGGGCGATGGCCGAGCCGACCACGTTGACCACGCCCAGGACGCGGGCGCCCTTGCGCTTGAGCTCCTGCACGGCGGCCAGCACGTCGTAGGTCTCGCCGGACTGGGAGACGGCGACGTAGAGGGTGTCGGGGTCGACGACGGCGTTGCGGTAGCGGAACTCCGAGGCGGGCTCGGCGTCGGCGGGGATGCGGGCCAGCTCCTCGATCATCTGGGCGCCGATCATGCCCGCGTGGTACGAGGTGCCGCAGCCGAGGATCTTCACGCGGCGGATGCGCCGGGCCTCGCGGGCGTCCAGGTTGAGGCCGCCGAGGTGCACGGTGGAGAAGCGGTCGTCGATGCGGCCGCGCAGCACGCGGTCCACGGCGTCGGCCTGCTCGTGGATCTCCTTGTGCATGTAGGTGTCGTGGCCGCCCATGTCGTAGGAGGCGGCCTCCCACTCGACGGTGGTGGGCTCGGCGGTGGTGCGGGTGCCCTCGGTGGTGTAGGTGCGGAAGTCGTCGGCCTTGAGGGTGGCCATCTCGCCGTCGTCGAGGGTGACGATCTGGCGGGTGTGGGCGACCAGCGCGGCGATGTCGGAGGCGACGAACATCTCCTTCTCGCCGATGCCGAGGACGACCGGCGAGCCGTTGCGGGCGACGACGATCCGGTCCGGGAAGTCGGCGTGCATCACGGCGATGCCGTAGGTGCCCTCGATGAGCCGGAGGGTCTCGCGGACCTTGTCCTCCAGCTTGGTCGCCTGCGAGCGGGCGATGAGGTGGACCAGGACCTCGGTGTCCGTCTCGGAGAGGAACTCGACGCCGTCCGCCTCCAGCTTGCGGCGCAGGTCGGAGGCGTTGTCGATGATGCCGTTGTGGACGACGGCGACCTTGCCCTCGGCGTCCAGGTGCGGGTGGGCGTTCACGTCGGAGGGGGCGCCGTGGGTGGCCCAGCGGGTGTGGGCGATGCCGGTCGTGCCCTTGAAGCGGGCCGGGACCTTGGCCTCCAGGTCGCGCACCCGGCCCTTGGCCTTGACCATCTTCAGGCCGGAGGTCTTCGGGGACGTGACGACGATGCCCGCGGAGTCGTAGCCGCGGTACTCCAGGCGCTGCAGGCCCTCCAGGAGCAGGGGCGCGACGTCACGCTTCCCGATGTAACCGACGATTCCGCACATGTATACGTATTCCTAGCCGTAGACGATGCGCCGCAGCTGCCGGAGCGAGAGCTCCGGCGGGGCTACCGCGCGGTATTTGAGGTCCGCCTCGATCCGTTCGAAGATCGCCGCGTTGACCAGGCCCTGGGCCTGGAGCTCGCGGTGGCGGCGACGGACGTACTCCTCGGTCGTCTCGTCGAAGTAGGCGAGCACGTCCTGGATCACGCGCAGCGCCTCGCCCCGGCTGAGGGCGGTGGACCGCGTCAGATGATCAACGAGTTCGTCGTGCACTCGCTAGATCCTGGGGTACCGGCGGCGCTTTCGCAAGAATTCTGCCCGATTTCGGGCAGGCGGCTGTGGGGGTTCTTTGGGAGAACGTTGAACCGCTCATGAGGGCCTGTTCGTGGGGCGTCCACCGGACGTCCCGTGTCCCGTTGCCCGAGGCGTCGACTTTTGGACGCCATGGACACTCCTCGTATGGGCGTACCCGAGCGGCTCGCTGGGCGCATGAGCATGGCCGAGCAGCACGAGTACCTGCGCGCCCGGTTCTCCCGGCGCACGATGATCAGGGGCGGCGCCGTGACGCTCGGCGCCGTCACGGGTGGCGCGTTCGTGCCCGGCGCCACCGCCCGGGCCGCCGTGCCCACCGCCCGCACCGCACCCGCCACCGAGACCGTCGACGGGGCGCTCGCCGCCCCCTTCGGCCGCCACCTCGCCTACGGCACCGACCCGCGCACGGAGATGACCGTCTCCTGGCAGGTCCCGGTCGCCGTCCGGAAGCCCTTCATCCGTATCGGCGCCCACCCGTGGGACCTCTCCCGCAGGATCGACGCCGAGGTCCGCACCCTCTTCACGCCCGCCGGCGTCGGCACCGGCGGGAACCACACGCAGTACTACCTCCACGCCAGGCTGACCCACCTGCGCCCGGGCCGGACGTACTACTACGGCGTCGGCCACCAGGGCTTCGACCCGGCCGAGCCGCACCTGCTGGGCACCCTCGGCACCTTCACCACCGCCCCCGCCCACCCGCAGCCGTTCACCTTCACCGCCTTCGGCGACGAGGGCGTCAGCTACCACGCGCTCGCCAGCAACAGCCTGCTGCTCGGCCAGAACCCGGCCTTCCACCTGCACGCCGGCGACATCGCCTACGGCGACCCGGCCGGGCAGGGCCGGGCCGACGACACCGGCTTCGACGCGCGCGTGTGGGACCAGTTCCTCGCCCAGACCGAGTCCGTCGCCAAGTCCGTGCCGTGGATGCCCGCCTACGGCAACCACGACATGGAGGCCTGGTACGCGCCCCACGGCTACGGCGGCGAGGAGGCCCGCTGGAGTCTCCCGGACAACGGCCCCGACCGGCAGAACCTCCCGGGCGTCTACTCCTTCACCTACGGCAACACGGCCGTCATCGCGCTCGACGCCAACGACGTCTCCTTCGAGATCCCCGCCAACCTGGGCATCTCCGGCGGCACCCAGACGACGTGGCTGGAGGCCCGGCTCAAGAAGTACCGGGCCGCGCGCGACATCGACTTCGTCGTCGTCTTCTTCCACCACTGCGCCTACTGCACCTCCACCGCGCACGCCTCCGAGGGCGGGGTGCGGCAGGAGTGGGTGCCGCTGTTCGAGAAGTACACGGTGGACCTGGTCGTCAACGGCCACAACCACCAGTACGAGCGCACCGACGTCATCAAGGGCGGCACGGTCGCCAAGAAGCTCCCGATCGGCGGCACGGCCTACCCCGAGACCGAGGGTGTGGTCTACGTGACGGCCGGTGCGGCCGGGCGCAGCCTCTACGCGTTCAGCGCCCCGCAGTCCTACGAGGGCCACGAGCACGAGGTCGACTCCGTGGCCTCCTTCGTCCATCTGAAGGACGGCAAGCGGAACGAGACCGTCGACTGGTCCCGGGTGCGCTACCTCGACTACTCCTTCCTGCGCGTGGACGTCACCCCCGCGCCGAAGGGGCGCCTCGCCACCCTGACGGTGCGCGGCATCGCCGAGAACGGGGAGCGGGTGGACCACTTCACGGTGGCCCGCCGGGCGAAGTAGCACGCTCCCGGCCAGGAGCTACATCCGCTTGAGGACCGCCTGCTTGGCCAGCGCGAACTCGTCGTCCGTGAGCACGCCCGTGCGGTGCAGCTCACCTAGCTCGCGCAGCCGGCGCAGCAGGGCGTCGTGGTCGTCCTCGGCGGCAGGGGCCGGGGCAGAGGGCAGTTCCGGTCGCGCGTCCGCCACGCCGTCGGCGGCGGCCCGGGCCGGGTGCGGAAGCCGGGCCTGGACCGCCGCGGCGACCAGTGCCATCAGCGGGTCCTTCCTGAACCCCCACAGCTCCACGGCGTTGGGGTCGTACTTGGCCGGAGTCCTGACCGGCGCGTTGTGCACGGAGAAGCGCAGACAGCCGTTCTCCAGGCCCACCGCCGGGTGCCACTCCACGCCCGTGATGTCGGCGAGCGCGAGCGTGCGCACACCGGCGGCGGCCTTGGCGTCCTCCGTCTTCCAGTTCCACTCCAGGCGTACGCGCTCGCCGTCGAAGCTCGCGGTGCCGTCCCCGGCGGTGACCGACAGCGGCACGGCCGGGCCCGGCAGCAGGTACTCGGTCACCGGGCCGGACGGCACCTGGTCCAGCAGCAGCGCGTTGCGGACCTCGTCCGTGAAGTACTCGGCGACCCCGTAGCGGTCGGACTCGACGATCAGTTGGTACGGGTCGTGGGGCTCGGTGAGCCGCCCGCCGGTCGCGTGCAGCAGCGGGTCGGCGCCGTCGCGCAGGCGCAGCCGCAGCCGGCCGCTCTTCTTCCCCTGCTCCAGCGAGATGCCCGCCAACGCACCCAGCGGGACGATGAGTTCACCCAGTTCCCTGCGCAGCAGACTGACGTTCTTGTCCCGCCCGGGGGTCAGCCGCAGGGCGTCGCCGTCGAAGGTCCACGAGCCGTCCTTCTGGATGATTTCCGCCATGGGGTGGATTGTTTCACCCATGTCCCGGGATAGTGGTCCAGACCTCTTGGAGCTCAACGGCTCACGGAAGGGACGGTTTTGTGAGAGACGGTCTTGTCAGACAGCGCCACAGAACACTTCGCCTTCTCGGCTCCCTGCTGCTCGTCACGGTGGGCGTCGGCGTCACCCAGGCCGCCCCGGCCCGGGCGGCGGACCCCACCCCGCTCGACCGGGTCGTCCCCGCACCGGCCTCGGCCGAGCCCGGCGGCGATCCGTACCGGATCACCCGCTCCACGCACATCCGCGTCGACGGCTCGCGACAGGCGCACGGCGTCGCCGAGTACCTCGCGGACCTGCTGCGGCCCTCGACCGGCTACCGCCTGCCGGTCACCACGCACGGGCGCGGCGGCATCCAGCTCCGGCTCGCGCACGGCGACTTCGGCCCCGAGGGCTACCGCCTCGACAGCCACGCCCGGTCCCTGACGATCAGCGCCAGGACTCCCGCGGGCCTCTTCCACGGTGTGCAGACCCTGCGCCAGCTGCTCCCCGCGGCCGTCGAGAAGGACACCGTGCAGCCCGGGCCCTGGCTGGTCGCCGGCGGCACGATCGAGGACACCCCGCGCTACGGCTGGCGCGGTGCCATGCTCGACGTCTCCCGGCACTTCTTCACCGTCGACCAGGTCAAGCGGTACATCGACCAGCTCGCCCTGTACAAGATCAACAAGCTGCATCTGCACCTCAGCGACGACCAGGGCTGGCGCATCGCCGTCGACTCCTGGCCGCGCCTGGCGACCTACGGCGGCTCCACCGAGGTCGGCGGCGGCCCGGGCGGCTACTACACCAAGGCGCAGTACAAGGAGATCGTGCGCTACGCCGCCTCCCGCTACCTGGAGGTCGTCCCCGAGATCGACATGCCCGGCCACACCAACGCGGCCCTCGCCTCCTACGCCGAGCTGAACTGCGACGGGGTGGCCCCGCCGCTGTACACCGGCACCGAGGTCGGCTTCAGTTCGCTGTGCGTCGGCAAGGAGATCACCTACGACTTCGTCGACGACGTGATCCGGGAGCTGGCCGCGCTCACCCCGGGCCGGTACCTGCACATCGGCGGTGACGAGGCGCACTCCACCAGCCACGAGGACTACGTGACGTTCATGGACCGGGTGCAGCCGGTCGTCGCGAAGTACGGCAAGACGGTCGTCGGCTGGCACCAGTTGACGGGGGCCACCCCGGCGAAGGGCGCGCTCGCGCAGTACTGGGGCCTGGACCGGACGAGCCCCGAGGAGAAGGCGCGGGTCGTGCAGGCCGCGCAGCACGGGACCGGGCTGATCCTGTCCCCGGCGGACCGGGTCTACCTCGACATGAAGTACACCAAGGACACCCCGCTGGGCCTGTCCTGGGCGGGCTACGTCGAGGTGCAGCGGTCCTACGACTGGGACCCGGGGGCGTATCTGCCCGGGGTGCCGGCCGGTGCCGTGCGGGGAGTGGAGGCGCCGCTGTGGTCGGAGACCCTGGAGAACTTCGCGCAGCTCGAGTACATGGCGTTCCCGCGGCTGCCCGGGGTGGCCGAGCTGGGGTGGTCGCCGGCCGCCACGCACGACTGGGAGCGGTACAAGGTGCGGCTGGCTGCGCAGGCCGAGCGGTGGGACGCCCTGGGGATCCAGTGGTATCGGTCGCCGCAGGTGCCGTGGGGTGCGCAGTGAGGCGTCCGCGGGCCGGTGGGGGCTGAGCGCGCAGTTCCCCGCGCCCCTGGAGGGAGATGTCCCGGCCCCTGAAAAGGACGGGCCCCCGGTGGACCGTACACCGGGGGCCCGTCTGCTTCCGGGTCAGAACTTAGCGATCGGGTTCTTCAGGTTGCCCACCAGCTGGAGGGCGCCCGACGGGTCGGCGAGGTCCACCATCTGCTGGTTGTTGCGCAGTTGCAGGCGGTTCAGGCAGGACAGGGCGAACTCGGGGGCGAACATGTCGTACTGCTCGAACTTGTCGGCCAGTTCGGGCGCCGACTCCTGGTAGGCGCGGGTGACCTCCGCGACCGTGCGCCAGAAGTCGTCCTCCGGCAGGATCCCCTCGGTGGCGAGGTTCGCCGCGAGGAAGCGGAAGAAGCAGTCGAAGACGTCCGTGAAGATCGACAGGAGTTTCTTGTCCTCCGGGACCTCCACGCGCAGCCGCTCGACCGTCGGCGGCAGCACCGCGTCCGGGTCCATGACCGCGATCTCCTCGGCGATGTCCTTGTAGATCGCCCGCTGCACCACCCCGTCCTTCAGCACGAGGATGACGTTCTCGCCGTGCGGCATGAAGACCAGGTCGTAGGCGTAGAAGCTGTGCAGCAGCGGGGTGAAGTACGCCTGGAGGTAGCGGCGCAGCCACTCGGTGGGGGCCAGGCCCGACCGCTCGATCAGCGCGCCCGCGACGGAGGCGCCCTCGTCGTCGACGTGGACCAGCGAGGCCATGGTGGCCAGCTGCTCGCCCTCCTGGAGGGACGGCACCGGGCTCTCCCGCCACAGCGCGGCCAGCATCTTGCGGTACGGCGAGTACCGGTCCGTCGCCTGCTCGTACTCCAGGTGCCGGTAGCCGACGGCCGCGCGCTCGCGGATGATCGACAGGCCCGAGGCCTTCAGCACCGGGTCGCCCTCGATGAGCTGGGCCAGCCAGTCGTTGATCGCCGGCGTGGCCTCCATGTAGGCCGCCGACAGACCGCGCATGAAGCCCATGTTGATGACGGACAGGGCCGTCTTCACGTAGTGCTTCTCGGGGCTCGTCCGGTTGAAGAAGGTCCGGATGGACTGCTGGGCCAGGTACTCGTCGTCGCCCTCGCCCAGGCACACCAGGTGCCTGCGGGCGACCTCGGCGGCGAAGGTGACGGAGAGCTTGTTCCACCACTGCCAGGGGTGGACGGGGATGAGCAGGTAGTCGGCCGGGTCGAGGTCCTGCTCGCGCAGGACGGCGTGGAAGCGCTCGACGGTCTGCGCGCCCAGCTCCTGCCGTACGAAGGACTCGTACTCGATGCCGACGCCGGCCGTGAACGCCGCCCGCGAGCGGTGGGCCGCCAGCCAGACGAGCCGGACCGGGCTCGCCGTCTCCGGGGCGTACGCCAGGTACTCGTGGATGCCGAAGCCGAGCCGCCCGTTGTTGGCCACGAAGCAGGGGTGGCCCTCGGTCATCGACGTCTCGATGGTCTGGAAGTCGGCGCGGGCCAGCTCGGCCGCCGTCGTCCTCGGCTTGGTGAGCTTGTAGCAGGTGCCGGAGAGGGTGGAGGAGATCTCCTCCAGGTAGACCGGCAGGATGCTGTCGCTCAGGCCCAGGGACTGCTGCAGCTCGATGAAGAAGTCCAGCGCGGCGAGCGGGAGTTCGGCGCCGTCCCGGTGGCGGGTGATCGACTCGGCGTCGACCTGCCAGTGGTCCAGGGCGCGGACTGTCGCCGTGAAGGTGTACCGGGTCAGGCCGTCGTCGCTGCGGACGACGTAGGTGCCGTCGGCGGTGGCCTCCGGCGTGATGAGGCGCTCGTGCGCGAACTCGGCGAGCGCCTTGCGGATCAGGAGGCGGTTGGCCCGCGCCCAGCGGTGGGGGGACAGATGCGCTACGGCGTCGGACAGGGTCATACGGCTACTCCTCGGGCGGCCAGGAACTGTGCGCGCGTGCAGAAACTGAGCAGTGCGCGCTTCTCCGGCTTCTGGATCTCGCGCTCGGGTACGAACCCGACGGCCTCGTTCAGCGCGTGGACGGCCTTGTTGTCCACGTCGGGCTCCACGACGACACGCTCCACCGCCGGGTCCTCGAAGAGGTGCTCCATCACGGCGGTGATGACGGACCGGGTGAAGCCGCGCACGGGCGTGTCGGTCGGCGGGGTGAGGAAGTGCATGCCGATGTCGCCCGGCAGCGGCTCGTACAGGCCGACCAGCTCGCGGTGGGCCGGGTCGTACTTCTCCATCAGGAAGGCGGGGACACCGTCCTGCAGGCCGAGTTCGGCGTGGTGGTGCTCGTCGGCCGCGATCTCCATGTAGGCGCGCTCGACGTCCTCCAGTCGCGCGTCCTGCATCATCCAGAACGCGGCCTTGGGGTGGGTGACCCACGCGTGCAGCAGCTCGGCGTCCTTCAGCGGGTCGAGGGGGCGGAACGTGAACGTCATACCGAGAACTCCTGGAACGCGATCGTCTTCTCCACCGGGTAGTACTCGGTGCCGAGCAGCTCGCGGATGATGTACGCGTTCCGGTAGGGGCCCATGCCCAGGTCGGGGCTGGTGATGCTGTGCGTGTGGACACCGGCGTTCTGCAGGAAGATGCCCCGGCCGGTGACGTCGATGGCGTAGTTGCGCGCCACGTCGAAGTTGCCGTGGGAGTCGTAGCGCAGGCGGTCGCGGACCGGCTCGAGGAACTCCGGCTCGGCGTACTTGTAGCCCGTGGCCAGGATCAGGCCCTCGGAGGTCAGCTCGAAGTCCTTCTGCTGCTCCTCCTGCCGGAAGGACAGCGTGTACGTGCCGTTGTCGTACCGTGCCGCCGTGAGCGCGGAGTTGGTGAGCAGCCGCGTCGGGACCGGGCCGCCGAGGTTCTTCTGGTAGAGCAGGTCGAAGATCTCGTTGATCAGGTCGCCGTCGATGCCCTTGAACAGGCCCTTCTGCTCGGCCGTGAGGCGGTAGCGGGTCGCCTCGGGCAGCTCGCGGAAGTAGTCGACGTACTCGGGGGACGTCATCTCCAGCGTGAGCTTGGTGTACTCCAGCGGGAAGAAGCGCGGGGAGCGGGTCACCCAGTTCAGCCGGTAGCCGTGGACGTCGATCTCGCCGAGCAGGTCGTAGTAGATCTCGGCGGCCGACTGGCCCGAGCCGACCAGGGTGATGGAGTCCTTCTTCTGCAGCTCCGCCCTGTGCTGGAGGTAGCGGGAGTTGTGGATGAAGTCGCCGCCCAGGCCCCGGCAGGCCTCGGGGATGTGGGGCGGGGTGCCGGTGCCGAGGACCAGGTGGCGGGCGCGGTAGGTGTCCCCGGCCGTGGTCCGCACCACGTAGACGTCGTCCTCGAAGGTCACCTCCGTCACCGTCGTGCCGAAGCGGATGCTGCTCAGTTTGCCGGCGGCCCAGCGGCAGTAGTCGTCGTACTCGACGCGCAGCGGGTAGAAGTTCTCGCGGATGTAGAACGAGTACAGCCGGCCCTTCTCCTTCAGGTAGTTCAGGAAGGAGTACGGCGACGTCGGGTCGGCGAGGGTGACCAGGTCCGACATGAACGGCGTCTGCAGGTGGGCGCCGTCGAGGAACATCCCCGCGTGCCACTCGAAGTCGGGCTTCGACTCCAGGAAGACGCCGTCGAGTTCGGCGATGGGTTCGGTCAGGCAGGCCAGGCCGAGGTTGAAGGGGCCGAGCCCGATGCCCACGAAGTCGTGGGTGGTGGTCGGGTTGTCAGGACGCGCGGTCAAGGGATTCTCCCAGGTACTGCTCGGCGTGGCCGGCGATCAGGTCGAGGACGGCGGCGATGTCGGACGCCTGCGTCTCGGGGTTGAGCAGGGTGAACTTCAGGTAGTGGCGGCCGCCGACCTTGGTGCCCGCGACGATGGCGTCACCGGAGGCGAACAGGGCCTTGCGGGCGTAGAGGTTGGCGCGGTCGATCTCGGCCGGGTCGGTGACGGCGGCCGGGATGTAGCGGAAGACCAGGGTGGACAGGCTCGGCTCGACGACGACGTCGAAGCGCGGGTCGGCGGCGAGCAGCTTCCAGCCCTCCCGGGCCAGTTCGCACACCTCGTCGAAGAGCTGCCCGATGCCGTCGGCGCCCATGGTGCGCAGCGTCATCCACAGCTTGAGGGCGTCGAAGCGGCGGGTGGTCTGCAGGGACTTGTCCACCTGGTTGGGGATACGTTCCTGCACCATGCGGCGCGGGTTCAGGTACTCGGCGTGGTACGTGGCGTGGCGCAGCGTCGCGGCGTCGCGGACCAGCACGGCCGACGAACTGACCGGCTGGAAGAAGGACTTGTGGTAGTCGACGGTGACCGAGTCGGCGCGCTCGATGCCGTCGATGCGGTCGCGGTGCTTGAGCGAGGCGAGCAGGCCGCAGCCGTAGGCGGCGTCGACGTGCATCCAGGTGCCGTACTGCGCGGCGAGTTCGGCGATCTCGGGCAGCGGGTCGATGGAGCCGAAGTCGGTGGTGCCGGCGGTGGCGACCACGGCCATGGGCACGAGGCCGTCCTGCGCGCAGCGCTCCAGCTCCCGGGCCAGGGCGACGGTCTGCATGCGCTTGTCGTGGTCGACGGGGATCGACACCACGGCGTCCTGGCCGAGCCCGAGGAGCTTGGCGGACTTCTTCACGCTGAAGTGGCTGACCTCGGAGGCGAAGATGCGCAGTTTCGCCAGGTCCTCGGTCTTGGCCTCCTCACGGGCGAGCAGCAGCGCCTGGAGGTTGGACTGGGTGCCGCCGGAGGTGAACACGCCGTCGGCGTTCTCGCCGAGACCGATGCGGGCCGTCGTCCAGTCGATCAGTTTCCGCTCGATGAGCGTGCCGCCGGCCGACTGGTCCCAGGTGTCCAGCGAGGAGTTCACGGCGGACAGCACGGCCTCGCCCAGCACGGCCGGTATGACGACCGGGCAGTTGAGGTGGGCCAGGTAGCGCGGGTGGTGGAAGTAGATCGCGTCCCGGAGGTAGACCTCCTCCAGTTCGTCGAGCACCGCGGTGGTGTCGTGCAGCGGCTGGTCGAGGTCGATCTCGTCGATGCGGGGAGCGAGGGCGTCGACGCTGATGCCGGTGAACGGCCGGTCGGTGGCGGCGATTTTGGCGGCCACCCGCTCGACTCCTTCGGTCACGGAGCGGCGGTACTGCTCCGCGGTGGTGTCGTTGAGCAGGTGCGAGCGCATGTGGGGGTCCTCCGGTGGGGACAGTCCGGTGCGGGACAGGAGCGGGCTGCTCCGCATTCAACTTAGGTAAGCCTAACCTAACTTCGATCACGGGAAACCGGACCCTGCCGTGACCGTGGTCACTCACGTCACTCGGGATGCTTCGGCCGGCAGGGCCCGACGGCCGCGGACACGGCCTAGCCCTCGGCGCGCAGCTGCTCCTCGGTCACGCCACGCCGCCAGTAGCCGACGAACGTGACCCGCCGCCGGTCGATCCCGCGCTCGCGCACGAAGTGGCGGCGCAGCTCCTTCACGCACCCCGACTCACCGGCGATCCAGACGTACGGGCGCTCGGCGGGCGGGAGTTCGGCCGCGCGCAGGGCGTCGAGGGCCAGCGGGGACCCGTCGGCGCCCTCGTGCTCCCGGACGAGCCAGGTGATCTCGGCGTCGGCCTCGGTCACCAGGTCCTGGATGTCCCCGGCGTGCGGGACCTCCAGCCAGACCCGGGCGCGGGTGCCGGCGGGCAGCGACTCGACGATGGCCGAGGCGGCCGGCACGGCGGTCTCGTCGCCCCAGACCACCACGAGGTCGGTGTCCCCGGGCGGCCGGAAGCGGATGGCGCGGTTGTCGGCGACGGCCGGGCCGAGCAGCAGCACCCGGTCCCCGGCGGCGGCCCGCGCGGCCCAGCGGGAGGCGGGGCCGGCCTGGACGTGGGCGTCCGGCTCGATGCCGTGCAGGGCGAAGTCGACGTCGATCTCGTCCGGGTCGCGGCGCAGCGCGCGCAGCGTGTACGACCGCATCACGGCCCGTACGTCGTCCGGCAGTTCGCGCCAGCCCTGCCACCAGCCGTCCCCGAGCTCCAGCGGCACCACCGGCTCGGGCTGGCCCGGGTGCGGCAGGAACAGCGACAGCGACTGGTCGCGGCCGTCGGAGTGGAAGGCGTGCAGATCGGGCCCGGTGAAGGTGACGCGGACCAGGGACGGCCCGAGCCGCCTCGTCCGCGCGACCTGGAGGGAGAAGAAGCGGAACGGAGCGGCTACGGCGGTGGTCATGGCGAGGCTCCTGAGTCGTCGTCAGGGTGTGGGGCGCCCCCTCGGGGGCGCGGGGAGCGGCGCACGGCCGCCCGGGGCCCGCGGGGGCGGACCCCGGGCCCGCCCCCGCGACGCCGAGCGGCTAGCTGACCTTCTTCGCGGTCTCGATGGCCTTGGCGAGGTTCTCCACCAGCGGCACGCACTTGTCGTAGGACAGGATCGGCTCGGCCGAACGCGCGATGACCTGACCGGCCTTGACCGCGGGCAGCTTCTTCCAGGTGGCCTCGGTGATGTCCGCCGGCTGGATGGCGGAGGAGCGGTCGTCCATCATGATGATGTCGGCCTGGTACTTGTCGACGTTCTCCCAGCTCAGGCTCTCGAACCAGCCGCCGCCCTGGGCCTTGGCCTTCTCCGGGGGCTCGACGAAGTTCACGCCGAGGGCCTTGAAGTACTCCAGGTCGATGGAGAGGTTGGTGCCGGAGACGTAGAACAGCTCCTGGCTCGCGGAACCGGCCATCACCTTGATGTCGGGGTGCGCCTTGGCGGCCTTGCGCAGCCGCTCGGAGGCCTCCTCGAAGCGCTTCTTGGCGTCGGTGGCCTTCGCGGACTTCATGTCGCCGCCGAGGGACTCGGCCAGCTCCCACATGCGCTGCAGCGGGGCGGTGATCTGCCGGTCGTAGACGGAGATGCCGACGCTCGGGGCCAGCTTGGCGATCTTGTCCTTGGAGGCCTCGGGGACGTACCACAGGGTGCCGGCGTCGTCGAACATCGTGGAGATCAGCACGTCGGGCGCGAGGGCGGCGTACTTCTCGACGTTGAACTGGTCCCAGGTGTTGCCGAGGATGGTCACCTTGCTGATGTCCATGTCGCCGGCCTGGACGTCGGGCTTGCCGTCCTGGGTCTTGGTGGGGCCGAAGACGCCCTTGACCGAGACGCCGTAGTCGTAGAGGGCGGCGGCGACGCCGGTGAAGGCCACGATGTTCGCGGGCGCCTTGTCGAGCTTGACGGTCTTGCCGCGGTCGTCCTTGAAGGACCACGGGCCGGACTGGGCACCGGCCGTCGATTCCGAGCCGCCGTCCTTGGAGTCCTCGCCGCCGCACGCGGTCACGAGGGCGCCGAGTCCGAGTGCACCACCGGCGGCGAGGAGGCCGCGGCGGGAGAAGCGGGCGGTTCTGGCGTTCGACATGGGTGGGTCTGCTTTCATACGTACGGAGCCACTGCGGGCGCGACGGAGAGCCGCTTGGCTGGAATCAGGCTTAGGTTAGCCTAACCTCAGATCTTGTCCAGGGGGGCCCTGATATCCGTGCCCGAGGGCAGGGGCGGACATGCCGACGGGCGCAGTGATCCGGATCACGGGGTGCCGAGGCTTCTCGGCGGCTCCGTCTAGGAGTTGAGGCCGAGCACCTGTCAAGATCACGGTGTACACCGACGGCACGAAGGGCTCGAAGACGGCCTCAACGCCGCTGATCTGGCGGCTAGAGCGTGGCTGCGGAGCCGCGAGGGGTTCGCGATCTGACCTAATTATGATGCCGGAGGTCCGCACGCTACGTTTGGTCGCTACGGAGGAACGGGGCAGATCAAGAATCCGGCTCCCTTCGAACTGTGATGAGGTTCGACCTCGAAGGGCCCGCGCATGCGAATGCGGACGGCGCCGTAATTGTGGAAACGCCGCACATCAATCTTCCGAATGGGGGTGACGCGCGTGCGCCGGAAGACTGGGAGAAGCCCCTCGGTTGCCCCTGATGAGGGCCGGGGTATGCGTTATATCCAATCCTGGTACGCATCCAACTGCGACGGTGAATGGGAGCATGAGTTCGGCATCAGGATGGCTACAACGGACAACCCCGGGTGGCACATTCAGATTGATGTGAGCGAAACGAAGCTGGAAGGTGTCCTCGTTCCGCGCGAAAGGCGCGATCTCTCCGGCGGAGAATGGATGATCGCCTGGAGTGACGGGAAGGTCTTCCAGGCGGCCTGTAGTCCTCTGGGGCTTCGTGATGTGGATGCCCTTTTCGAGCACGTCGCTGAGGGCGCCGCTACTGGTGAGGCGGAACAGTCGGAGCGCTGAAGTACAAAAGGAAGGGGGCCTTCCCGCACGGAGTGCGGGAAGGCCCCCTTCCCTGTGCTTGGGGGTGGCCTGTACCGAGGTCGGCGCAGGCATCGCTCGGAGTCAGCCCGCCAGGCCCAACTCGCGGGCGATCAGCATGCGTTGGACCTCGCTCGTGCCCTCGCCGATTTCGAGGATCTTGGAGTCGCGCCACATGCGGGCGACCGGGTACTCGTTCATGAAGCCGTAGCCGCCGTGGATCTGGGTGGCGTCGCGGGCGTTGTCGACCGCGACCGTGGAGGAGTGGAGCTTGGCGAGGGCCGCTTCCTTCTTGAAGGGCTCGCCCGCGACCAGGCGGGCCGCCGCGTCGCGCCAGGCGAGGCGGGCCGTGTGGGCCTTCATCTCCATGTCCGCGATCTTGAACTGGATCGCCTGGTTCGCCCCGATCGGCCGGCCGAACGCGTGCCGCTCCTTGGCGTACTTGACGGACTCGTCGACGCAGCCCTGGGCCAGGCCCGTCGCCAGGGCGGCGATCGCGATGCGGCCCTCGTCGAGGATGCGCAGGAACTGGGCGTAGCCGCGGCCCTCCTCGCCCAGGAGGTTCGCCGCCGGGACGCGCACGTCCGTGAAGGACAGCTCGCGGGTGTCCGAGGCGTTCCAGCCGACCTTGGAGTAGGGGGCCGCGACCGAGAATCCGGGGGTGCCCGACGGGACGATGATGGAGGAGATGTGCGGCTTGCCGTCGGGCTTGCGGCCCGTGACCGCCGTGACCGTGACCAGGCCGGTGATGTCCGTACCCGAGTTGGTGATGAAGCACTTCGTGCCGTTGATGACCCACTCGTCCGTCGACTCGTCCAGGCGGGCCGTGGTGCGCGTCGCTCCCGCGTCGCTGCCGCCGTCCGGCTCCGTCAGGCCGAACGCGCCGAGGAGTTCGCCCGAGCAGAGGCGGGGGAGCCACTCCCGCTTCTGATCCTCCGTGCCGTAGAGGAAGATCGGCATCGCGCCGAGGGAGACGCCTGCCTCCAGGGTGATGGCCACCGAGGAGTCGACCCGCGCCAGCTCCTCCAGGGCCACGCCGAGGGCCAGGTAGTCGCCGCCCATCCCGCCGTACTCCTCGGGGAACGGCAGGCCGAACAGGCCCATGCGGCCCATCTCCCGGACGATCTCGTACGGGAACTCGTGCCGCTCGTAGAAGTCGCCGATCTTCGGCGCCACCACCTCGTGGGCGAACTCCTCCACCGTGCGGCGGAGTTCCTCCAGTTCGGGGGAGAGACGGTAGTCCATGGTGATCACTGCTCCTCGGTGCCCTCGTGGGACAGAGCTCGGACGGTGCGGGACGGGCTGGGTCGGCCCAGGTGGGCGGCCATCCACGTGCTCGTGGCGACGAGGCGGCCGAGGTCGATGCCGGTGTCGATGCCGAGGCCCCGCAGCATCCACACGAGGTCTTCGGTGGCGAGGTTGCCCGTCGCCGACTTCGCGTACGGGCAGCCGCCCAGGCCGCCCGCCGAGGCGTCGACCGTCGTCACACCCTGCTGGAGCGCGGCGAGGGTGTTGGCGAGGGCCTGGCCGTAGGTGTCGTGGAAGTGGACGCCGAGGGCGGACGGGGGGATGCCCGCCTCGTCCAGGGCCGCCAGGAGCGCGACCACATGGCCGGGGGTGGCGACGCCGATGGTGTCGCCGAGGCTCAGCTCGTCGCAGCCCATGTCCATCAGGGCCCGGCAGACCCGCACCACCTGCGGGATCGGGACCGGGCCCTCCCAGGGGTCGCCGAAGCACATGGAGAGGTAGCCGCGGACATGGACCGACTCGGTCTTCGCCCGGCTCACCACCGGCTCGAACATGGCCAGGGCCTCGTTTACCGTGCGGTTGAGGTTGGCCTTGGCGAAGGACTCCGTGGCGCTGGCGAAGACCGCGACCCGGCGGGCGCCGAGGGCCAGGGCGCGGTCCAGGCCCCGTTCGTTCGGGACGAGGACCGGCAGCGCCACCGGCAGATCGCCGACGAGCGGGTACAGCCGCTCCGCGTCCGCCAGCTGGGGGACCCACTTGGGGTGGACGAAGCTCGTCGCCTCGATCGTCGTCAGGCCGGCGTCGGCCAGGCGGCGGATGAACTCCGCCTTGACCTCCGTGGGCACCGTCGCCTTCTCGTTCTGCAGGCCGTCGCGCGCGCCCACCTCGTGGATGCGGACGCGAGCGGGCAGGTTCCCGGCCGGGACGGCCATCGGGAGCCCCGGGACTGTCATGGCGCCGCCTCCTCGTTCGGTGCGATGACCGCCAGGACCTGGTCCATGGCGACCGTGGTGCCCGGCGCCACGTCCAGCTCGGCGACCTTGCCGGCGTGCGGCGCGGAGATGACGTGCTCCATCTTCATCGCCTCCACCACCAGCAGGCTCTGACCGGCGCTCACCTCGTCGCCGACGGCGACCTTGACGACCGTCACCGTGCCGGGCATGGGGGCGGTGAGGGAGTCGGCCCCCGCGTGCGCCGACCGGGTGAGGGACGCGGCGACCGGGTCGTGGTCGCGCACGTGCCAGGCGTCGCCGTCGCGGCCGAGCCAGTCGGCCGCGCGGTGGAAGGTGTGCCGGACGCCGTCCAGGGTCACCGCGACCCGGTCGTCGGTGACCGTCGCCGTGCCGCGCGGGGTGTACTCCAGCGGGTCCTGCACCTTCAGGGAGAAGGCGGGTGGCTTGCGGGCACCGCCCAGGCGCCAGCCGCTCGGCACCGAGAACGGGTCCGTCCAGCCGCCCGGCTCGGGCTTCAGGGCCTCCAGACGGACGGCCGCCGCCGCCTCGTAGACCTCCTCGGGCACGTCCGCCGGGACCAGGCTCTCCACCTCGCGCTCGACCAGACCCGTGTCCATGTCGCCGGAGACCACCGCCGGGTGGGCCAGCAGGCGGCGCAGGAAGCCTGCGTTGGTCTGCACGCCGAGCGTGACCGTCTCCGCCAGGGCCGCGCGCAGCTTGCGCAGGGCCGTCGCGCGGTCGGGGCCGTAGGCGATGACCTTGGAGAGCATCGGGTCGTAGAGGCTGCCGACCTCCGTGCCCTCGGTGAGGCCCGAGTCGGTGCGCACGCCCTCTCCCTGGGGCTCGCGCAGCCTGAGCACCGTGCCGCCGGAGGGGAGGAAGCCGCGGGCCGGGTCCTCGGCGCAGATGCGGGCCTCCACGGCGTGCCCGGTCAGGCGTACGTCCTCCTGGGCGAAGGCCAGGGGTTCCCCGGCCGCGACACGCAGCTGCCACTCGACCAGGTCCAGGCCCGTGACCAGCTCCGTGACCGGGTGCTCCACCTGGAGGCGGGTGTTCATCTCCATGAAGTAGTACGACGACGGGTCGGTGCCCGGGACAATGAACTCCACCGTGCCCGCGCCCCGGTAGCCGCAGGAGCGCGCCGCCTGGACCGCCGCCTCGCCCATCGCGGCACGCGTGGCCTCGTCGAGCAGGACGCTCGGCGCCTCCTCGATGATCTTCTGGTGGCGGCGCTGCAGGGAGCACTCGCGCTCGCCCAGGTGGACCACGTTGCCGTGGCCGTCGGCGAGGACCTGGATCTCGATGTGGCGGGGCCGGTCGATCCAGCGCTCCACCAGGAGCGTGTCGTCGCCGAAGGAGGCGCGCGCCTCGCGGCGGGCGGAGGCGATCTCGTCCTCCAGGCGGGTCAGGTCCCGCACCAGGCGCATGCCCTTGCCGCCGCCGCCCGCGCTGGGCTTCAGCAGCACCGGCGCGCCCAGCTCGCGGGCCGCCTCGGCCAGCTCCGGGTCCCGGCCGCCCGGGACGACCGGCACCCCGGCCTCGCGGACCGTCTCCTTGGCGCGGATCTTGTCGCCCATGAGCGCGATCGCGTCCGCCGGAGGGCCGATGAAGACCAGGCCCGCATCGGCGCAGGCGCGCGCGAAGGCCGCGTTCTCCGCGAGGAAGCCGTAGCCCGGGTGGACCGCCTGCGCGCCCGTGCGCGCCGCGGCCTGAAGCAGGCGCTCCGCCGACAGGTAGCTCTCGGAGGCCGGGGCCGGGCCGATCCGCACCGCCGTGTCCGCCTCGCGGACGTGCCGGGCGTCGGCGTCCGCCTCGGAGAAGACGGCCACCGAGCGCACGCCCATCGACCGCAGCGTCCGGATGACGCGTACGGCGATCTCGCCCCGGTTGGCCACCAGCACTGTCTCGAACATCGTCGTCCGTCCCCTCACATCCGGAAGACGCCGAACTGGGGATCACCCAGGGGCGCGTTGGCGCAGGCGGTCAGGGCCAGGCCCAGGACCTGACGGGTGTCCAGCGGGTCGATCACACCGTCGTCCCAGAGGCGGGCCGTCGCGTAGTAGGCGTTGCCCTGGCGCTCGTACTGGGCGCGGATCGGGGCCTTGAAGGCCTCCTCGTCCTGCGCCGGCCAGGACTCGCCGCGGGCCTCCAGCTGGTCCCGCTTGACCGTGGCGAGGACCGAGGCGGCCTGCTCGCCGCCCATGACCGAGATCTTGGCGTTCGGCCACATCCACAGGAAGCGGGGGGAGTAGGCCCGGCCGCACATCGAGTAGTTGCCCGCGCCGTAGGAGCCGCCGACCACGACCGTGAGCTTCGGTACGCGCGTGCACGCCACGGCCGTGACCATCTTGGCGCCGTGCTTGGCGATGCCGCCCGCCTCGTAGTCCTTGCCGACCATGAAGCCCGAGATGTTCTGCAGGAACACCAGCGGGATGCCGCGCTGGTCGCACAGCTCGATGAAGTGGGCGCCCTTCTGGGCGGACTCGGCGAACAGGATGCCGTTGTTGGCGACGATGCCCACCGGGTGGCCGTGGATCCGGGCGAAGCCGGTGACCAGGGTCTGGCCGAACTCGGACTTGAACTCGGCGAAACGGGAGCCGTCGACCACCCGGGCGATGATCTCGCGCACGTCGTACGGCGTGCGCGAGTCGACCGGGACCACGCCGTAAAGGCCGTGCGGGTCGACCTTGGGCTCCGTCGCCTCCGTGACCTCCCAGGGGGGTGTGCCGCGTGCGGGGAGGGTGGAGACGATCGTGCGGACGATGCGCAGGGCGTGGGCGTCGTTCTCCGCGAGGTGGTCCGTGACGCCCGAGACGCGGGAGTGGACCTCGCCGCCGCCGAGCTCCTCCGCCGTGACGACCTCGCCGGTGGCCGCCTTCACCAGGGGCGGGCCGCCGAGGAAGATCGTGCCCTGGTTGCGGACGATCACCGCCTCGTCGCTCATCGCCGGGACGTACGCGCCGCCGGCCGTGCACGAGCCGAGGACCGCGGCGATCTGGGGGATGCCGGCGCCGGACATGCGGGCCTGGTTGTAGAAGATCCGGCCGAAGTGGTCGCGGTCCGGGAAGACCTCGTCCTGCATGGGCAGGAAGGCGCCGCCGGAGTCCACCAGGTAGACGCAGGGCAGGCGGTTGTCGAGGGCGACCTCCTGGGCGCGGAGGTGCTTCTTGACCGTCATCGGGTAGTACGTGCCGCCCTTGACCGTGGCGTCGTTGGCGATGACCACCGTCTCGCGGCCGCTGACCCGGCCGATGCCGGCGATGACGCCCGCGGCCGGGGCCTGGCCGTCGTACATCCCGTCGGCCGCGAGCGGGGCCAGCTCCAGGAAGGGTGAGCCGGGGTCGAGGAGGGTGTCGACGCGGTCGCGGGGGAGCAGCTTGCCGCGCGCGGTGTGGCGGGCGCGGGCCTTCTCGCCGCCGCCCTGAGCGGCCGCGGCCAGCTTGGCGCGCAGCTCGTCCACGAGGGTGCGGTGCGCCTCCTCGTTGGCCCGAAAGGCCTCCGACGCGGGGTCTGCCGCGCTCGTGAGCTCCGGTGCCTCGTGCATCCTGCGGGTCCCCTCACTTGTTAATGAGCGTTAACGCATTTCCTTCAGGTTAACGACCGCTAACCTCGCTGTCTAGAATTGATTTCATGGCCACCAGAACCGACGCCCCCACCCGCCGTGAGCAGATCCTCAAGGAGGCCGCGCGGCTGTTCGCCGAGCGGGGCTTCCACGGGGTCGGAGTCGACGAGATAGGCGCCGCGGTGGGGATCAGCGGGCCCGGGCTGTACCGGCACTTCGCGGGCAAGGACGCGATGCTCGCGGAGCTGCTGGTGGGGATCAGTGGGCAGTTGCTGACCGGGGCGAAGCGGAGGGTGGCCGAGGCGGACGGGGGTGGGGCGGGGGCTGAGGCGGTCCTCGACTCGCTGATCGAGGGGCATATCGACTTCGCGCTCGACGACCGGCCTCTGATCACCCTGCACGACCGGGAGCTGGATCGCCTCCGGGACAGCGACCGGAAGATGGTGCGGCAGCTGCAGCGGCAGTACGTGGAGCTGTGGGTGGGGGTGGTGCGGAGGGTGTACCCGGGGTTGGGGGAGCCGGCCGCGCGGTCGGCCGTGCACTCGGTGTTCGGGTTGCTGAACTCGACGCCGCATCTGGGGAGGGGTGGGTCGTTGCCTGGGCGGGGGGCCACGGCGGAGTTGCTGCACCGGATGGCCCGGGGGGCGTTTGCGGCGGCGGGGGTCTGAGGGGTTCTTCGCCCGCCCGACGCGGTTGGCCGGAGGGCCGGGCTCGTCCCGGGGCTGCGCCCCGGGCGTTGGCGGGGGCTTCGCCCCTGCGCCCCCGGGTTTGCGCACCCGCCCGCCCGGCGCGGTTGGCCGGGAGGGCGGGCTCGCCTCGGGGCTGCGCCCCGGGCGTTGGCGGGGGCTTGTCTCTGCGCCCCGGGTTCGCCCACCCGCCCGCCCGACGCGGTTGGCCGAGAGGCCGGGCCCGTCCCGGGGCTGCGCCCCCGGCCCCGGTTGGGGCTTCGCCCCTCTGCGCCCCCGGATTTCCCCACCCGCCCGCCCGGCGCGGTTGGCCGGGAGGCCGGGCTCGCCTCGGGGCTGCGCCCCGGGCGTTGGCGGGGGCTTCGCCCCTTGCACCTCCGGGAGTGGCGCACCCGCCCGATGCGGTTGGCCGGGAGGCCGGGTTCTCCCGGGGCTGTGCCCCGGATCCCGGCGAGGGCTGCGCCCTGCGCCCTGGGAGTTTGCGCACCCGTCCGCCCGACGCGGTCGGCCGAGAGGTCGGGCTCGCCTCGGGGCTGCGCCCCGGGCGTTGGCGGGGGCTTCGCCCCTGCACCTCCGGGAGTGGCGCACCCGCCCGACGCGGTCGGCCGGGAGGCCGGGCTCGTCCCGGGGGCTGCCCCCGGCCCCGGTGGGGGCTTCGCCCCCCCGCACCCCCCGGTTTGCCCGATGTGGTCGGCCAAGAGGCCGGCCTCGCCTCGGGGCTCCGCCCCGGGGCTCGGTGGGGCTTCACCCCTGCGCCGCCATGGGCTGCGCCCGGCCCCGGCGCTGCGCTCCGCTGTACCTCCGGGCCGCCCGTCTCGCCCGGCCTGCGCTCCGCTGTACCTCTGAGCCCGCCCGTCTCGCAGGCCCTGCGTTCCGCCGTACCTCCGAGCCCCGCTCGTCCTCCCCGGCCCTGCGTCCCGCCGCACCGCCGAGCCCGCCCATCTCCCTCCGACCCTGCGACCCGCCGTACCTCCGGGCCCCGCCCGTCTCGCCCGGCCCTGGGCTCCCGTCGTACGGCCGAACCCCGCCCATCTCCCACCCCCGACCCCCAACCCCGCACCCCACCGTGACGAGCGCCACCCCGTCCTCACCCTGGACGGTCGTTGATACTCGCCGGTATCTTTGGCTGAGCAAGCGCTTAGACAGAGGTCGTGGAGGTGGCGGCGTGCGCCGTACGGTGTTCAACGAGGATCACGAGGCGTTCCGGGAGACCATCCGCGCCTTCATCGAGGCCGAGGTCGTACCCGTGTACGACGAGTGGTTCGCGGCGGGTCAGGCACCCCGTGACTTCTACTACAAGCTCGGTGAGCTGGGCATCTTCGGCATCAACGTGCCGGAGGAGTTCGGCGGCGCCGGCCTGGAGACGCACAAGTTCGAGGCCGTGCTGTACGAGGAGACCGCTCGCGCCGGTGTCCAGTTCGGCGGCTCCGGTGTGCACGTGCTGCTCGCCCTGCCCTACATCAAGATGCTGGCGACGGACGAGCAGAAGAAGCGGTACCTGCCGAAGTTCGTCACCGGCGAGGAGATGTGGGCCATCGCGATGACGGAGCCGGGCACCGGTTCCGACCTTGCGGGCATGAAGTCCACCGCCAAGCTCAGCGAGGACGGCACCCACTACGTCCTCAACGGCGCCAAGACCTTCATCACCGGCGGTGTGCACGCCGACCGGGTCATCGTCTGCGCCCGGACGTCCGCCCCGACCGCCGAGGACCGCCGCCACGGCATCTCCCTGTTCGCCGTCGACACCAAGTCCGAGGGCTACTCCGTCGGCCGCAAGCTCGACAAGCTCGGCCTGAAGACCTCCGACACCGCCGAGCTCGCGTTCGTCGACGTCAAGGTGCCCGTCGAGGACCTCCTCGGCGAGGAGAACAAGGGCTTCTACTACCTCGGCCACAACCTCGCCTCCGAGCGCTGGGGCATCGCCTTCGGCGCCTACGCCCAGGCCAAGGCCGCGGTCCGCTTCGCCAAGCAGTACGTGCAGGAGCGCACGGTCTTCGGCAAGCCGGTCGCCCACTTCCAGAACACCAAGTTCGAGCTGGCCGCCTGCCAGGCCGAGGTGGACGCGGCCGAGGCCGTCGCGGACCGCGCGACCGAGGCGCTGGACGCCGGTGAGCTGACCCCCGCCGAGGCCGCCTCCGCGAAGCTGTTCTGCACCGAGGTCGCCCACCGCGTCATCGACCGCTGCCTCCAACTGCACGGCGGCTACGGCTACATGAACGAGTACCCGATCGCCCGCCTGTACGCGGACAACCGCGTCAACCGCATCTACGGCGGCACCAGCGAGATCATGAAGACGATCATCGCCAAGGACATGGGCCTGTAAGGCCCCCGACACCGGCACGCGCTCACTGGCCGGTACACTACCTCATGAGCCAGGCACTTCAGGACCTCCTCGATCTGCTCGACCTGGAGCAGATCGAGGAGGACATCTTCCGCGGCCGGTCCCGGTCCGCCGTCGTCCCCCGGGTCTTCGGCGGGCAGGTCGCGGCCCAGGCGCTCGTCGCCGCCGGGCGGACCGTCCCCGCGGACCGGCCCGCGCACTCGCTGCACGCGTACTTCCTGCGCCCCGGGGATCCCGGCGCGCCCATCGTCTACACCGTGGACCGGATCCGCGACGGCCGTTCCTTCACCACGCGCCGGGTCGTCGCCGTCCAGCACGGCAAGCCGATCTTCCATCTGTCGGCGTCGTTCCAGGTCCACGAGGACGGGCTGGACCACCAGGCGCCGATGCCCGCCTCGCCCGACCCCGCGACGCTGCCGACCGGTGAGGAGCGGCTGCGCGGCTACGGGCACCTCGACCCCGAGGTCGTCGAGCGGTTCCTGGAGGCCCGGGCCGCCGTCGACCTGCGGTACGTCGACGAGCCGCCCTACGGGCAGTACGGCGAGCCGCGCGAGCCGCACTCGCAGGTGTGGTTCCGCACCAACGGCAAGCTCGACAGCGAGGTCGACGACCCGCTGCTGCACGTCGTCCTCGCCACCTACGTCTCCGACATGACCCTGCTCGACTCCGTGCTGCTCGCGCACGGGCGCGGCGGCTGGGCCGTCGGGGACGTCGTCGGGGCGTCGCTGGACCACGCGATGTGGTTCCACCGGCCGTTCCGCGCCGACGAGTGGCTGCTGTACGACCAGGAGTCCCCGTCCGCGCACGGCGGCCGAGGGCTGGGGCAGGCCCGCATCTACACGCAGGACGGACAGCTGGCCGTCACGGTGATCCAGGAGGGCGTGGTCCGCGTCCCGCGCGACGGAGGCTGACGGCCCGGGCCCGCCGCCCGGCCTCCGCACTCACCGGGCCCGGCCCCGACCGAGCCCCGCATCCGCCCCCGCTTTCGCGCCGACCGGACAGCGGCCTGCGCGGGCCCCGCTACGCGCGGCGGGTACGCCGCCGCCCTCGCCCCGCCTTCGCGCTCACCGGCCGGCCCGGGCCCCACTTCCTCCGGCCCGTGCCCCACTTCCTCCGGCCCGAGCCCCACTTCCTCCGCCCCGGCCCGGCCCCGGCCCGGCCCCAGCCCGGTCCCGGCCCGGCCGAAGCCCCGCCCTAGTCCAGCCCCGCTTCCGCCAGCAGGTACGCCGTCATCGGGTCGTAGTGGCGGGGGCTGACCACGTGGTCGTCCAGGGGGACCGTGACCTGGACGGTGCCCTCCGCCTCCGCGAGGAACAGGGCCGGGTCGTTGCAGTCGGCGTAGCCCACCGCGTCCACGCCGTGCTGTCCGGCGTAGCCGGCCCAGCCGTGGTCGGCGACGACCAGGTCGGGCAGCGGGCGGCCCTCGCGCTCCAGGGCCGTCAGGATCGCCTTCATCGGTTCGCCCGAGTGGGTGTGCCAGAGGGTGGCGCCGTGCTCCAGGACGGCCACGTCCGCGAACTGCATGACGTAGCCCTCCTCCGTCGTCAGGCCGTCCGGGATGACGACGATCTCGCAGCCGGCCGCGCGCAGGGCCGCCGCGGTCGCGCGGTGCACGTCGAGCAGGCCGCCGGGGTGGCCGGTGGCGAAGAGGACCCGCTGCTGCCCGTCCGCCGCCTTGCGCAGCCGCCCGGCCAGCCGCTCCAGCCCGGCCACGGTCAGCTCGGGGTCGATCGTGTCCTGGCCGTACCGGTGCCCGGGGTCGTCGTTCACGCCGACGCGTTCCGCCATCACCGCGAGGACGTCCTGCTCGTCGGTCCAGCGGTCGCCGAGTTCCAGGCCGAGCCAGTAGTGCCGGTCGCCGTTGGCCAGCTTGCGGTAGTGGGAGAGGTTGTTCTCGCGCGGGGTGGCGACGTCGCCCGCGATGCGCGTGGCGACGAGGTGCTCGACGAGTTCGGCGCGGCTGGGTGTCCCGGATATCGGCATGGCATCCATTGTGAGGCAGCCCTGCGGGGGCGCCCCTGGCGTATCGCACCCTGGGACGTGCGTCACGTACTCAGCGGGACCCCCGCTCACGTACTCAGATCATGTCCTCGGATCACGTACTCAGATAGTGTCCTCGGATCACGTACTCAGACGTGCCGCAGCGCGAACCACAGTTCCATGCGGACGTCCGGGTCGTCGAGGTCCGTCTCCAGCATTCGCGCGCAGCGGGCGATGCGCTGGCGGACGGTGTTGCGGTGCACGGACAGCGCGACGGCCGTGCGGTCCCAGCTGCCGTGCAGGGAGAGCCAGGTGCGCAGGGTCTCGGTGAGCGCGGGATGCGCCGCGACGGGGGCCAGCAGGGCCCGGGCGTGGGCCGCCGCCTCCTCGCCCGGCACCAGGTCGGCCAGCGCGGGGCGTGCGCCGTGCCGCACCAGCGGGGCCCGGGTGGCGCGGGCCCGGGCCAGGGCGCGGGCGGCCTGGGCGTCGGCGAGGGGCCAGCCGGCCGGGGCGACGGCGGTGCTGACGCCGAGGGTCCAGCCGGGCAGCGGGGCGGGCTCCCGGCCGGCCGGGACCAGGACGCGGACGACGTCGCCCGCGGGGTCGACCAGGGCGGAGCCGAGGGCGGCTCCCAGCGCGGAGGCGGCGACCGGGTCCGGGGCGCCGTCCGGTTCGGGCCGCCCGTGCACGACCAGCCACCGCCCGCCGCCGAGCAGCCCGGCGACCTCCTCGGGGGAGGCGCCCAGCAGCAGCCGCACCAGCGCGGCGGAACGGGCCGCTCCGGTCCCGCTGTGCTGCTCCCCGGTGAGCAGGGACAGCAGCACGGCGGCGACGGAGGCGATGGTGTGGTCACCGGCCGCCCGGCGCGGGGCGGCGACCCCGAGGACGAAGCCGTGCCCGGCGCCGAGCGCGTAGGAGGCCAGGTGCGTGCCGGCGACGGTGTCCGCGGCGGACGTGGGCGCGGGGCGGCCGGCCCCGTCCGCGGCCGGCCGCACCACCTCGGCAAGCCGGGCGAGCGCCGCACGCGTGGCGTCGTCCGGTTCGCGACCGCCGGCCGCGACCACCGACCCCTCCGGACCGTGCAGTACCGCCCAGCCCCCCAGCCACCGGGCCAGCCCGCGCAGCACGGACGGGACAGGGTCGGGCCGGGACGCGGCCGAGGCGAGGCTCTGCTGGGCCTCGGTCACCCGGCGCAGCTCGGACAGGCGGGCCCGGGACATCAGCTGCCACACCGCGCGGGCCACGCCCGAGAAGGTGGTCTGCGGCGGGACCTCCAGCAGCGGCAGGCCGTGCGCCTCGCAGGCCTCGACCAGCGCCCTCGGCACCGTGTCGTGCACCGGGGCCACCCCGAAGCCGAGGGCGGCGCCGCCCGCCGCGACGATCCGGGACACGTAGTCGTCGAAGTAGGTGCCGGACCCCGCCGCCTCCGGGATGTGCACGCCCGCCGTGAGCAGCAGCTCCCCGCCCAGCAGATACGGGTACGGGTCGGACATCTCCGAGGTGTGCACCCAGTGGACGACGGTGCCGGCGGCGGGCGGTCCCGCGATCTGCGTGAGCGCCAGGTCCTCGCGGGCCAGCAGGGCGGGCAGCTCCACCGGCGGGGTCGGGGGGACGGCAGGCTCCGGCACGGTGTGCGTTCCCTCCATCCACGGCCGCCTCGAATGGATGAAACGTACACTTCGCAGTCGCTTTCCGGCCACCTAGGGTCAGTCCTCGTCCCCCTCGTCCCCGGGCGAGCGAGCGCGTGCGAAGGAGGCCCCATGGCCGTCGACTACCTCGTGATCGTCGTCTATCTGGCCGGGATGCTGGCCATGGGCTGGTGGGGCATGCGCCGCGCCCGGTCCAAGAGCGAGTTCCTGGTGGCCGGCCGGCGGCTCGGCCCGGCCATGTACTCCGGCACCATGGCGGCGATCGTCCTCGGCGGCGCCTCCACCATCGGCGGGGTCGGACTGGGCTACCAGTACGGCCTGTCCGGCGCCTGGATGGTCTTCACCATCGGCCTGGGCCTGCTCGCCCTGTCCGTCTTCTTCTCCGCCCGCATCGCCCGGCTGAAGGTGTACACCGTCTCCGAGATGCTCGACCTGCGCTACGGCGGCGGCCGCGCCGGGGTCATCTCCGGGCTCGTCATGTGGGCCTACACCCTCATGCTCGCGGTGACCTCAACCATCGCCTACGCCACGATCTTCGACGTCCTGTTCGACCTCGACCGCACCCTGGCGATCGTCCTCGGCGGCTCGATCGTCGTCGCGTACTCCACCCTCGGCGGCATGTGGTCGATCACGCTGACCGACATGGTGCAGTTCGTCGTGAAGACCGTCGGCGTGCTGCTCCTGCTGCTGCCCATCGCCGTCGTGAAGGCCGGCGGGTTCGGCGAGATGAGGGCGCAGCTGCCGACCGAGTACTTCGACCCGCTCGGCATCGGCGGCGAGACGATCTTCACGTACGTGCTGATCTACACGTTCGGCATGCTCATCGGGCAGGACATCTGGCAGCGCGTCTTCACCGCCCGCAGCGACCGCACCGCCAAGTGGGGCGGCACCGTCGCCGGCACCTACTGCCTCGCCTACGCACTCGCGGGAGCCGTCATCGGCACCGCCGCCAAGGTGCTGTACCCGAAGCTCGGCAGCCCGGACGACGCCTTCGCCACCATCGTGAAGGACGAACTGCCCGTCGGCGTGCGCGGGTTGGTGCTCGCCGCCGCGCTGGCCGCCGTGATGTCGACCTCCTCCGGCGCGCTGATCGCCTGCGCCACCGTCGCCAACAACGACATCTGGTCGAGGCTGCGGGGGAGGGCCGCCGAGGGGGAACGCGACGAGGTGCGCGGCAACCGGGCCTTCATCCTGCTCATGGGTCTCGCCGTGATCGCCACGGCCATCGCCATCGACAACGTCGTGGAGGCCCTGACCGTCGCCTACAACCTCCTCGTCGGCGGACTGCTCGTGCCGATCCTCGGCGGCCTGGTGTGGAGGCGCGGCACGGTCTACGGCGCGCTCTCCTCCGTGGTGGTCGGCGGCGTCGCGGTCGTGGTGCTGATGGCGACCCACGGCATCCTCGCCAACGAGCCCGTCTACTACGGCCTGCTCGCCTCGCTGGCCGCCTACGTGATCGTCTCCCTGGCCTCGCCGGCCACCGACGCCGCCGTCCTGGCCGCCTGGCGCGAGCGGCTCGCCGGACGGTCCCCCGAACTCGCGTCCGAACCGGTCCCGGCTTCCCAGTAGAGTCATAAGGCAAGCAGTACATACGCGATGAAGCGTAGGAAAGAAGGCATTTCTCCATGAGCAGCACCGAGACTCCCCGCGGGCCCGTCGACTCCTCCCGCGTGCCCCGGTACGCCGGTCCCGCGACCTTCGCCCGGCTGCCCCGGCTGGACGAGGTCGGCCGCGCCGACGTCGCCGTCGTGGGCGTGCCGTTCGACTCCGGTGTCTCGTACCGGCCGGGTGCCCGCTTCGGCGGCAACGCGATCCGCGAGGCGTCCCGGCTGCTGCGCCCGTACAACCCGGCGCAGGACGCCTCCCCGTTCGCCCTCGCGCAGGTCGCGGACGGCGGCGACATCGCCGTGAACCCGTTCAACATCAACGAGGCCGTGGAGACCGTCGAAGCCGCCGCGGACGACCTGCTCGGCACGGGCGCCCGGCTGATGACCCTCGGCGGCGACCACACCATCGCGCTGCCCCTGCTGCGCTCGGTCGCGAAGAAGCACGGCCCCGTCGCCCTGCTGCACTTCGACGCCCACCTGGACACCTGGGACACCTACTTCGGCGCCGAGTATACGCACGGCACCCCGTTCCGCCGCGCCGTCGAGGAGGGCATCCTCGACACCTCCGCGCTCTCCCACGTCGGCACCCGCGGCCCGCTCTACGGCAAGCAGGACCTCACCGACGACGAGAAGATGGGCTTCGGCATCGTCACCTCGGCGGACGTCTACCGGCGCGGCGCCGACGAGGTCGCCGACCAGCTCCGCCAGCGCATCGGCGACCGGCCGCTGTACATCTCCATCGACATCGACTGCCTCGACCCCGCCCACGCCCCCGGCACCGGCACGCCCGAGGCCGGCGGCATGACCTCGCGCGAGCTGCTGGAGATCCTGCGCGGCCTCGCGTCCTGCAACCTGGTCTCGGCGGACGTCGTCGAGGTGGCCCCCGCGTACGATCACGCGGAGATCACATCGGTGGCCGCGTCCCACACGGCGTACGAACTGACCACGATCATGTCCCGCCAGATCGCCGCGGCCCGGAAGGACTCGGAAGCCAAGTGACCCACGACCACGACCTGGTGCTCCGCCCGACGCCCGCCCAGACGGAGGCCGCCCTCAACCCTCCCGGCGGCCGCAACGGCGGAGACCTGGTCGTGGAGACCCTGGCCGCCCTGGGCGCGACGACCGTCTTCGGCCTGCCCGGCCAGCACGCCCTCGGCATGTTCGACGCGCTGCGCCGCTCCGGCCTGCGCTACGTCGGCCTGCGCGTGGAGAACAACGCCGGGTTCGCGGCCGACGCCTACGGCCGGATCACCGGCGAGGCCGCGCCGCTGCTGCTGTCGACCGGGCCGGGCGCGCTGACGTCCCTGCCCGCGCTGCAGGAGGCGGCGGCCGCGTCCGCGCCCGTGCTGGCGATCAGCAGCCAGGTCCCGACGGCGGGCCTCGGCGGCGGCCGCCACGGCTACCTGCACGAACTGCCCGACCAGGCGGCCTCGTTCCGGGGGGTGGTCAAGTCCGTGCACACCGTGCGCACCCAGTCGCAGATCCCCTCCGCGATCGAGGCGGCCTGGAAGTCGGCGCTGACCGCCCCGCACGGGCCGGTGTGGGTGGAGATCCCGCAGGACGTGCTGCTCGCGCGGACGGCGATACCCGTGGTGACGGGCGGCGACGCCTTCCCGGAGGAGCTGCCGCCGCGCCCCGAACTCACCGCCGTCGCCGCCGACCTGCTGTCGAACGCGGCCCGCCCGGCGATCATCGCGGGCGGGGGAGTGGTCCGCGCGGACGCCTCCGGCAAGCTGCGGCAGCTGGCCGAGGCGCTGCGCGCGCCGGTCGTCACGACCCCCGGCGGCAAGGGCGCGTTCCCCTGGAACCACCCGCTCTCGCTCCAGTCCTGGATCGAGGACCGGCACACCACCGACTTCCTGGAGGACGCCGACGTCCTGCTGGTCGTCGGCTCGGGGCTCGGCGAACTCTCCTCGAACTACCACACGTTCCAGCCGCGCGGCCGGATGATCCAGATCGAGGCCGACCTCGGCAAGCTGGAGTCCAACCACCCGGCCCTCGGCATCCACGCGGACGCCCGCCTGGCGCTGCAGGCCCTGCTGGAGACGGTCACGCCCCGCGAGGACCCGTCGGCGGCGGACCGCGTCCGGGCCGTGCTCGCCAAGGTCTCCGACCGCATCGCCGCCCAGGACCTCACCCTGGAGCAGGACGTGCTGGCGTCCGTGCGCCGGGCCCTGCCCGCCGACTCCCCCTCCTTCTGGGACATGACCATCCTGGCCTACTGGGCCTGGTCGGCCTTCGACGCCAAGGGCCCCAACCAGCTGCACTCCGCCCAGGGCGCCGGCGGCCTCGGCTACGCCTTCCCGGCCGCCCTCGGCGCAGCGGTGGCCGACCCCACCCGCCCGGTGCTGGCCGTCTCCGGGGACGGCGGCGCCCTGTACTCGATCGCCGAGCTGGCGACGGCCCGCCAGTACGACCTGGACGTCACCTGGCTGATCGTCGACGACGGCGGCTACGGCATCCTGCGCGAGTACATGACCGACGCGTTCGGCGAGGCCACCGCGACCGAACTGACCCGGCCCGACTACGTGGCCCTGGCCGAGTCCTTCGGCGTACCGGGGGTGCGCACCTCCCCGGAGCACCTGGAGCAGGACCTCGCGAAGGCGCTGCGCACACCCGGGCCCGCGGTGGTCCTGCTCCCGGCCGTGCTGCGGATGTTCGCGCCGACGCATCTGGGCTGAGGCGCGGCCGGACCGGCCGGGCGGAGTTTCCCGCTCCTCACATGGGAGAGCCGGGACGGGGCACCTGTGTATCCGCCGACCAGTGAAGGGGAGCACATCATGGTGATCGCCGCCGTCATAGGCGTCTGTGTCGTCCTGGCCGTCCTGGCCTTCCTCGTCCCCCGCCTCTCCCGCCGTCCCGAACGCGGCACGCAGCGCACGCTCGGTGCCGGCGCCCGGGCCGGCGGCAAGGCGCCCGGCCCCCTGGGCCGGCTCTTCAGCAAGCCCTTCCACACCAGCTCGCGCGCGGTCGGCCGCAGCGGCTCGGCGGGTCGCCGCACCCGCGGCCGCCTGCCCTTCTGACCGGCGCACCGGCACAGCGGGAGCAAGGACATGAACGCCGAAGACGCCGACAAGCTGCTGGACGGGCTCACCGTCGACGACAGCAGACGCGAACAGCCGATCGTCCTGGACGCCGACGGACGTCCCACCCGCACCTGGCGCGAGAACTACCCGTACGACCGCAAGGTGAGCCGCAAGGAGTACGAGCGCACCAAGCGCATCCTGCAGATCGAGCTGCTCAAGCTGCAGCGGTGGGTCAAGGACACCGGCGCGCGCCTGGTCGTGGTGTGCGAGGGACGCGACGCGGCGGGCAAGGGCGGCACGATCCAGCGGTTCACCGAGCGGCTCAACCCGCGCGGCGCCCGCGTGGTCGCCCTGGACAAGCCCACCGAGCGCGAGACGGGCCAGTGGTACTTCCAGCGGTACATCGCGCACCTGCCCACGGCCGGGGAGATCGTCTTCTTCGACCGCTCCTGGTACAACCGGGCCGGCGTGGAGCGGGTGATGGGCTTCTGCTCCAAGGACGAGTACGAGCTGTTCCTCGACCAGTGCCCGGCCTTCGAGCGGATGCTGGTCGAGGACGGCATCCTGCTGGTGAAGTTCTGGTTCTCCGTCTCCCGCTCGGAGCAGCGCACCCGGTTCGCGATACGGCAGGTCGACCCGGTGCGCCAGTGGAAGCTCTCCCCGACCGACGTGGCCTCGCTGGACCTGTGGGACGACTACACCGAGGCGAAGGTCGACATGTTCCGCGCCACGGACACCGCGCACGCCCCGTGGACCGTCGTCAAGAGCAACGACAAGCGGCGCGCCCGGCTGGAGACGATGCGCAGTCTGCTGTCGCGCATCGACTACGCCAACAAGGACCGTGAGGCGGTCGGCACCCCCGACCCGCTCATCGTCGGGGCCGCCGACACCCTCCTGGAGCCCGGTGAGGAAGACAGCAAGCTGTCACCCACCCCGCTGTCCGCCGGCGCCGAGGGCCCCGGACGGCACCCGGAGCCGGACTGACGCCGCGCACGTGCCGGGGGGGGGGGGCGGGGGGGGGCGGGGCGGGGGGCGGGCGGGGGGGGGGGGGGCCCCGCCCCCCCCGGGGGGGGGGGGCGGGCGGGGGGGGGGGCCCCCCCCCCCCCCCGCCCT
>NZ_JBITSK010000012.1:0-54411 GCF_044540565.1 Streptomyces sp. NPDC085931
CGGTGTGTTCCTAGACAGCTCCACCACATCGGAGGTCTTCGCCATGATCAAGCCCGGCAACCGTTAACAACGCTCGTGATCAATACACCTAGGGCGCGGGGAACGGCGCGCTCAGCTCCCGGGGCGTCCGCCCGGCTGGGCGTGCACGTCCCGGTGCGCCTTCGCCAGCTCGGCGTACATCGTGCCGTTGAGGGTGAGACCCTGCCGCTCTTCCTCCGACAGCTCCCGCCGGACCTTGGCGGGCACCCCGGCGACCAGCGACCCGGGCGGCACCACCATCCCCTGCGGCACCAGCGCCTGCGCGGCGATCAGCGACCCGGCGCCGATGACGGCTCCGTTCAGCACGGTCGCCCCCATGCCGACGAGGCAGTCGTCCTCGACCGTCGCCCCGTGCACCACCGCGTTGTGCCCGATGGAGACCCGCTCGCCCACCGTCACCGGAAAGCCCGGATCGGCGTGGAGCGTGCAGTTGTCCTGCACGTTGCTGCTCGCCCCGACGGAGATCGACTCGACGTCCCCGCGCAGCACGGCCCCGTACCAGACGCTCGCGCCGGCGCCCAGCGTCACGCCCCCGATCACCGACGCCGTCGGCGCCACGAACGCCGTCTCGTCGATCTCCGGCTCCCTGCCGCCGATCCCGGTGATCATCGCCCGCTGTGCCATACCCGCCTCCTGAGGTGTCGTGGACACCCCGCACCGTACGCCACCGGGTAGGGCGAAGATCACAGGCCCTCGGCCCGCTGCCGGCTTGCCCGGCTGAGTACGGTGAGCTCGTGCCGAAGCGCAAGAACACGTTCTCATCCTGGCGGCGGGGCCTCGCCCAGCGCGCCGTCCACGCGGGCTGGGCCTGGTTGCAGCGCACGGCCTCGGTGACCGCCGAGCACCCGGGGCGCTACCGCTTCGGTGCGATGGGAACAGGTACCAGGCTCGCCTTCCCGCTCGGCACGGTCTTCGGCGAGCCCTGGATCCACCTCGGCTCCCACTGCATCATCGGCGAGCAGGTCACCCTGACCGCCGGCCTGATGCCCGACCTCGACCTCGGCCCCGACCCCATCCTGCGCATCGGCGACGGGGTCGTGCTGGGCCGGGGCAGCCATGTCATCGCGGACACCGCGGTCACCATCGGCAGCGACTGCTACTTCGGCCCGTACGTGTACATCACGTCCACGAACCACTCCTACGACGACCCGCACCAGCCGATCGGCAGGCAGTGGCCGCGGATGGAGCCGGTGGAGATCGGGACCGGCTGCTGGATCGGCACCGGCGCGGTCATCCTGCCCGGGGCCCGGATCGGGCGGAACGTGGTGGTGGCCGCGGGCGCGGTGGTGCGGGGCGCGGTGCCGGACCACGCGGTGGTGGCGGGCGCCCCGGCCCGCGTCGTACGGCGCTGGACCCCGGCGGACGGCTGGCAGCCGCCGCTGCGCACCCCGGCGCCGGTGCCGATACCGGAGGGTGTCACCCCCGAGCAGCTGCGGGCGCTGTCGGAGCTGGACGAGGAGACGGCGGCGCGTCTGGCCGCGCTGGACGAGGAGACGGCGGCCGGCCTGGCAGAGCTGGAGCCCGGCTCCTGAGCGGGCGGTCGGGTGTGGCCTGAGCCGGCTCTTGAGCGGACCGGTCGGGTGCGGCCGGGCTCTGGCTCCTGGCCGGGCGGTCGGATGCGGCCCGAGTCGGCTCGTGAGCTGACGGTCGGATGCGGCCCGACCCTGGCTCCTGGCCGGGCGGTCGGGTGTGGCCCGGGCGCGGCCGTCGGGGGCGGTGGGGCCTGCGCCCGCCGTGGTGCGGCCGGATCAGCCCGATGCGAGCAGGACCGTCCCGACCAGGGCCAGTCCCGCGCCCGCTGCCTGGATCGCCCGCAGCCGTTCGCGCAGGAACCCGCGCGCGGCCACCGCCGTCACCACCGGGTAGAGCGAGGCGAGGACGGCCGCCACGGTGACCGGGCCCTGCTGGGCCGCGATCGAGTACGTGCCGTTGGCGGCCACGTCCGCGAGGCCGACGAAGGCGAGGGCCGGCAGGGCGCGCCACGGGAAGCCCTCCACCGGGAGAGCGGGTGTGCCCCGGCGCACGGAGACGTACAGCGCCAGCCCACCGGCGGCGACGTTCGTCACCCGCTGCACGAACAGGGCGAGGAACAGGCCCGTGAGCGTCGTCGAGGCCTCCGCGATCAGGGCCATCACCGCGCCGAAGCCGAACGCCGCGAGCAGGGTCAGCGCGATGGCCTGCCGCTGCACCGGGGCGCCCCGGAACTGCGGCCCGCCCGCGAGACAGACCCCGGCGACGGCGACCAGGATGCCGACGAACTGCAGCAGCCCGGGTCGTTCGCCCAGGACCAGACCCACTCCGACGGGCACCGCCACGCCGATCGAGCCGAGGGGCGAGACCACGCCCATGGGGCCCAGCGCGAGCGCCTTGTAGAAGGCCAGCATGGCCACCGGCCCGACGAGACCGGCCGCAACGGCGAACCACAGCTGCGGGCCCGTCTCGCTCCAGCCGCCGGTCGCCACGACGACCGCGCCCAGCACGGCCACCGCGATCGACTGCGAGACGACGACCACGGTCAGCGCCGGGACGCGCCGGGTCAGCAGCCCGCCGCCGAAGTCGGCCAGGCCCCACAGCACGCTGGTGGCCAGGGCGAAGAGCGCTGTCATGGGACTCGGGCCTCGCAGTACAGTTCAGTGAACGATCAGGTCAACCACACCACAGTGCATCCTGTTGCACTGTGTCATACAGAATATTGGACGGAATGTGTCGGACCTCGACCTGCTGACCCAGTCCCTGGCGCGCAGCGTCAAGCACTGGCGCGCGGTGCGCGGCTTCACCCTGGACGTGCTCGCCGCCCGCGCGGGCGTCAGCCGCGGCATGCTCATCCAGATCGAGCAGGCCCGCACCAACCCCAGCCTGGGCACCGTCGTCAAGATCGGCGACGCGCTCGGCGTCAGCATCACCACCCTGCTGGAACACGAGCAGGGCCCGAACGTCCGCGTCGTCCCCGCCGAGCAGGCCGTGCGGCTGTGGCACACCGACGCCGGCAGCTACAACCGGCTGCTCGCCGGCACCGAGGCGCCCGGCCCGCTGGAGATGTGGGACTGGCGGCTCATGCCCGGCGAGAGCAGCCCGTCCGACCCGCACCCCGCCGGCACGACCGAACTGCTGCACGTCACGACGGGCGAGCTGACGCTCACCGTCGACGGGGTCGAGCACCGCGTCCCCGCGGGCGCGACCGTCCACTTCGAGGCCAACGTCCCCCACACGTACGGCAACACCGGCGAGGTGCCGATGGAGATGGTCATGGCCGTCTCGGTGCCGCCCGTGCCCTGAGACACCCGGGCCGGAAGCGGGCGCGAGTTGTTAGCGTGCGGCCATGCGCGCACCCATCGGACACTTCGACGACGCCCGGCCCGCCCCCGACTGCCTCGACCAGCTCACCGGCCCCGTCGCCGAGGCCGTTCGCCACTGGCGGGGCGGCGTCCCGGCCGAGCGGATCCTCTACGTGGACACCGAGCCCGAATGGGCCGACACGGCCACCTTCGTGGAGCACTACGGCCGGGAGCTGCTGGAGAGGTCGGCGAACTGCGTGGTGGTCACCGGCAAGCGCGGCGGCGAGGCCACCCGCGCCGCCTGTGTCGTGCTGTCCACCACCCGGGTCGACGTGAACAACACCGTGCGCCGCCGGCTCGGCGCCCGCAAGGCCTCCTTCGCCCCGATGGACACGGCCACCGGCGAGACCGGCATGGAGTACGGCGGCATCACCCCGCTGGGCCTGCCGGCGGGCTGGCCCGTACTGGTGGACGCCGCCGTCGTCGACCTGCCGTACGTGTTGGTCGGCAGCGGCCGGCGGCGGGGCAAGCTCCTGGTGCCGGGCAAGGCGTTCGCGGAGCTGCCGGGCGCCGAGGTCGTGGAGGGGCTCGGAGTGGCCTGACCTACGCCGCCGTGTGGTGCGCCAGCGGCAGATGTGGGTCGCTCTCGCCGGGGACCGGCTCCGGGTCCGCGTGCACCAGGGCCGCGGTCAGGCGGGGCACCGCGTGCAGCAGCGCGTGCTCGGCGTCGACGGCGATCCGGTGGGCCTCGCGCACCGTGACGTCCCCGTCCACCACGACCGCCACCTCGGCGCGCAGCCGGTGGCCGATCCAGCGCAGCCGCAGCTCACCCACCCCGCGCACGCCGGGAACCTCGGCCAGCGCCCGCTCGGCCCGGTCGACCAGGGCCGGGTCGACGGCGTCCAGCACCCGCCGGAACACCTCCCGGGCCGCGTCCCGCAGGACCAGCGCGATCGCCGCCGTGATGGCCAGGCCGACGACCGGGTCGGCCAGGTGCAGGCCCAGGGCCGAGCCGCCGGCCCCCAGCAGCACGGCCAGGGACGTGAAGCCGTCCGTGCGGGCGTGCAGTCCGTCGGCGACCAGCGCCGCCGAACCGATCGCACGGCCCACGCGGATGCGGTAGCGGGCCACCCACTCGTTGCCCGCGAAGCCCACCAGCGCGGCCACGGCGACCGCCGGGACGTGCTCCACCGGGCGCGGGTCGAGCAGCCGGTCGACCGCGGTCCAGCCGGCGAAGACCGCCGACGCCGCGATCGTCAGCACGATCACCAGGCCTGCCAGGTCCTCGGCCCGGCCGTAGCCGTAGGTGAAGCGGCGCGTGGCCGCCCGCCGCCCCAGCACGAAGGCGATGCCGAGCGGCACGGCGGTCAGCGCGTCCGCGGTGTTGTGCACCGTGTCCCCGAGCAGCGCCACCGAACCGGAGGCGGCCACCACGAACGCCTGGGCCAGCGCCGTCGCGCCGAGCACCGCGAGCGAGACCCACAGCGCCCGCATGCCGCGCGCGGAGGACTCCAGCGCGGAGTCGACCTTGTCGGCCGTCTCGTGGGAGTGCGGGGTGAGCAGGTGCGCCAGGCGGTGGCGCAGGCCGTGCCGGCCGTCGCGCGCACGGCCGTGGACGTGGACGTGGACGTGGGCGTGTGCGTGGGCGTGCCCGTGGTCGTGGGGGCGGCTGTGCGGGTGGGAGTGCTCGTGCCGGTCGCTCACGGGGGTTCCCTTCCGGTGCGGGCGAGTGGACGCGCACGCGTCCTCGGCGCCATTATGTGCGTATGAGCGCACGCATGCACCTGTCATCTGCGCACCATGCGCATCAGCGCAGCCCCGGCGAGGAGCAGTTCGCGCTGGCCGCCGAACGGCTGGCGCTGCTCGGGGACCGGACCCGGCTCGCCCTGCTGCACGTGCTGAGCGGGGGAGAGGCCGATGTCACGACGCTCACCGAGGCGTGCGGGGCGGCCCGCCCGGCCGTCAGCCAGCACCTGGCCCGACTGCGCCTGGCCGGCCTGGTGAACACCCGCAAGGAGGGCCGCCGGGTCGTCTACTCACTCCGCGACGGCCATCTGCGCCGGCTCGTGGACGAGGCGCTGAACGTGGCGGACCACCGGATCGCCGACCGTCCCCCGCACGACTGAGTCAGGACCGCGCGGCGCGTCGTAGGACTGAGTCAGGACCGCGCGGCCGTCGCACGACCGAGTCCATAGCGCGTGGCCGTCGCACGACCGAGTCAGTATCGTGCGGCCGTCGCACGACAAGTCAGTAGCGTGCGGCCGTCCCCAGGTACTGCTCGGCGAAGGCGGCCGCCGCCGCGGGCGAGGTGAACAGGCGGCGCAGCCGGGCCAGCGTGGTGCCCGCGCGGAACGGATCACCCGCCGCCGTGCCGTGGTACACCTCGGACAGCCACTGCGAGAACTCCTGGTAGTCCCACACGCGCCGCAGACAGGCCCGGGCATAGCCGGCCAGGCCGCCGCCCTCGCCCCGGGTCAGCCGGTCCACCAGCGCGTCACCCAGCAGGAAGGCGTCGTGCAGGGCGAGGTTCATGCCCTTGGCGGCGATGGGCGCGACCAGATGGGCCGCGTCACCGGCCAGGAAGAGCCGGCCGTGCACCATCGGCTCGACCACGTAGTCGTGCATGTCCAGCACACGCTTCTCGATCAGCCGCCCCTCCGTCAGCGGCGGCGCGCCGGACGCCCCGAGCCGCTCCCGGAGCTCCGCCCAGACCCGCTCGTGCGGCCAGTTCTCCGGGTCGTCGCCCGGCGGGCACTGCAGGTAGTAGCGGGTCACCTCCGGGCTGCGCGGCATCTGGCCGGCGAACCCGCGGGCGTGACAGCCGAACAGCACGCAGTCCGCGGACGGCGGGGCCTCGGCGAGCAGGGCCAGCCAGCCGATGCCGTAGTCGTGCCGGGCGATCCGGACCCGGTCCGGGGGCAGCGACGCCCGGGTCACCCCGCGCGCCCCGTCGCACCCGGCGACGAACTCCGTGCGCACGACCTGCCGTTCGCCCGTGTCCGGGCAGGCGTACGACACCGAGGGCCGGTCGGAGTCGAGGTCGTGCAACCGTACGTCCCGGACGCCGAAGACGATCCGGCCGCCGCGCACTTCGGCGTACTCGCGGACCAGGTCCGTCACCAGCAACGGCTGCGGGTAGACGAAGTGATGGCTGCCCGTCAGCTCGCCGTAGGAGAAGCGGTAGCGCTCCCCGTCGAAGCGGAACTCGCACGCGGTGTGCAGTTCCGCCCGGTCCAGCAGATTGCGGGCGAGGCCCCGCTTCTCCAGCCCCCGTACGGCCCACTCCTCGATGACCCCGGCCCGGGGCCGCTGTTCGATGAACTTGCGCGTCTCGGTCTCCAGGACCAGGCAGTCCACCCCGGCGGCCTGCAGGATGTTGCCGACGGTCAGACCGGCGGGGCCGGCGCCCACGATGACGACCGGAACGCGTTGCGGGGCGCCGGAGTCGGCAGGCGGCGGTGGCTGGGTCATGCCGCTCATTATGGAGGCCCCCGCCCGGGGACGGGCACGTTCGGGGCGCCCGTCCGGGGAGCGCCTCAGGAACCCTGCGCGCCGCCCCGGCCGAGCCGCGGGATCTCGATCGCCGGGCAGCGGTCCATCACCATCTCCAAGCCCGCGGCCCGGGTCCGCTCGAAAGCCGCCTCGTCGACGACGCCCAGCTGGAACCAGACGCCCTCGGCGCCCTTGGCGACCGCCTCGTCCGCGACGGCTCCGGCCAGCTCGCTGTTGACGAAGACGTCCACGACGTCCACGTCGAAGGGGATGTCCGCCAGGCTCGCGTACCCCTGCTCGCCGTGCACCGGCTCGGCCTTCGGATGCACCGGCACGACCCGCTTGCCGTAGCGCTGGAGCACGGCCGCGACGCCGTACGCCGCGCGCTGCCGGTTGGACGACAGGCCCACCACGGCCCAGGTGTCGCCGAGCTCGTCGAGAATCCTGCGGACCGTTGCGTCGTCGCCGTACACCGGCGGCCTCCTCGGAACGTCGTGGCTGAACTGCTGTCCGGGCAACGACGCGGGGCGCGCGCTGATTCCCCGCGAACCGCCGTGATAGCTTGCCGAGGCCAGTCGAACCCATGTACGTGGGTCAGGGAATCCGGTGGAAATCCGGAACTGACGCGCAGCGGTGAGGGGGACGGGCGGGGCCTCGGCCACTGGACTCCGGCACGGACGTCCGGGAAGGCGCTCCGCTCCGGGTGAACCCGAGTCCGAAGACCTGCTGGCGGCCCCCGCGGCCGGTGCGCGGCGGGGGAGCACCGTACGACCGGGCTCCGCGATCGGGCCCTCGACGACTGAGGACTGGTTCCCCGTGCCCCTCGCCCCACCCGCCCGTGCCGCCGTGCTGCTCGCGGCCGGCTCCCTGCTCCTGACCGGCTGCGGCGACGCCGAGCCCGCCCCAGCGAAGGCCGCCGCGGCCACCCTCGTCAACTGCGGCCACGAGGTGCGGGTCGGCGCCCCGCCCCGGCACGCCGTCTCCCTCGACCAGGGCAGCACCGAGATCCTGCTCCCCCTCGGCCTCGCCGACCGCCTCGCGGGCACGGCCACCTGGACCGACCCCGTGCTGAAGGGACTGGAGAAGGACAACGCGCGCGTGCCGCGCATCGCCGACGGCACCCCCTCCTTCGAGCGGGTCCTGGACGCGGACCCGGACTTCGTCACCGCCTCCTTCGTCTCCACCCTCGGCCAGGGCGGCGTCGCCACACGCGAGCAGTTCGAAAAGCTCGGCGTCCCGACCTACGTCTCCCCGTCCGACTGCGCCGGCAAGGACAACTCGGGCGGCGGTGACGGCGCCCGCGACAAGGCTCTCGGCATGGACGCGGTCTACGGGGAAGTGCGCGACCTCGCGGCCGTCTTCGGCGTGAAGGAGCGCGGCGACGAGCTCGTGGCCTCCCTCCGGCAGCGGATGGAGAAGGCCACCGCGGGGGTCGACGCCTCCGACGTGACCCTCCTGTACTGGTTCGCCAACTCCGAGTCGCCCTACATGGCGGGCTGTTGCGGGGCGCCCGGCATCATCACCCGCTCCCTCGGCGCGAGGAACGTCTTCGACGACACACACCAGGAGTGGCCGCAGATCAACTGGGAGACGGTCGCCGACCGCGACCCCGACGTCCTCGTCATCGGCGACCTGACCCGCACGTCGCAGACCGCCGAGTCGGCCGCGAAGAAGATCGCCTTCCTGGAGTCCAACCCGGCCACGAAGAACATGGACGCCGTCCGGCACAAGCGGTACGTGCTGCTCAGCGGCCAGGCCATGAACCCGACCATCCGCACGGTGGAGGGCGTGGAGCGCGTCGCCGCCGGGCTGCGCCGGTTCGGCCTGGTGAAGTGACCGCCCCGGGCCTTCCGGACGCCGGGGCCCGGTCCCGCCGCGGGGCCGGGCTCGCCCTGGGCGCGGCCGGGGCTGTCGCACTCGCCGCCTCCCTCGCGATCGCCATCACCATCGGCCCCGCCGACATCGGGGTCGGTGACGTGTGGTCCGTGGTGGCCGCCCATCTCGGCCTCGGCCATTCCGGCCTGACACCGATCCGGGACGGCATCGTCTGGCAGCTGCGGCTGCCGCGCACCCTGCTCGCCGCCGTCTGCGGAGCCGGACTCGCCGTGTGCGGGGCGGTGATGCAGTCGCTGCTGCGCAACCCGCTCGCCGACCCCTTCGTGCTCGGGGTCTCCTCGGGCGCCTCCACCGGCGCGGTCCTCGTCGTCGTGCTCGGCGCGGGCGGCGGTGCCGTCTCCGTCTCCGCGGGCGCCTTCATCGGGGCGCTGGTCTCCTTCGCGCTGGTCCTGCTGCTCAGCCACACCCTGGGCGGCAGCACCGACCGGGTGGTCCTCGCCGGGGTCGCCGCCATGCAGCTGTTCTCGGCGCTCACGTCCTTCGTGGTGATGACCTCCGCCGACGCCGAGACGACCCGGGGCGTGCTGTTCTGGCTCCTGGGCTCCCTCGGCGGCGTCGGCTGGACCGACGTGTGGCTGTGCCTGGCGGTGCTGGCCGTGGCCCTGGTGGTGTGCCTCGCCTACGCCCGTACCCTCGACGCCTTCGCCTTCGGCCAGGACGCGGCGGCCGCGCTCGGGGTGTCCGTGGCCCGCACCCGCCTGGTGCTGCTGTGCGTCACGGCCCTGCTCACGGCCGCGCTGGTCAGCTCGGCCGGCGCGATCGGCTTCGTCGGGCTGGTCCTGCCGCACGCCGCCCGGGCGCTGGCCGGGCCCGGGCACGCCCGGCTGCTGCCGGTCACGGCGCTGGCCGGTGCGGTGTTCCTGGTGTGGGTGGACACGCTGGCCCGGACCGTCCTGGATCCCCGGGAGGTGCCGGTGGGCGTGGTGACCTCGCTGATCGGGGTCCCGGCGTTCGTGGCCGTGCTGTACCGGACCCGGAGGACGCGGTGAGCGGGACGGGAGCGGGAGCGGGGGCCGCCGACCGCCGGGCCGGGCGCAGCGCGGGTGAGGCGCGGGGCGAAGGGCTCGAGCGGGCCGGGCTCCCTGACGGGGTGCCAGGTGAGAGGGCTGAGCGGGATGAGAGGGCTGAGCGGGCCGGCTGTCAGGGCGACGGGCTGCGGGCCGAGCGGGTCGGGCGTCGGACCGACGGACGCCTCATCCTCGACGGTGTCGTCCTCGCGCCGGAGCCCGGCTCCACCCTCGGCGTGCTCGGCCCCAACGGCTCCGGCAAGTCCACGCTCCTGCGGCTGCTGGCCGGACTGCTCGCCCCGACCGCGGGGGTCGTCACCCTCGACGGCACACCGCTGGGCGACCTGCCCCGCCGTACCGTGGCCCGCCGCCTCGCCGTCGTCGAGCAGCAGTCGGACACCCAGGCCGACCTGACGGTGGAGGACGTCGTACGGCTGGGCCGCATCCCGCACCGGCGGGCCTGGACACCCGCCTCGGCGGACGACGAGCGTGCCGTGCGGGCCGCCCTGGAGCGCACCGGCCTCGCCGATCGCGCCGGCCGGCGCTGGCACACCCTCTCCGGTGGCGAGCGCCAGCGCGTCCAGATCGCCCGCGCGCTCGCCCAGGAGCCCCGCGAACTCCTCCTGGACGAGCCCACCAACCACCTCGACATCCACCACCAGCTCGGCCTGCTCGCCCTGGTCGCGCGGCTGCCGGTCACCACCGTGGTCGCCCTGCACGACCTCAACCTCGCGGCGATGTACTGCGACCGGGTCGTCGTGCTGTGCGCGGGGCGGGTCGTCGCGGGCGGGACACCGGCGGACGTCCTCACCGAGGAGCTGATCGCCGAGGTGTACGGGGTGCGGGCCGCCGTCCACCCGGACGGCCCCGAGGGGCGCCCCCACGTGCGGTTCCTGGGCACGCTGGACTGAGCGACGGCTCACTCCGTGGCGGGACGGGTGGGCCGAGGTGACCGGAAAACGGCGCGCATGACTGCGCGGGCGGGCCCGCCCGCCTACGCTCGCCTCGTGCTGCGCATCATCGACGCCCGTACCGGCGAGCCGGCCGCCGCCGCCCCGGCCCGCCGGGGCCTGACGCGCGTGGAGGTGCACGCGTCCGGCTCCGAACCGACGGACCTGCGGGTGCTGCTGGTCGCGGACCTGCTCGTGCGGGCCCTGGAGATCGGCGGCACACCCGTGTGGGCCCTGCTGACCGGCGGTCACCGCCAGGCCGAGCTGCGGGCCCGGGCCGCGGCCCTCGGCATCCGTCTCTTCGAGGACAGCCACGATGTCGGCGCGGGGCTCGGTGAGGCCCAGGTCGTCCACGTGGCGGCCGAGGGCGGCCCGGCACCGGACGGCCTGCGCATCGCCGTGGCACCGGTACGACCGGACCCGCCCGGCCCTCTCCGCCTGGTCGGGCCATCCGGCCCGTTCGGCTCCCTCGGCTCCTCCGACGCGTCCGTACGGCCGGGCCCGGCCGACCCGCTCGGCCCCTCCGGCCTGCCCGACCCCTCCGGCGAGGCCCGCCTCACCGACGAGGCCGGTCCCTCCGACGCGGCCGGCCCCGCCGACCCCGCCGCTGTGCGGCTCGCCCTGTTCGCGCGGCATCACAGCGTCGGCGTCCGGCTGGACGGGGCCGCGCTGGGCGAGGCACGTACCACCCTCGCCCGCTGGCGCGCGGCGGTCGCCCGGTGGGCCCGGCGGCCGTCGCGACCCGTCCCCGACGACGTGCGGGCCCGGCTGCGCGACGCCTGGGAGGACGACCTCGACGTGCCCGGGGTGCTGGAGGTCCTGCGCCGGGTGGAGAGCGACCCGGAACTGCCGGACGGCGCCCGCTTCGAGACCTACGCCCACGCCGACCGGCTCCTCGGCCTCGACCTCACCCGCGACCTGGGAAGCTCCTGATGATCGAACGTGCCGGAACCGGTCCGCTGCGCCGCCTGGTCGTGCTGCGGCACGCCAAGTCCGCCTGGCCCGTGGACGTCGCCGACCACGAACGGCCCCTGGCCCCCCGCGGCCGCCGCGACGCCCCCGCCGCCGGACGGGCCCTGGCCGAGGCCGACTGCCTGCCCGACCTCGCCCTGTGCTCCACCGCCGTACGCGCCCGCCGCACCTGGGGGCTGGCCGCCGCCGAGTGGGGCACGCCCCCGCCGGTCCGCCACGACCGGCGCCTGTACGCCGCCGGGCCCGCCGGTCTGCTGGCCGTCGCGCGGGAGGTGCCCGCCGAGGTGGAGACGCTGCTGCTGATCGGCCACAACCCCGGCCTCGAGGAACTGGTCCTCGCCCTGGCGCGCGACGGCCTCGACGACACCCTGGAACGGGTCCGCACCAAGTTCCCCACCTCGGCGATCGCCGTCCTGTCCTGGCGCGGCGCGACCTGGCGGGACCTCGGGCCCGGCACGGCGCTGCTGACGTCCGTGACCGTGCCCCGAGGCGCGCGGAAGTAGCCCCGGGCTCGCGCATAGGCTGGCCCGATGCAGGACGAATACCGCACGGTCGCCCGCGCGGGCGTGCACGAGACCGAGGTCAACCGCTCCCGCTTCCTGTGCTCCCTCGCACCGGCGGCCACCGAGCAGGAGGCCCAGGCGTTCGTCGCCGCGGTCCGCAAGGAGCACGCCGACGCCACCCACAACTGCTGGGCCTACGTCATCGGCGCCGACGCCTCCGTGCAGAAGGCGAGCGACGACGGCGAACCCGGCGGCACCGCCGGCGTCCCCATGCTCCAGATGCTGCTGCGCCGCGACATGCGGTACGTCGTCGCGGTCGTCACCCGCTACTACGGCGGGGTCAAACTCGGCGCGGGCGGTCTCATCCGCGCGTACGGCGGGGCGGTCGGCGAGGCCCTGGACGCCCTCGGCACGCGCACCCGCCGCAGGTTCCGCCTCGCCACGGTCACCGTCGACCACCAGCGGGCCGGGAAGCTGGAGAATGAGCTGCGCGCCACCGGACGCGAGGTCCGGGACGTGCGCTACGGCGAGGCGGTCACCATCGAGATCGCCCTTCCGGACGCCGACGTCCAGCCGTTCCGGGCCTGGCTCGCCGACGTGACCTCCGGCACGGCGGGGTTCGAGGCGGGCGGCGAGGCCTACGGGGACGCCTGACGTTCCGCCCCGAAGCGGTCATAACGGTCGCTTTCGTGGCGGGAGATGACGGTCGATACGGGAGTAACCGCCCGTGCTGTCAGACCCGGCGGTTAGTCTCGGGGGATCATGAGACTGCTGCACACTTCCGACTGGCACCTCGGCCGGGCGTTCCACCGGGTCAATATGCTCGGGGCGCAGGCCGAGTTCATCGCCCACCTCGTCACGACCGTGCGGGAGCGGGCCGTGGACGCGGTGCTCGTGTCGGGAGACGTGTACGACCGGGCGGTGCCGCCGCTCGCCGCGGTCGAGCTGTTCGACGACGCCCTGCACCGCCTCGCGGACCTCGGCGTGCCCACGGTGATGATCTCCGGGAACCACGACTCGGCCCGCCGGCTGGGCGTCGGCGCGGGCCTGATCGGCCGGGCCGGCATCCATCTGCGGACCGAGCCGTCGGCGGCCGGCACCCCGGTGGTGCTGTCCGACACCCACGGGGACGTCGCCTTCTACGGGCTGCCCTATCTCGAACCGGCTCTGGTGAAGGACGAGTTCGGGGTGGAGAAGGCCGGGCACGAGGCCGTGCTCGCCGCCGCCATGGACCGGGTCCGAGCCGACCTCGCCGCCCGTGCGCCCGGCACGCGCTCCGTGGTCCTCGCGCACGCCTTCGTCATCGGCGGCGAGCCCAGCGACAGCGAGCGGGACATCACCGTCGGCGGCGTCGCGGCCGTGCCCGCCGGCGTGTTCGACGGCGTCGACTACGTGGCGCTGGGGCATCTGCACGGCTGCCAGACCCTCACCGACCGCGTCCGCTACTCCGGCTCCCCGCTGCCCTACTCCTTCTCCGAGGCGGCGCACCGCAAGAGCATGTGGCTCGTCGACCTCGCCGCCGACGGCTCCGTCACCGCCGAGCGCGTCGACTGCCCGGTGCCGCGCCCCCTGGCCCGGATCCGGGGGTCCCTGGAGGAGCTGCTCGCCGACCCGGAGCTGGCCCGGCACGAGGAGGCGTGGGTCGAGGCGACCCTCACCGACCCGGTCCGCCCGGCGGACCCGATGGCCCGGCTGACCGCGCGCTTCCCGCACACGCTCAGCCTCGTCTTCGACCCCGACCGGGCCGAGGACGACCCGGAGGTCTCCTACGCCCGCCGCCTCGCCGGCCGCAGCGACCAGCAGATCGCCGAGGACTTCGTCGCCCATGTACGCGGCGCCGGACCCGACCCGCACGAACAGGGCGTGCTGCGCGACGCCTTCGACGCGGTGCGGTCCGACGAGGCCGTACGGGAGGTGGCCCGGTGAGGCTCCACCGGCTCGCGGTCACCGCCTTCGGCCCCTTCGGCGGCACCCAGACCGTCGACTTCGACGCACTGTCGGCGGCCGGACTGTTCCTGCTGCACGGACCCACCGGCGCGGGCAAGACGTCCGTCCTGGACGCCGTGTGCTACGCCCTCTACGGCTCCGTTCCCGGGGCACGGCAGGGCGGCGGCCAGGGCGCCACCCTCCGCAGCGACCACGCCGCCCCCGCCACCCGCACCGAGGTCACCCTCGAACTCACCGTCGCCGGACGCCGCTTGGAGATCACCCGCCAGCCGCCCTGGGAGCGCCCCAAGAAGCGCGGCACGGGCACGACGGTGGACAAGGCCCAGACCTGGCTGCGCGCCTACGACGCCACGGCCGGGACCTGGAAGGACCTCAGCCGCTCCCACCAGGAGGTCGGCGAGGAGATCACCCAGCTGCTCGGCATGAGCCGCGAGCAGTTCTGCCAGGTGGTGCTGTTGCCGCAGGGCGACTTCGCGCGGTTCCTGCGCGCCGACGCCGAGGCCCGCGGCAAGCTCCTGGGCCGCCTCTTCGACACCCGCCGCTTCGCCGACGTGGAGAAGCGCCTCGCCGACCGCCGCCGGGCCACCGAGACCCGGGTCCGGGAAGGCGACGCCGCGCTGCTCGCCGACGCCCACCGCATGCAGCAGGCCGCCGGCGACGCCATGGAGCTGCCGGAGCTGGTCCCCGGCGAACCCGGGCTCGCCGACGCCGTACTGAGCGCCGCCGCCGTCGCCCGCAGCACCGCCCGGGAGCAGCTCGACGTCGCCGCGTGCCGGCTCGCCGCCGCCGAGTCCGCGCAGGCCGCCACCGCCCGCGCCCTGGAGGACGTCCGTGAACGCGCGCGGTTGCAGCGCCGGTTCGCCGACGCGCGGGAGAAGGCGGCCCTGCTGGAGCAGGGCGCCGAGGCCTACCGCCAGGCGCAGGCGCTGATGGAGCGGGCCCGCAAGGCCGAGGCGGTCGCGCCCGCCCTGGAGCTGCGGGAGGCCGCCGAGGCCGAGCACCGCCGGGCGGCCGACGCCGAGGCACGCGCGCGTGCGCTGCTGCCCGAGCGCTTCGCCGGCGAGGGCGCGGCCGGACTCGCCGCCGCCGCCCGCCGCGCCGCCGAGGAACTGGGCGGACTGGACTCCGCCCGCCGCGCCGAGCGGCGCCTGGCCGAACTCCTCGACGAGCGCACCGGCCTGGACCGCCAGGAGCGCGCCGACGCCGACCTCCTGCAGGAGGCGGAGGCCTGGCTCGACGGCTGGGAGGAGACCCGCACCGCCCTGCAGGAGCAGGTCGACTCCGCGCAGCAAGCCGCGGCCCTCGCCGAACAGCTCGCCGTCCGGCGCGAACCCGCCCGGCAGCGCCTGAGGGCGGCCCGGCTGCGCGACCAGCTCGCCGAGGACACCGAGCGGGCCGTCGAACAGGTCCGCTCCGCGCAGCAAGATGCGCTGCGCGCCCAGCAGCACTGGCTCGAACTCAAGGAACAGCGCCTCAGCGGCATCGCCGCCGAACTGGCCGCGCAGCTCACCGACGGCGCGCCCTGCGCCGTGTGCGGCGCCACCGAGCACCCCGCCCCCGCCCGCAGGGTCGCCGGGCACGTCGACCGCGAGGCGGAGGAACAGGCGCTCGCCGCCTACCGGCGCGCCGACGCGCAGCGCGCCGAGCAGGAGCAGCGGCTCGCCGCCGTACGCGAGGCGCTGGCCGCCGCCTCCGCCGAGGCCGGTGACACGCCCACCGGCCGGCTCGCGCGGGAGGCCGAGGAGCTGGAGGAGCAGTACGCGCACGCCCGGGGCGCCGCCGCCGGGCTGCACTCCGCGCAGGAGCGGCTGCGCCAGGCCGGGCAGGAGCACGAACGCCGGATCGCCGCCCGGCAGGAGGCCGCCGTGCGCACCGCCGCCCGGGTCGGTCACCGCGAGCGGCTCGACCGCGAACGGGCCGCGCTGCGGCAGGAGCTGGACCTCGCCCGGGGCGACCAGGACAGCGTCGCCGCACGGGCCGCGCAGGTGCAGCGGCGTACCGCACTGCTCACCGACGCCGCCGACGCCGCCCGGGTCGCCGAGGACACCGCCCAGCGGCTCAAGGACGCCGACGCCCGGCTCGCCGACGCCGCCTTCCGCGCCGGCTTCGAGACCCCGCAGGCCGCGGCCGACGCGCTGCTCGACCCCGCCGCACACCGGGAGCTGCAGCACCGGCTCGACGCCTGGCAGACCGAGGAGGCCGCCGTCCGGGCCGTCCTCGCCGAGGCCGACACGGTCGCGGCGGCGCAGCTGCCGCGGGCCGACGTCGAGTCGGCGCAACAGGCCGCCGACCTGGCCACCAGGCGGGTGCGCGAGGCCGCCTCCGCGCACGACGCGGCCGGCCGGCGCTGCGCCGAACTCGACCGGCTCTCCGCCCGGGCGGCCGAAGCCGTGCGTCGGCTGGGGCCGCTGCGCGAGGAGCACGACCGGGTCGCCCGCATGGCCGGGCTCACCGCCGGCACCTCCGCGGACAACGAACGCCGGATGCGCCTGGAGTCGTACGTCCTCGCGGCCCGGCTGGAGCAGGTGGCCGCCGCGGCGACCGTGCGGCTGCGGCGCATGTCGTCCGGCCGCTACACCCTCGTCCACTCCGACGACCGCACCGGACGCGGCCGCAGCGGCCTCGGACTGCACGTCGTCGACGCCTGGACGGGCCGCGAGCGCGACACGGCGACGCTGTCGGGCGGCGAGACGTTCTTCGCCTCCCTCGCGCTCGCCCTCGGCCTCGCCGACGTCGTCACGGACGAGGCGGGCGGGGTGCGGCTGGACACCCTCTTCATCGACGAGGGCTTCGGCAGCCTCGACGACCAGACCCTCGACGAGGTCCTCGACGTCCTCGACTCGCTGCGCGAACGCGACCGCAGCGTCGGCATCGTCAGCCACGTGCCCGACCTGCGGCGGCGCATCCACGCCCAGCTGGAGGTCGTCAAGGGCCGGTCGGGTTCGGTGCTGCGGCAGCGCGGCACGGGCTGAGCTCAGCGGCCCAGCGGGCGCCGGGGCAGGGGCGAGGAGTACACCACGCTCGTCGTCACCGAGCCCAGGGCCCCGATCCTCCCGGACACCTCCTCCAGATGGCGCATCGAGCGGGCCGTCACCTTGATGACGAAGCAGTCGTCGCCGGTGACGTGGTGCGCCTCCAGGATCTCCGGCGTGACGGCGACGAGGTCGTGGAAGGGCTTGTAGTTGCCGTGGGGGTAGCGCAGCCGCACGAACGCCAGGATCGGCAGCCCGAGCCGCTCCGGGTCGACCACCGCCGCGTACCCCTGGATGACCCCGGCCTCCTCCATGCGCCGCACCCGTTCGGTGACCGCGCTCGCGGACATGGAGACGGCACGGGCCAGCTCGGCGAAACTGACGCGGCCCTCACGCTGGAGGACCTCGAGGATGCGCCAGTCGGTGGCGTCCGGGGAATACGCGGTCATGGCCGAGGGATAGCAGGGAAATCCCCGGCGGATCAAGCCGGACGCAGTGGATCGCCGCTTCAGACAGCGGTCCGGCGGCCGTAGTTTTCTGGTCATGACCACCACCGTGAACTCCGTCCTGCGGGTCGCCCCCGCCGCCCCGGCCGAGGCCGCCGCCCACTTCCGCGCCGCCCTCGCCTTCCACACCGACGTGTCCGACGTCGCCGCCGCGCTCGCGTCCGGCGATCCCGGCTTCGTCCTCGTCGACTCCCGCTCCACCGAGGCCTGGGACCTCGGCCACGTCCCCGGCGCCCTCCACCTGCCGACCGCGCTCGTGGCCGAGCGGGCCGCACAGTTGCTGGACCCGGCGGTGCCGGTCGTGACGTACTGCTGGGGCCCGGGCTGCGACGGGGCCGCGCGGGCGGCCCTGGCCCTCGCCGAACTCGGCTACCGGGTCAAGGAGATGCTCGGCGGCTTCGAGTACTGGGTCCGCGAGGGCTTCGCGTTCGAGACCCGGCGGGGCCGCGAGCGCCGGGCCCCGGACCCGCTGACGGCGCCCGTGGACGGCGAGGACTGCGGCTGCTGAACCCCCTTGTCGCCGCCGCGAGTTGACCCTGTAGGTTCAGGCGCCATGGTGCGATACGCGGAACCGGGCGTCGTGGAGTGGGTGGAGTCGGGCGGCGGGCCGCTGATAGCGGTGCCCGAGACCGTCCTGCCGTTCTGGGCGGGCGCCGACGGCGAGGAGACGGCGTCGGACTACGACCGGGCCTGCGAGGTGGACGGACAGGCCGGGCTGCTCCCCGTCGGCGACGGCACCGCCCTCGTCCTGGGCGACGAACCGGCCGCGACGGCCTACCTGCCCGGGCCCGGCCTGTTCGTCCGCTGGTGCGCGGCCGACTCCGAGGAGGAGGTGCTGGCGAGCGTCCCCTCGGCGGTCGCCACGGCCGCATGGGGCCCGGAGCTGACCTGGCGGGTGCCCGGGCCGGTCCGTCTCTTCGACGCGGCCTGGCCCGGGACGGGCCTCACGGGCACCGGCCAGGTCCGGGTCGCCCTGGAACCCGGTACCTACGCGGTCAGCGCGGCGCGGGCCCAGCCGGGCCCGGAGACCTGGCTGGACCTCGTCCGGCTCCGCCGCGTGCCGCCGGCCTGACAACGTCCGGCGGGAGCACCGGCGGGACGGCTACAGCTGCGACAGCTCGTCCACCAGGTCGTCCAGCCCCAGGGAACCCTGCGACAGCGCCGCCATGTGCCACGCCTTCGGGTCGAAGGCGTCGCCGTGGCGCTGACGGGCCTTCTCGCGCCCGAGCAGCCAGGCCCGCTCGCCGAGCTTGTAGCCGATGGCCTGGCCCGGCATCGACAGGTAGCGGGTCAGCTCGCTCTCCACGAAGTCGGCGGGCCTGCTGCTGTGCGAGCCGAAGAACTCCTGGGCCAGTTCCGGTGTCCAGCGCTCGCCGGGGTGGAAGGGCGAGTCGTCGGGGATCGTCAGCTCCAGGTGCATGCCGATGTCGATGATCACGCGCACGGCCCGCATCATCTGCGCGTCCAGGTAACCGAGCCGCCGTTCGGCGTCGGTGAGGAAGCCCAGCTCGTCCATGAGCCGCTCCGCGTACAGGGCCCAGCCCTCGGCGTTGGCGCTGACCATGCCGACGCTCGCCTGGTAACGGGAGAGATCCGCCGCCACGTGCTTCCACTGGGCGAGCTGGAGGTGGTGGCCGGGCACGCCCTCGTGGTACCAGGTCGACACCAGGTCGTAGACCGGGAAGCGGTCCTTGCCCATGGTCGGCAGCCAGGTGCAGCCCGGGCGGGAGAAGTCGTCCGACGGCGGCGTGTAGTACGGGGCCGCGGCGCTGCCGGGAGGCGCGATGCGCGACTCGACCCGGCGCACCCGCTCGGCCAGGTCGAAGTGGGTGCCGTCGAGCGCGTCGATCGCCTCGTCCATCAGGCCCTGCAGCCAGTCGCGCACCCCGTCGACGCCCTCGATGTGCGTGCCGTGCTCGTCGAGGTGGGCCAGCGCCGCCCACGGCGTGGCCGCGCCCGGCAGGATCTTCTCCGCCTCCGCCTTCATCTCGCCCAGCAGGCGGTGGTACTCGGACCAGCCGTAGGCGTACGCCTCGTCCAGGTCGAGGTCCGTGCCGTTGAAGTACCGCACCCAGCGCGCGTACCGCTCCCGCCCGACCACGTCCGGCGCGCCCTCGATCGCCGGCGCGTACACGTCCCGCATCCAGTCGCGCAGCGCCACCACGGCCCCGGTGGCCGCGCGGGCCGCCGGGTCCAGCTCCGACCGCAGCGCCTCGGGGCCGGCGGCCGCGTACTGCTCGAACCAGCCGTGACCCTGCCCGTCCGCGTCGGCCCACTCGCCGAGCTGGGCCACGAAGGTGGCCGTGGCACGGGGCCCGGCGTACAGCTTGCGCTCCAGGCCGAGCGCCAGGGACTCCCGGTAGCCCTCCAGCGCCGCCGGGACCCCGCGCAGCCGCTCGGCGATCGCCGCCCAGTCCTCCTCGGTCCGCGCCGGCGTCACGGTGAACACCTGGCGCACCGCGTGCGCGACGGAGCTCAGGTTGCTGACGGAGCGCAGGCTCTCGTCGGCCCCGTGCACGGCCAGTTCGGCGGTGAGCCGCTCGCGCAGCAGCCGGGCGCAGCGGCGTTCGATGTCGCTGTCCGCGCCGGGCCGTCGCTCGGCCTCGTCCAGCCGGGCCAGCGTCCGGCGCGCCAGCTCGGCGAGCGCCTCCTGGCCCGCGGGGGAGGTGTCGGGCAGCCTGCTGGAACTCTCGGAGACGCCGAGGAACGTGCCGGTGATCGGGTCGAGGGCGACGAGCTCGTCGACATACGCGTCGGCGACCTCACGGGGCAGCGGGCTCTTGATCTCAGACATGCGGCCATCCTCGTACGGCGGACCGCGCACGTCACGCGGATTGAGCCGTGGGCGAAGGCGGCAGCAGCGGCCCGCACTCCCACTGCTGGAAGATCAGCCGGGTCTCCACCCGGGCCACCTCCCGCCGTGCCGTGAACTCGTCCAGCACGAGCCGCTGCAGATCGGCCATGTCGGCGACCGCGACATGCACCAGATAGTCGTCGGGACCGGTGAGATGGAAGACCGTCCGGGACTCCGGAAGCGCCCGGATCCGCTCCACGAACGGCCCGACCAGCTCCCGTCGGTGCGGCCTGACCTGCACCGACAGCAGCGCCTGCAGTCCGCGCCCCAGCTTGGCCGGATCCAGCTCCAGCCGGTGCCCGAGGATCACCCCCGAGCGCCGCAGCCGGGCCACCCGGTCCAGACAGGTCGACGGCGCCACCCCGACCTGCGCGGCGAGATCCCGGTACGTCGCCCGGGCGTCGTTCTGCAACAGCCGCAGAAGGTGAAGATCAACCGGGTCCAGTACGACAGCTTCGGCCATCGACCGAACGTAGCACGGGATTCGCCGCCGCCGGCCCGGCCGGTGTTCACCCTTCCGTCATGGACACAGCGAGCATGGGCGCCTACGACGACGTACGCACCGCACCGCGAGCACTCGCCACCGAGGCCGTGCACGCCGGCCGGGACGATCTCGCCCGGCAGGGACTGCACGCCCCGCCGATCGACCTGTCCACCACCTACCCCTCGTACGACAGCCGCGGCGAGGCGGCCCGGATCGACGCCTTCGCCGCCACCGGCGCCGAGCCGGACGGCCCGCCCGTGTACGGGCGGCTGGGCAACCCGACCGTCGCCCGCTTCGAGACCGCCCTGGCCCGCCTGGAGGGCACCGAGGCGGCGGTCGCCTTCGCCAGCGGCATGGCCGCGCTGACCGCCGTCCTGCTGGCCCGGGGCGCGACGGGCCTGCGCCACGTCGTCGCCGTACGCCCCCTGTACGGCTGCAGCGACCATCTGCTCACCGCCGGGCTGCTCGGCACGGAGGTCACCTGGACCGACCCGGCCGGGGTCGCCGACGCGTTGCGCCCGGACACCGGTCTGGTCATGGTGGAGTCCCCGGCCAACCCGACCCTCGCCGAGGTCGACCTGCGGGCCGTGGCGCACGCCTGCGGCTCGGTGCCGCTGCTGGTGGACAACACCTTCGCCACACCGGTCCTGCAGCGCCCGGCCGGGCAGGGGGCGCGGCTGGTGCTGCACAGCGCCACCAAGTACCTCGGCGGGCACGGGGACGTGCTGGCGGGCGTGGTCGCCTGCGACGAGGAGTTCGCCGGCCGGCTGCGGCAGGTGCGCTTCGCCACCGGCGGCGTGCTGCACCCGCTGGCCGGTTATCTGCTGCTGCGGGGTCTGTCCACCCTGCCCGTCCGGGTCCGGGCGGCCTCCGCCACGGCGGCCGAACTCGCCCGCCGCCTCGCCGCCGACCCGCGCGTGACCCGGGTCCACTACCCGCGGATCGGCGGCGCCATGGTCGCCTTCGAGGTCGACGGCGACCCGCACGAGGTCATCGCCGGGGTACGCCTCATCACCCCGGCGGTCAGCCTCGGCAGCGTCGACACCCTCATCCAGCACCCGGCGTCCATCAGCCACCGCATCGTGGACGAGGAGGACCGCAGGGGAGCGGGTGTGAGCGACCGGCTGCTGCGCATGTCCGTGGGCCTGGAGGACGTCGAGGACCTCTGGTCGGATCTCGACCGGGCCCTGGAGCGCCCCGGAAGGGGCGCGGGGCTGTGCTGATGTGCGGCTCTCCGCCGCGTGGGCGCGACCAGCCACCACGCACCCGCGCCCGCCCACTGACGCACGCCCCTACGGCGCGGAGGCGCTGCCCAGTTCCTCCGCACCGGTCGTCACCACGGATTCATCCAGCCGCGCCGTGATGACCAGCGTCCCCTCCTCGACCTGGTAGTCGAGCGGCAGCCCGAGCCCCCGCATCGCGGCGACCATCCCCGTGTTGGACGCCTGCGTCACCGCGTACACACTCGCGCAACCGGCCTCACGGGCCAGCGCGACCAGCCGCCCCAGCAGCTCCGCGCCCACGCCCCGGCGCTGCCACGCGTCCTCCACCAGCAGCGCGACCTCCGTCTCGTCCCCGTCCCACAGGAGGTGACCGAGTCCGACGATCCGCCCGGAGGCGGTCTGCACGGCGAGGGTGCGGCCGAACCGCGGGCTCAGCAGGTGGTTGAGATACCGGTCGGCATCCCCGACCGGTCCGTGGTAGCGCAGCTTCAGCGTGTGCGCCGAGCACCGCTCGTGCATCGCCCGGGCCGCCTCCAGGTCGCGGGTGTCGGCCCGCCGCACGGTGATGTCGCTGCCCTCGGCGAGGGTCAGCACGTCCCGGCCGCGCGGGACGCGCGGCCCGAGCCGGGCGTCCAGCTCCACCAGGGCCCGGGCCCGGGCGAACTCGGTCGGGGTGAAGGGCAGATGGGGCCGCTCCACGGTGATCACCCCGCCCTCGGGGGCGCGCAGCCGCATCACCGTGTCGTCGAGGGCGCCCTCGACGGGCAGACCGCCCGCCGTCCGTCCGGCGCCGGCCGGCGCGGGCTGCGAGCGGATGGTGCACCGGCCCAGCAACTGGCGTAGCGCCAGCGGCAGTTCGGCCGCGTCCAGGGCGGTGCGGGCGGCGAGGGAGAGCACCCGGGTCGGCGCGTCCACCAGGTCGTGCGCGTCGGCCCGCTCGATCCAGGTGTCGCGGCCGCCGGCCGAGGAGACCGCCGCGGTGATCGCCGAGGCCGGCAGGTCTCCCGGGGCCCGCAGCAGGAACTCGTCCACCGTGCCCTCGGCCAGCGGATGCGTCTGGAGGCTGAGGATGTCGACCCGCTGTCCGGCCAGGGCCGCGCACAGGGCGGCCAGCGATCCCGGCGCGTCCCGCACCGTGGTCCGCATCCGCCACAGCGTGTTCGCCCCCGGCACCGGCTGCGGTGCCGGGGACTCGGTATCACTCGCCGGCGGCGCGTGTTCGTGGCGTCGTGTTCGCCGGGACCGGAACGCCTCCGCGAACCGCTGCCACCGGGTGGTGGGGCGGCATGCGTCGTTCCGGTGCGGCACTGGGGTCACGTCTCGCGTCATGCACCCACTGTGACGGAACGGTGTTGCGTGATCGAGAACGCTCTGTGACCAGGGGGTAAAGGGGCGAGTTTCCCCCCTTTGTCGACGCTTCAAACGTTGCGTTCCGTGCCTACTGGCCGACCCGGCCCGGCTGCAGGACCTTGGTGAACAGTACGGTGCCGTCCTGCTCGCGCAGCCGGACCGTCAGCTCGCCGCTGCCGCCGTCGATGTCGACCTCGCCGAAGAACTGGTAGCCGCCGGCCGGGGAGACGTTGGCGGTGGCCGGGGCCTTCACGAACACCCGCTCGGGGCCGAAGGTCGCGTCCAGCGCGCTCGCCGGGAAGGCACCGGCGTTCAGCGGCCCCGAGACGAACTCCCAGAACGGCTCGAAGTCGGTGAAGGCGGCCCGCGACGGCTGGTAGTGCTGGGCCGAGGTGTGGTGCACGTCGGCGGTCAGCCACACCGTGCCGGTGATCCGCCGGTGCTTGATGTGCCGCAGCAGTTCGGCGATCTGCAGCTCACGGCCGAGCGGCTTGCCCGGGTCGCCCTGGGCGACGGCCTCGATGTCCGCGCCGTCCGGCACGACCAGGCCGAGCGGCATGTCGGAGGCGATCACCTTCCACACCGCCCGGGACCGGGACAGCTCGCGCTTGAGCCACTCCAGCTGCTCGCGCCCCAGGATGCCCTGGGCGTCCACGGGCTGGGTGCCGGGGGAGTTGGCGTCGCGGTAGGTGCGCATGTCCAGGACGAAGACGTCCAGCAGCGGGCCGTGGTGCTGGACCCGGTAGACCCGGCCGTCGGGGCGGCGCAGCGTGGAGATCGGGAAGTACTCCGCGAACGCCCGGCGGGCCCGGGCGGCGAGCACGTCGACGCGCTTCTCGGTGTACCGGGCGTCGGTGAGGATCTCGCCCGGGTACCAGTTGTTGGTGACCTCGTGGTCGTCCCACTGGATGATGGACGGCACCCGGGAGTTGAAGGCCCGCAGGTTCTCGTCGAGGAGGTTGTAGCGGAAGTTGCCGCGGAACTCGCCGAGCGTCTCGGCGACCTTGGCCTTCTCCTCGGTGGTGACGTTCCGCCAGGTGCGGCCGTCCGGCAGGGTCACGGTCGCGCTGATCGGGCCGTCGGCGTAGATGTTGTCGCCGCTGCACAGGAAGAAGTCGGGGTCCAGCGCGGCCATCGCTCGGTAGATCGTGTAGCCGCCGAACTCCGGGTTGATGCCCCAGCCCTGGCCGGCCAGGTCGCCGGACCAGACGAAGCGGACGCCGTCGCGGCGCTTCACGGACGCCGTGCGGAAGGTACCGGTGACCGGCTCGCCCGTGCGGCGCGGGTCGTCCGGGTCGGCGAGCAGCACGCGGTAGTGGATCTGCTCGCCGGGCGGCAGGCCGTGCAGCCGGGTCGTGCCCGTGAAGTCCGTGCCGGAGCCCAGCAGCGGGCCGTGCCAGCGGCGCGGGTTGCGGAACGACTCGGTGGCCGACGTCTCGACGACCATCCGGGCCGGCCGGTCGGAGCGCACCCACACCAGCCCGGAGTCGCAGGTCACGTCGCCCGCCTGGACGCCCCAGGGCGCGGCGGGGCGCCCCGAGCGCGCGAAGGCGGGCGCCGCGCCGAGCGCGGTGGGCAGGGACAGGGCCGCCGACGCGGCGAGAGAGCCGCGCAGGACGCTACGGCGCCCGGGGAACGGACGGTGGGACATGGATACGCCTCCAGGGACGGGATCCGGCCGGTGTGCAGAGCCACACCTACGCGCACGCCGCAGCGCACACACGAACCCCAAGTGAACAACTGGCCGCAGCGGGAGGGAACCCGGCCGCGCGCGGGGTCAGCCCGTGGCGGCCCGGGCCATCAGCCGCACGCCCTCGGCGATCCGGGCGGGCGGCACGTGCGCGTAGCCCAGCACGAGCCGTATCTCCTTCGCCTCGGCGCTCTCGCCGGGAGCGTGGGCGTACGCCGACAGCGGGCGCACCGCCACCCCGGCCGCCGCCACGCGCGCGAGGAACCGCTCCTCGGGGCCGTACCGCTTCGGCAGCGTGGCGATGACGTGCAGACCTGCGGCGATCCCGGACACCCGGGAGCCGGGGAGGTGCGCCTCCAGGGCGGCGACCAGGGCGTCGCGCCGCTCGCGGTAGGCACGCTGGCAGCGGCGGAGCTGGCGGTCGTAGTCGCCGCGCTCCAGGAACCGGGCGAACAGCGCCTGGTCCAGGGCGGGGTGGCCGAGGTCCATGGTGCGTTTGCGCTCCACGACGTCGTCCGTCCACGACTCGGGCACCAGCAGCCAGCCCAGCCGCAGGCCCGGCGCGAGCGACTTGCTGACCGAGCCCGTGTAGGCGACGTGGTCCGGGTCGAGCCCCTGCAGGGCGCCGACGGGGGCGCGGTCGTAGCGGAAGTCGCCGTCGTAGTCGTCCTCCAGGACGATGCCGTCCACGGACCGCGCCCAGTCCAGCAGCCCGGCCCGGCGGCGCGCCGAGTAGGCGATGCCGGTGGGGAACTGGTGGGCCGGTGTCGTCACCACGGCCCGCACGCCCGACGCCCGCAGCGACTCCAGGGAGATTCCCTCACCGTCCACCGGCACGGGTACGGCCCGGACCCCGGCCGCCGCGTACAGCGTGTCGTGCTGGGGGCTGCCGGGATCCTCGACCGCGACCGTGCGCACCCCGCGCGCGTGCAGCGCGAAACCGAGCAGGGTCGTCGCCTGGGCGACCCCCGAGACCACCACGATCCGCTCCGGGTCGGCCACCACGCCCCGCCGCCGGGCCAGCAGTTCGGCCAGGGCCGTCCGCAGCCGGGGCAGTCCGCGCGGATCGGGATAGCCCAGCTCCTGGTGCGGCAGTTCGGCCAGCACGCCGCGCTGGGCGGCCGCCCACGCCGAGCGCGGGAACAGCGCCAGGTCCGGCGTTCCGGGCACGAAGTCCGCGCGGGTGCCGGGCGAGCGCGGGGCGAGGTCGTGCGCGCGCGGCGGCGCGGCCCGTACGGCCGCGCCCACCCAGGTCCCGGCACCCCGGCCGCTGCGCAGGTAACCCTCCGCCGTCAACTGCTCGTACGCCTCCGTGACCAGCCCCCGGGACACCCCCAGGTCGGCCGCGAGGTCCCGGCTCGACGGCAGCCGGGTGCCCGGTGCCAGCCGGCCCGAGCGGACCGCCTCGCGCAGCGCCGCCTGCAGGGAGCGGCCACGCGTGCGTGCCGGTGCCGAAACCGCCGGGAGGAGCAGCTCCCAGGCCGCGGACGCGGCATCCCGGCCCGGGTCGCTCTGCGTTGCCCTCATGAGGGGAGACCCTAGAGGCTCCGGGCCGGGCGGGCGGTCGCGGCCGTGGGGCCGGCGGCCGTCGGATCAGCGGCTGCCGTCGAGGACGACCCGGGCCACCAGCGCCGGGTCGTCGTTCATGGGGACGTGGCCGCAGCCGGGCAGCCGCACCAGCCGGGCCTTCGGGATGACGGTCTTGGCGCGCACGCCCTGGCGGGGGACGAGCAGCCGGTCCCGGTTGCCCCACGCCACCGTGACCGGCGTGCCGACGATGTCGTCGGTGAATCGCACGGTCCGGCCCGAGCGGAGCGTCTCCGCGAAACCCTGGGCCCGGGCCAGCGCGAGCGTCTCGGCGACCACGGCCTCGGGGGAACGGCGGCCCGGGCGGGCGTAGATGGTGCTGGTCAGCAGGGTGCGTCCGAGCGCGGGCCGGGCCAGGCGCTCGACCAGGGGCGGCGGGAGCCGCCGGGCGATCCGCCGCATCGCGCTCAGCACCGTGAACGCGTAGCGCCGCTCGGCGTCGTTCCAGAACCCGGCGGGGGACAGGGCCGTGACGGAGCGGACCAGGCGCGCCCGGGCCAGGTCCAGGGCCAGCAGGCCGCCCAGCGAGTTGCCCGCCGCGTGCGGCCGTTCGATCTCCAGCGCCGCGCACAGCCCCACCAGCACCGCGCTCATCGTCGGCAGGTCGTGCGCCATGCCGTCCGGGAGCGCCGGCGACTCACCGCAGCCGGGCAGGTCCACGGCGATGACGTCGCGCTCGGCCGCCAGCGCCGGGAGCACCGGGTCCCAGACCTGCCGGTGGTGGCCGATGCCGTGCAGCAGCAGCAGGGGCTCGCCGCTGCCCCGGCGGGTGTAGGCGAGGGTCACGTGCTGTTCGCCGCGCTCGGTGGCGACGGGGAAGGAGACGGTGGTGGGCATGCGGTAGCTCCTCGGCTGGACTCGCTGACGGACGCCGTAGACAGCTTGTCAGCAATTGCTACCGACGGGTAGGTCCGAGACGGCGCCAGGTTTCCCGGCCGGGGCGCGCCGACGTGCCCGGGCTTGTCCGGGAACGGTCGGTTCCGCCTGGACAAGGGCCGCGGCCGTGGGCTGGGATGGAGCCGTGACCTCCGAGACCGCGACCGACGTGTTCGAAGCACACCGCCCCGTCCTGCTGGGCGTCGCCTACCGCATGCTGGGCCGCGTGGCCGACGCGGAGGACGTCGTCCAGGACGCCTGGCTGCGCTGGTCCGGCGCCGACCGCGCGGACGTGCGCGAACCACGCGGCTACCTGGTCCGGATCACCACCCGGCTCGCCATCGACCGGCTGCGCCAGATCAAGTCCCGCGGCGAGACCTACGTCGGCCCCTGGCTGCCGGAGCCGTACGTCACCGACTTCGGCGCCACCGTGCCGGACACCGCCGAGCGGGCCGTGCTCGCCGACTCCGTCTCGTTCGCCGTCCTCGTCGTCCTGGAATCGCTGTCCCCGCTGGAACGGGCGGTGTTCGTGCTGCGCGAGGCCTTCGGCTACCCCTACGCCGACATCGCCGCCATGCTCGACCGCGGCGAACCGGCGGTACGTCAGCTCGCCGGGCGGGCCCGCAGACACGTCGAGGAGGGCAGGCCGCGCTACGAGGTCGATCCCGCCCAGCGCCGCGACCTCACCGAGCGGTTTCTCGCCGCCGCCGCGGAGGGCGACCTCGAAGGGCTGATGGCGCTGCTCGCCCCGGACGTCCGGCTGGTCGGCGACAGCGGCGGCAAGGCGCGCGCGCCGCTGCGGGTGCTGGAGAGCGCGGACCACGTGGGCCGCTTCCTGGTGGGCGCCGCACGCAAGGGCCTGCCGGACTTCTCCGTGCGGTTCCTGGAGGTCAACGGCGGCCCGGCCGTGCTGGTCCTGTCCGGCGACAAGCCCGACTCGGTCTTCCAGCTCGACGTCGCCGAGGGGCGCATCCAGGCCGTGTACGTCGTCCGCAACCCCGACAAGCTGCGCTCGCTGGCCGTCTGACGGAGGCCGCCGCGGCACCGGCGAAGGCTGTATTGCCGTGCCGTGAACGTTCCCGGCATTGGTCTTGACCAAGCATCAGGGCCGCCCTATGGTCGCAGAGAAGTGCAACAACCTTTAATAAACAAGGGCGCTAAACGCCGCCGACCACGGCTCTTGCGGAGGACAGGGTGGGGACCACGCAGCTGGAATCGGTGCCGGAACCGAAGTACTGGCATCTCAAGACCGTGCTCAGCCAAGCGCTCGACTCGGAGTTCTCGGTGGGGGAGATCCTGCCCAACGAGCGTGATCTGGCGGCCCGTTTCGGCGTCGCCCGCGCCACGCTCCGCCAGGCCCTGGAGCAACTGGAGCTGGAAGGCAGGCTGCAGCGCCGCCGCGGTGTCGGCACGACCGTCGCGCCGCCGCGCATGGGCGTCTCCCTCGGCACCGGCCCGCACACCTGGCCGGGCGGTCCCCAGGACGCCTGGCAGCCCGTCGACTGCACGGCGGCGGTGCCGCCCGCGGCCGTCGCCGACGCCCTGAAGACCGGCCGTGACGAGCCCGTGCACATCGTGCGCCGCTCCCGCGTCTCGCACGGCCGGCCGGTGGCCGCGGAGCTGCTCTACGTCCCGGAGTGCTCGGTGCCCGAACTCTCCGGCATCGACGCCCCGTCCGGGGCGGCACGCGCGCGTGCGGTGCTGCGCGAGCTGCAGCGGCGGGAGCTGGAGCGGCAGGAGAACGCGGTGGAACTCGGCTCCGCCGGGGCGGGCGACGCCAAGGAACTGGACCGGCTGCCCGGGGCACCCGTCCTCGTCGTCACGACCCGTTTCGTCGCCGCCGGGCGCACGGCCGCGCTGTCGGTGGCGACGTACCGGGCCGACACGTGCCGGCTGACCTTCGGTGACGCGGGCGGCGTGGAGATCCACACGGCGCCGGAGCGGAAGGCCTCCTGAGCGTCGCGGCCGGCGGGTGAGGGCGCGTCAGGACCGGTCGTGGCCACGCGGCGGGAACGGCGTCGCCCTGCCCTCCACCGTGAAGAGCTGCTCCTCCACGTGGTCCAGGGCCAGACGCAGGGCCCCCGTCGCCACGGCCGCGTCGCCGAGCCGGGAGAGGGTCACCTGCGGGGGACGCAGACAGTAGCGGGCGAGTTCCCGGCGGAGGGGGTCGAGGACACCGTCCAGGCCCGCCGCCCAGCCCCCGATGACGACGAGTTCCGGATCCAGGGCGAGGGCGAGGGCCGCCACGTCGTGGACCAGGCGCCGGATGAAGCGGTCGACGGCGGCCCGGGCCCGCTGGTCACCCTCGCGGGCCTGGGCGAAGACCTCGGCGACCGCCTGCTCGTCGAGCGGGTGCAAGGGCTCGTCCGTGGTCGACAGCAGCGTCTCGGGCGTCACCTCGCGGCCCAGCAGGTGCAGCGCCCCGATCTCGCCGGCCGCGCCGCCGTAACCGCGGTGCAGCCGGCCGCCGATCAGCGAACCGGCACCCGGGCTGAGCCCCGCCAGGACGTACACCACGTCGTCGGTCTCGGTGGCCGCGCCCTTCCAGTGCTCGGCGACGGCCGCCGCGTTGGCGTCGTTCTCCACCAGCACCGGGCACTTGAACGACCGGCTGAGCCGCTCGCCCAGCCGCAGCCCCGTCCACCCCGGCAGGGCGGTCCCGAGCCGAACCGTGCCGTCCGCCTCGACGATCCCCGGCGTCGCCACGCCGACGGCCCGCAGCGAGCCCCGCGCGACCCCGGCCCGCCGCAGCAGCTCGGCGACGGCCCCGCGCAGCCGCTCCAGCCGCTCGTCGGCCTCCGCGGTCTCCGCCACGTCCTTGGCCTGGGAGCCGATCACCCGGCCGTCCAGGTCGGCGAGCAGCACCGCGACCCGGCGGGCGCCGACCTCCACGCCGAGCAGATGCCCGGCCTCGGCCCGGAACCTGAACCGCCGCGCCGGCCGGCCCTGCCGGCGGGCGGCTCCCTCCTCGGCCGCCTTCTCGACGACCAGGCCGGCCTCGATGAGCCCTTCCACGACACCCTCGACCGTCGGCCTCGACAGGCCCGTCACCCGGGTGATCTCGGTCAGCGTCGCGCAGTCCGTGGCACGCAGCGCGTGCAGCACCACCGCGGAGTTGATCCTTCGCAGCAGCGAGGGATCCCCGCCGGTCAGCCGCCCCACCGTCCGTCCTCCCAGGTCGTGCGCGTGTTGGCCGGATCGTACTGCGGCACGGCGTACCCCGGCGAGGGGCGGGCACCGCGCCGCGGTGATCAGCCCGGTGCGACGAACCCCGACTCGTACGCCGCGATCACCGCCTGCGTGCGGTCCCGTGCCCCCAGCTTCGCCAGCACCGAGCTGACGTGCGACTTCACGGTCTCCGTCCCGACCACCAGCCGGTCCGCGATCTCCGCGTTGGACAGGCCCCGTGCCATCAGCCGCAGCACCTCCGCCTCGCGCTCGGTCAGCCGCGCCCGTTCCATCGCGGCCCGCGCGACCCGGTTCCCGCCGCTGTCGCCGTACTCGGCGGCGAGTTGCCGCACCGAGGCCGGGAACAGCAGCGACTCGCCCTCGGCGATCAGCCGCACCGCGTGCACGATCTCGGCGGGCCGGGCCCGCTTCAGCAGGAACCCGTCGGCGCCCGCGCGCAGCGCCTCGTAGACGTACTCGTCGTTCTCGAAGGTCGTCACCACGAGGATGCGCGGCGGCTCGTCGACCGTCCGCAGCAGCGCCCGCGTGGCCTCGATGCCGTCCAGCAGCGGCATCCGCACGTCCATGGCCACCACGTCCGGCCGCAGCCGCCGCACCAGCGGGATCACCGCCGCCCCGTCGGCCGCCTCCCCGACGACCTCGATGTCGGGCTGCGCCTCCAGCACGGCCCGCAGACCCGCGCGCACGAGGGGTTCGTCGTCGACGAGCAGAACGGTCACCGGCATCGGACCAGCGTAGATCAACTCAACGGCAGCTCAGCATGGACCTGCCAGTAGCCCTCGTGGGGTCCGGTGCGGGCCCGGCCACCGAGCAGGGCGGCGCGCTCGCGTATGCCGCGCAGACCGCTGCCGCGCCCGGGATCCGCTGCCCCGGCCGGCAGCGGATTGCGTACCGCGAGGACGAGCGTGCCGTCGGCGATCCGTACGCGGACCCGGACCGGGACCGCCCCCGCGTGCCGCAGCACGTTCGTGAGCGCCTCCTGGAGGATGCGGTAGCCCTCGCGGGACACCGGCCCGGGCACCGCCTCCACCGGCCCGGTCACCTCGGCGTCCACCGTCGCCCCCGAGGAGCGCGCGGACTCCAGCAGCCGCCCAGCGTCCGCCAGGGTGGGTCTGCCGCGGGCCGGCTTCCCCGACTCGCGCAGGACGCCGAGCACCCGCTCCAGGTCCTCCAGCGCGGCCCGGCCGGTCTCCTCGATGGCTGCCAGCGCCCGGTCGGTGAACGCGGGATCACCCGCCGCCCGCGCGGCCCCCGCCTGGACGACGGCGACCGTGAGCGCGTGGCCGATGGAGTCGTGCAACTCGCGGGCGATCCTGGTGCGTTCCAGCAGCTGCTCGGTGCGCTCCTCCAGGGCGGCGACGCGCTCGGCGGGGGAGGGGCCCAGCAGCCGCACGGCCAGCGCGGTGACGAGATGGCCCGACCAGACGACGACCACGGGCAACAGCAGCAGCGGCACGGGCGCGAACAGCCCGTACCACCAGTGGTGTCCCGCCGGGTGCAGCAGCGCACCGCCCCCCGGCTCCCTGCCCAGGGCCGTCGTCGCCAGATCGATCGACAGGAGCGGCAACTGCATGGAGAGCATGGCCACGGCGTAGCCGATGACCAGCCGGACCTCCAGCCACACCACGGTCCGGCCACGGTCGGCCCAGGTCGCCGACGGGGCAGCCACGATCTCCGCGCTCGCGCTGTCGTGCCGGTGACCGGTCAGCAGCAGCCGGGCCTGCAACCCCTCCACGAGCCGCATCGCCGGCACGAGCCCGGCGAGCCCGAGCAGCACCGCCGCCGTGACCTGCGTCCACCACGTCTCCTTGATGAACAGCCACAGGGACGGCCACACGACGGCCATGGCCAGGTGCAGCCATCGCGTGTACGTCACGGCCCGCGTCAACGGGCGCAGCATGCGGACCATGGCGTCATCGTGCCAGCCGCCACCGACAGCGGGCCTCCCCCGCACGGGGGAGGCGATCTCCACCGCCGGGGGAGGACCCGGCCCCGCGCGGGCGGCCACGCTTGCCGCCATGACCAGCATCGACGTCCAGGACCTCACCAAGGAGTTCGGCGGCCGGCGGGCCGTGGACCGGCTCTCGTTCCGTGTGCTGCCCGGCCGCGTCACCGGCTTCCTCGGCCCCAACGGCGCGGGAAAGTCCACCACCATGCGGCTGGTGCTCGGCCTCGACCGGCCCACCGCCGGTTCGGCCACGCTCGGCGGCCGCGCCTACGCCACCCTGCGCGAGCCCCTGCGCCACGTGGGCGCCCTGCTCGACGCCCAGGCGGCCCACGGCGCGCGCACCGCCCGTGACCACCTGCGGATCCTCGCCGTGAGCAACCGCATCCCGGACCGGCGCGTCGACGAGGTGCTGGAGCGGACCGGCCTGGCCTCCGTGGCCCGCCGCCGCGTGCGGACCTACTCCCTGGGCATGCGGCAGCGGCTCGGCATCGCCGCCGCGCTGCTGGGCGACCCCGAGGTGGTCATGCTGGACGAGCCGTCCAACGGGCTCGACCCCGAGGGCATCGCCTGGATCCGGCAGCTGCTGCGCCGGCTGGCGGCGGAGGGCCGCACGGTGCTGGTGTCCAGCCATCTGATGAACGAGACCGCGTCCTTCGCCGACCACCTCGTCGTCCTCGGCCGCGGCCGGCTGCTCGCCGACACCCCGATGCGGGACTTCATCCACGCACGCGTGCGCCCCGGCGTACGGATCCGCACCACCGACCCCGCCGCCCTGGCCACCGCCCTGGCCCGGCACGGTCATGACGCCGTGGAACACCCGGACGGCCACTGGACCGTCCCCCACGCGCGCGTGGACGACATCGGCCGCATCGCCTCGGCGGCGGGCGTGCCCGTCCTGGAACTCGCCGCCGAAGAGGCGACCTTGGAGCAGGCCTACTTCGACCTCACCGGCTCCGAGACCGAGTTCACCGCACAGCCGCAGGAGGCCTGACCATGGACCACACGCCCGTACTGCGCTCCGAGTGGCTGAAGATCCGCACCCTGCGGTCCCTGCCCGGAGCGCTCCTGGCCCTGTTCGCCGCCACCACGGCGTTCTCCGCGATCGCCGGTGTCTCCGAGACGTCGGACCCCGACTTCGACCCGCTGTTCACGGCCCTGTCCGGTGCCGTACCGGGGCAGATCGCGGCCGTCTCGTTCGGGGCGATGGCCGTGTCGGCGGAGTTCCACCCGGGCGCGCTGCGGCTGTCGCTGGCCGCCGTGCCCCGGCGGGGCCGGTGGTTCGCGGCCAAGGCGGCCGTCGTCGCCGCGACGGTGTTCCCGGTGGGGCTGGTGACGGCCGCGGCGGCTCTCCTCGCGGCGCGGGCGGGGCTCGGCACGGCCGCCGGCCGGCTCGACGCCGGGGAGCAGGTGCGCGGTGTGGTGGGCTGCGCCGTCTACCTGACGCTCATGGCCCTGTTCGCGGCGGGGCTCGCCGCGCTCCTGCGCAGCGGGGTCGCCACCCTGTCCCTGCTGATCCCGTTCGTCCTCGTCGTGTCCTTCGTGATCGGCGACGCGACGGGCACGGCCGCCGACTTGCTCCCGGACAAGGCGGGACAACTGGTCCTGCACGAGACCCACGGCGGGACCCTGGGGCCCTGGTCGGGGCTGGCGGTGACCGCGCTGTGGACGGGCGCCGCCCTGCTGGCGGGAGGATGGCGCCTGCGGCGCGGGGACGCCTGACGGGGCGCCGGCCTGATGCCCCGCCATGTGTCAGTGGCGGCGGGTTTACTGGAGCCATGAACATCGCACAGCACATCGCCCTCATCGACGAGCTGTGCTACCGCCCCTTCCCGGCGGAGCACGGCCCGTCGGACGTCGGCGTCTCGGGACCCGGCCGGCACGTCGCGGTGTTAGACGCCGCGGCGGACGACGACCCCGCGCGGTGGGCGGTGGTCGTGGACCAGTTGGAGAAGGAGCGGGACGCCGTCCGCGAGCTGCTGGCCTCCCGATGGGGCGACACCACGCCCTACGGTCTGCAGACCGTCCTGCTGCGGACCGCGCACGAGGAGATACCCGGGCCGTGGGCCGAGTTGAGCATGCGCGCCGGCTTCGCCCACGTGTGGGAGGTGGAGGGCACCGGCCGCTGGGTCGCCGTGGCGGTCACCGACCGCGACGCGACCCAAGGGCCCCTGCTGGTGGCGCTGGTGACGGAGATCCCCCCGCCCTGAGCGGGAGCGCGCCGCCGGGGACCGGCTCGCCGTGGGCGCTCAGCCCTCGGCCGCTTCCCGCAGGCGGGCGAACTCCTCGGCCATCGTCTCGGCCGTCCAGTGCGCGTTCAGTCCGCTCGGATTGGGCAGCACCCACACGCGCGTGCCACCGATCGTCCGTGCCTGCGGCCCCACCCGCGCCTTGCGGTCGTCGAACGCGGCGCGGTAGGCGGTCACTCCCACCACCGCCAGCCAGCGCGGCCGCAGCCGCCCCACCTTCAGCGCGAGCAGCCGGCCGCCCTCCCGGTACTCCTCGGCGCTCAGCTCGTCGGCCCGGGCGGTCGCCCGCGCCACGACGTTGGTGATGCCGAGCCCGTACGACAGCAGCTCCCGCTGCTCGGCCGGCTTCAGCAGCCGCGGTGTGAACCCGGACCGGTGCAGCACCGGCCAGAAGCGGTTGCCCGGGCGGGCGAAGTGATGGCCCGTCGCGGCCGTCATCAGCCCGGGGTTGATGCCGCAGAACAGTACGCGCAGGTCCTCCGCGACCACGTCGGGCACGACGCGGTCGCGGGCGGCCTGAAGCTCCTCGGGGGTGAAGCGGGTCATGGCGTGCGGCGCGTCAGAGGATCGCGCCGGGGGTGTAACCCGCGGCCCCGGGGTGCTGCTTGACGATCTCCTCGATCCGGGCGACGACCGTGGCGACCTGGTCGCCCGCGGCACCCGTGAAGGACAGCTTGTCGGCCATCAGCGCGTCCAGCTGGGCACGGTCCAGCGGGATGCGCTCGTCGGCGGCCAGCTTGTCGAGCAGTTCGTTGCGCTCGGCGCCCTGCTCGCGCATCGCGAGCGCGCAGGCCACGGCGTTCTCCTTGATCGCCTCGTGCGCCAGCTCCCGGCCGACGCCCGCGCGCACGGCGCCCATCAGCACCTTGGTCGTGGCGAGGAACGGCAGGTAGCGGTCCAGCTCCCGGGCGACGACCGCCGGGAAGGCGCCGAACTCGTCGAGCACCGTCAGGAACGTCTCCAGCAGACCGTCCAGCGCGAAGAACGCGTCCGGCAGCGCGACCCGGCGCACCACCGAGCAGGACACGTCGCCCTCGTTCCACTGGTCGCCCGCCAGCTCACCGGTCATCGAGGCGTAGCCCCGCAGGACGACCATGAGGCCGTTGACGCGCTCGCAGGAGCGGGTGTTCATCTTGTGCGGCATCGCCGAGGAGCCGACCTGGCCGGGCTTGAAGCCCTCGGTGACCAGCTCGTGCCCGGCCATCAGCCGGATCGTCTTCGCCAGCGAGGAGGGCGCCGCCGCCAGCTGCACCAGCGCGGTGACGACCTCGTAGTCCAGGGAGCGCGGGTAGACCTGGCCGACCGAGGTGAACGCCTGGGAGAAGCCCAGGTGCGCGGCGATGCGCTGCTCCAGGTCCGCGAGCTTCGCGGCGTCGCCGCCCAGCAGGTCGAGCATGTCCTGCGCGGTGCCGACCGGGCCCTTGATGCCGCGCAGCGGGTAGCGGCCCAGCAGCTCCTCGACGCGGCCGTAGGCGACCAGCAGCTCGTCGGCGGCGGTCGCGAAGCGCTTGCCGAGGGTGGTGGCCTGCGCGGCCACGTTGTGGGAGCGGCCGGCCATGACCAGCTCGCCGTACTCGCCGGCGAGCTTGCCGAGGCGCGCCAGCACCGCGACCGTGCGGTCGCGCATCAGCTCCAGGGAGAGCCGGATCTGCAGCTGCTCGACGTTCTCGGTGAGGTCGCGGGAGGTCATGCCCTTGTGCACGTGCTCGTGCCCGGCGAGGTCGTTGAACTCCTCGATCCGCGCCTTCACGTCGTGCCGCGTGACCTTTTCGCGCTCGGCGATGGAGGCCAGGTCGACGGTGTCCAGGACCCGCTCGTAGTCGGCGAGCGCCGCGTCCGGCACCTCGATCCCGAGGTCCTTCTGGGCGCGCAGCACGGCGAGCCAGAGCTGCCGCTCCAGCCTCACCTTCTGCTCGGGCGACCAGAGCGTGGCGAGCTCGGCGGAGGCGTAGCGTCCGGCGAGGACGTTCGGGATGCGGGGCTTGGCGGGAGCGGAAGTCACGTGCACGGATTCTACTGGCGATTCGTGCAGGCCAGCGCAGCGGGTGGGTTCGTCGGAACCTACGAGAGCGTTCCGGGAGTGGCGCGGGCACGGCCGGAGCGGGCGCGGCGCGGCCGCCGGGGAGCGGCGCAGCCGCAGGTGGCGGCCCGCTACGCCGGCTCTTCCCAGGGCAGCAGGTCCGGCCGCTTGGGCGGGAGGCCGTCGCCCGAGGAGCGGCCCGTCAGGCGGCGGCCTATCCACGGCAGCAGGTGCTGCCGGGCGAACCGCACGTCCGCCGCGCGCCGCACGACCCAGCCCGGGGGCAGCGTCGCCGGCATCGGCGTGCGCCACTCCGGGTCCTCCGGCTCGTAGCCGAGCGCCTGCCAGACCGCCTCGGCCACCCGGCGGTGGCCCTCGGCCGTCAGATGCAGCCGGTCCACGTCCCACAGCCGCGGGTCGGCGAGCGAGGGGGCGCCGTACAGGTCGACCACGAGCGCGCCGTGCCGCGCGGCCAGCTCGTCCACGCAGGCGAACAGCTCCTCCATGCGCGGCCGGAACCGCTCCAGGACCGGGCCCTGCCGGCCCGGGCTGCGCATCAGCACGAGCTGCCGGCAGGCGGGGGCCAGCTTCTCGACGGCCTCCTCCAGCAGGGCGCGCACCCGGCCCATGTCGCACTTCGGCCGCAGGGTGTCGTTCAGCCCGCCCACCAGCGTGATCACGTCGGCGCCCATGGCCGCCGCGACGTCCACCTGCTCGTCGACGATCTGGCGGATCAGCTTGCCGCGCACCGCGAGGTTGGCGTACCGGAAGCCGGGCGTACGGGCGGCCATCCGTGCGGCGAGCAGGTCCGCCCAGCCCCGGTAGGTGCCGTCGGGCATCAGGTCCGACATGCCCTCGGTGAAGGAGTCGCCGAGGGCGACCAGGCTGCTGTGGGTGGGGTTCGTGTCCATGGCGGCGGAAATGATATCCCGTGCACATACCCAGCAGTCGGTCACCCGTCTCGGAGCACCGGCGGCCCGGGTGTCACGCCCGCTGCCCGAACAGCTCCCGCAGCACGTCCTCCATGGTGACCAGCCCGGCCAGCCGCCCGTCCGCCCCGAGGACGGCCGCGAGGTGCGTCCGGCTGCCCCGCATCGCGGTGAGGACGTCGTCGAGCGGCGTGTGCTCCCGCACGCGCGCGATGGACCGCATGTCCCGCAGCCGGAACGGCACATCGCGCCCGAGCGCGTCCAGGGCGTCCTTCACATGGAGGTAGCCGACGATCCGCCGGCCCTCGTCCACCACCGGGAACCGGGAGAACCCGGACTCCGCCGACAGCCGCTCCAGCTGCTCCGGGGTGACGCCCACGCGCGCGTAGACCACGCGTTCCAGCGGCATGACCACGTCGCGCACCGGGCGGCGGCCCAGTTCCAGCGCGTCGTGCAGCCGCTCCTGGGCGCGGTCGTCGATGAGGCCGGCCTCGCCGGAGTCCTTGACGATCTGCGCGATCTCGGCGTCCGAGTAGGAGGCGGCGACCTCCTCGCGGGCCTCCACGCGCAGCAGCTTCAGCAGCGCGTTGGCGAAGGCGTTCACCGTGAAGATCACCGGCCGCAGTGCCCGGGACAGCGCCACCAGGGGCGGGCCGAGGGCCAGCGCGCTGCGCACCGGTTCGGCCAGCGCGATGTTCTTCGGCACCATCTCGCCGAGCAGCATGTGCAGATACGTCGCCAGGGACAGCGCGATCACGAAGGACACCGCGTGCCCGGCGCCCTCGGGCACGCCCATGGCGTGGAACGCCGGCTCCAGCAGGTGGGCGATCGCGGGCTCGGCGACCACGCCCAGCACCAGCGTGCACAGCGTGATGCCGAGCTGTGCGGCCGCCATCAGCGCGGACACGTGCTCCAACCCCCACAGCACGCTCTTGGCGCGCCGGTCGCCCTGGTCCGCGTGGGGTTCGATCTGGCTGCGGCGCACCGAGATCAGCGCGAACTCCGCACCGACGAAGAAGGCGTTGACGACGAGTGTCGCCAGGCCGATCAGCAACTGGACGGCGGTCACAGCTCCACCCCCTTCCCGGCGCGCTTCGCGCCGGGCTGCTCGTCGTCCAGGGGCGCGCGCAGCAGGACGCGGGCGGCCCGCCTGCCGGTGGCGTCCAGGACCTCCATCCGCCAGCCGGCGACCTGGAGCGTGTCACCCTCGGCCGGTATCCGGCCCAGTTCCGTCGCCACCAGGCCGGCGAGCGTCTCGTAGGGCCCCTCCGGCGCGCGCAGGCCCACGCGCTCCAGATGGTCCACGCGCGCGGAGCCGTCGGCCGAGTAGAGGGCGTGCCCGGTCTCGTCCGTGCCGGCCGGCGCGAGGTCCGGCAGCTCGTGCGGGTCGTGCTCGTCGCGCACCTCGCCGACGACCTCCTCGACGATGTCCTCCAGGGTGGCCACGCCCGCCGTGCCGCCGTACTCGTCGATGACGACGGCCATGGTGCGCTTGCCGGAGAGCCGGTCCAGGAGGCGGTCGACGGTGAGCGTCTCGGGGACCAGCAGCGGCTCGCGCATCAGCTCGGAGACGTGGACCCGGGTGCGCTGCTCGGCGGGGACCGCCAGCACGTCCTTCACGTGCGCGGTGCCGACGACCGAGTCGAGCGTGCCGCGGTAGACGGGGAACCGGGACAGACCGGTCGCCCGGGTCGCGTTCGCCACGTCCTCCAGGGTCGCCTGCACCTCCAGGGCGACCACCTGCACCCGGGGCGTCATCACGTTCTCCGCGGTCAGGTCGGCGAGGTTCAGCGTCCGCACGAACAGCTCGGCGGTGTCGGCCTCCAGGACGCCCTCCCTGGCGGAGTGCCGGGCGAGCGCCGCGAGCTCCTGCGGCCCGCGCGCCGAGGCCAGTTCCTCGGCGGGCTCGACGCCGATCCGGCGCACGACCCGGTTCGCCGTGTTGTTCAGATGCGTGATGAACGGCCGGAACGCGGCGCTGAACCAGCGCTGCGCGCTGCCCACGGTCTTGGCGACGGCCAGCGGCGAGGAGATCGCCCAGTTCTTGGGCACCAGCTCGCCGACGACCATCAGGAACACCGTCGACAGGGCCGTGCCGATCACCAGCGCCAGACTGCGCGACGCGGAGCGCGAGACACCGGCGTCCTCCAGCGGGCCGGCGATCAGCGCGGCGATGGACGGCTCGGCCAGCATGCCGACGACCAGATTCGTGACGGTGATGCCGAGCTGCGCCCCGGAGAGCTGGAACGTCAGGTTCCGTACGGCCTTGAGGGCGCCCTGGGCGCCGCGTTCGCCGCGCTCCACGGCGCGTTCCAGCTCCGCGCGCTCGACCGTGGTGAGGGAGAACTCGGCCGCCACGAAGGCGCCGCAGGCCAGCGAGAGCAGGATCGCCGCCAGGAGGAGGAGCACTTCGGTCATCGGTTCACCCCCGTTCCATGGTTCTGCAGGACCGGGCTGGGCGCGCGGCGTGGCGCGCTGGGAGGCTCGCCCATGGGCGGACGCTCACAACCTTTCATAAAGAACCGAGTGGCCATCCAAGAGTAAAGGATGGGCAAAGTCCTTCCCGCGGGGTGCTCAGCCGGCCGTTTCAGCCGGTCAGCGGCTTCACCCAGCGGCGCCACTGCTCCTCGGCCGCGTACCCGGCGGCGCCCCACGCGCGGTGTGCGGTCGCGTTGCGGGTGAGGACCATCGCGTCGGCCCGTCGCCCGCCGAGCCGCACGAACCGCTCCTCGGCGGCGGCGAGCAGCGCGGAGGCGATGCCCTCGCGGCGGTGGTCCGGGTGCACGGCCAGGCGGTACAGATGGCAGCGCCAGCCGTCGAACCCGGCGATGACCGTGCCGGCCAGTTCGCCGTCCCGCTCCGCCAGGACGAGCGCCTCGGGGTCGCGCGCCACCAGGCGCTCCACACCGCCCCGGTCGTCGCTGATGCTCGTGCCCTCGGCGGCCACCTTCCAGAAGGCCAGCACGGCGTCGAGGTCGTCGGGCGTCGCGGCCCGGATGCGCAGTTCGCTCATGCGGTGATCCCACCACGCGGCGACCGGGGGAGCAGGCCGTTTCAGGATGCGGACGTCACCGGGGCGGGACGCCGCCGCGCAGCGCTGAGCGGCTCGGGCGCCCGCCCCGGGTGCCGTCACTCGTGCGCGATGGCCGCCAGTACGTTCAGACGCGAGGCGCGCAGCGCCGGCAGCAGCGCCGCGACCACCCCGACCACCGCCGAGCCCACCACCACCGCCACGACCGTGAACCACGGGATCGCCAGGGCCGTCATCCCCTGCAGCGCCAGCACCTGCTGCATGCACAGGCCCCACACCAGCCCCAGGGCGAGCCCGAGGACCGCGCCGAACACGGCGATCACCACCGACTCCAGCCGGATCATGCGCCGCAGCTGACGCCGGGACAGCCCGATGGCCCGCAGCAGCCCGATCTCCCGGGTGCGCTCGACCACCGACAGGGCGAGCGTGTTGACCACGCCGAGCACCGCGATGACGATCGCCAGCCCGAGCAGCGCGTACACCAGGTACAGCAGCACCGAGATCTGGTCGCGGACCAGCTGCTTGTAGTCGGCCAGGTCCCGCACCTGCACCTGCGGATACGGCTCCAGGGTCTCCTCCAGGCGGTCGCGCAGGGTGTCGTCGCCCGTGCCGGGGGCGGCGTTGACGTACAGCGCGGAGTCCTGCCCGCCCGGCGCGTACCGCTCCAGGGTGGCCAGCCCGAAGTAGAGCCCGCCCTGGGTGCCGAAGCCCTCGGCGGAGTCCTGGTCGGTGAGCGCGCCCACCCTCAGCTCCGCGCTGCGCCCGCCCTGGAACGACACCGGGAGCGTGCTGCCCACCCGCACACCGTGGTCGCGGGCGAAGTCCCGGTCCATGGCCAGGCGCCCCGGCGCGAGCGCGGCGGCGGTGTCCCCCTGCGTATAGGTGATGCCGGCGACCTCGTCGAGCCGCGGATCGTAGCCCGCGGCGGTCGTCTCCACGCGGTCGCCGTCCGGCAGCCGCACCGCCACCGGCGCGAACCGCCCGCGCACCACCAGGCCCACCCCCTCGGTGTCGCGCACCGCGTCGGTGACCTCCCGCGGGAACGGCAGGAAACCGGTGTTCTGCACGACGAAGTCGGCTCCCAGCGTCCGGTCGATCTGCCGGTCGAACGACCTGGTCATCGACTCGCTCGCCACGGACAGCCCGGCGACCAGGGCGATGCCCACCATCAGCGCGGCCGCGGTCGCCCCGGTACGGCGCGGATTGCGCAGCGCGTTGCGCCGGCTCATCCGGCCGACCGCCCCGAACAGCGCGGGGAACGCCGCGCCGAGGACCTGGATCACCGGACGCACCAGCAGCGGCCCGGCGATCACGGCCGCGATCAGCGTCAGCACCACGCCGAGGCCCAGCAGGGACGCCGCCGTCGCCGTCCGCCCGGACGCCGCGCAGCCCGCGAGCGCCGCCGCACCGGCCGCCCCGACGACCGCGCCCGCCACGGCGCGCACCCGCAGCGGCCGGCCCACCCCGGCGACCTCGGCGTCGGACAGCGCCGCCATCGGCGACACGCCCGCGGCCCGCCGCGCCGGGAGGTAGGCGGCGACGAAGGTGACGCCGAGGCCGACGGCGTACGCCACCACGGGGGTCACCGGGCCGATGACCATCTCGTCGGCGTCGATGTCGGTCCCCAGCAGGCCCACCAGCTCGATGAGCCCGGCCGCGAGCCCGATGCCGGCGGCGAGCCCCAGCGTGGAGCCGGCCAGGCCGAGCAGGAAGGCCTCGGTGAGGACGGAACGGCGGACCTGGCGCCGGTCCGCCCCGAGCGCGCGCAGCAGCCCCAGTTCACGGGTGCGCTGGGCGATGAGCATCGAGAAGGTGTTGACGATCAGGAACACGCCGACCAGCACGGCGACCCCGGCGAAGCCGAGCATCACGTACTTGATCACGTCGAGGAACCCGCCGAGCCGCTCGACGTCCGACTCGGCCTGCTCGCCGGCCGTCCGGAAGTCGTAGGTGTGCGGGCCGAGCGCGGCGGCCACACGCCGCTTGAGCTCCTGGTCGGCCACCCCGTCCGCCGCGTCGACCGCGAGGGAGGTGGCGGCGGACGGGGCGCCGAGCAGCTTCGCCCGGGCGGCGGGGGCGTCGAAGTAGATCCGGGCGGCGCCGGGGTTGGTGGTCGTGAAGGTGACGAGGCCGACGACCCGGACCCGGAACGAGCCGGGCGGTGCGATCACGGTGAGCGTGTCGCCGACGTCCACGTCCTTGCGGCCGGCGGTCTCCGAGTCGAGCAGGGCCTGCGCGGGGCCCTTCGGAGCGCGGCCCGCGCTCAGTTCGACAGGGCTGCGCGGCCCGGGGAGCCAGGCGCTGCCGAGCGTGGGCGCGCCGGTGGTGGGGCTCACCGGCTCGTCGTTCCCGTCGGTGACGGTGAGGCCCTGCACCTCCACCTCGGCGCGGACGGCCGCGACCCCCTCCACCCGGCGGACCCGTTCGGCGAGCGCCGCCGGCAGGGTCGCCGTCCGGCCGGAGGGCACCGCCTCGTCGAGGTCCTCCTTCGGACTGACCGTGACATCGGCGGCGGAGGAGGCGAACAGCCGGTCGAAGGTCCGGCCGACGGTGTCGGAGAAGATCAGGCTCCCCGTGACGAACGCGACCGACAGCAGGACGGCGAGCGCCGAGAGCAGCAGCCGCCCCTTGTGCGCCAGGAAGCTCCGCAGGGTCGCCTTGAGCACCGGGTCAGGTCTCCTCGGCCGGGGAGCCCTCGGACCGGGTGCGGATCACGTCGAAACGCTTCATGCGTTCCAGTACGGCCTCCGCGGTCGGCTGCCGCATCTCGTCGACGATCCGGCCGTCCCCGAGGAACAGCACCAGGTCCGAGTGGGCGGCGGCCCCCGGGTCGTGGGTGACCATGACGACGGTCTGCCCCAGCCGGTCCACGGCCTCGCGCAGGAAGCCGAGCACCTCCAGACCGGCGCGCGAGTCGAGGTTGCCCGTCGGCTCGTCCGCGAAGATCAGCTCGGGCCGGGAGGCGAGAGCCCGCGCGCAGGCCACGCGCTGCTGCTGGCCGCCGGAGAGCTGCGACGGCCGGTGCCGGAGCCGGTCGCGCAGGCCCAGCGTGTCGATGACCCGGTCCAGCCACTGCGGGTCGGGCCTGCGGCCCGCGATGTCCATCGGCAGCGTGATGTTCTCCAGCGCGTTCAGGGTCGGGATCAGGTTGAACGACTGGAACATGAAGCCGATCCGGTCCCGGCGCAGCCGGGTCAGCTCGCGCTCCTTCAGGCCCGTGATCTCGACGTCGCCGAGCCACACCTGACCGGCCGAGACGGTGTCGAGCCCGGCCAGGCAGTGCATCAGCGTGGACTTGCCGGAGCCCGACGGCCCCATCACCGCGGTGAACCGGCCGCGGACCACGTCCACGTCCACCGCGTCCAGGGCGAGCACGGCCGTCTCGCCCGACCCGTAGGCCTTGGTCAGACCGCGGGCCCGGGCCGCGATTCCGTCGGCCGGCGCGAGGCCGGGGGCGTGCTCCGCAGCGGGTGTGGACAAGGCCGCCTCCTCGGGGTCGGTACCGGAACCTCCCGGCTCAGCCCGAGGGTAATGTGACCGGCCCCACACCCGACATCCTCCGCGAGTCGGACCCGCGGTGCCCCACACCCGACATCCTCCGCGAGTCGTACCCGCGGTGCCCACACCGGGCGCCCTCCGTGAGTCGCACGGGGGGTGCCCACACCGGGCGTCCTCCGCGAGTCCCACTCGGGGAGCCCACACCGGGCACCTTGCGCGAGTCGCACTGAGAGCCCACACCCGGCGCCCTCCGCGCGAGGGGGGGGAAGCGTGAGGCGGGGCCTGCGCCCTGGTGGCCCCCGCGCCGTTGCTCCCGCGGGCGTCACGCCGGGCATGTGCCCGGGCCCCGGGCCGCCGAGCGGGGCCTGTGGCCGCGGTGGCCTGGGCGTCACTCCCGGGCAGCCACGCCGCGCCCGGCATCGCGGCGCCGGGCGCGGGCCGGGCGGCCGCCGCGTTGGGCCCGCGCCTCGGTCGCCTGAATGTCGCGCCCCGATCGTCGTGCCGCGCCGAGCGGCCTGGGACCGGCCGTCGCTCCCGGACTGACGCGCCGGGCCCATGTCCGGCCGGCCCGGGCGTCGGCCGCGGCCGTCATACCGGGCCGAGCGCCTTGGCCCAGGTATCGGTCTCCGGCCGCCACGCCGTGCCCAGCACGCAGTACGACGTGGGCAGCACCGGACCCCGCTCCGGCATCAGCAGCCGCCGGTACGGGCCGAGTTCGAACCCGGCCTCGCGCAGCGCCCGCACCGGCTCGCGGGACAGGTGGCAGCCCCCGTTCAGCAGCGGCCACACCGTCCGGTCCAGCGCGCGCTGCGTCGCGCCCATCGCCCTCCGCCGCCCCCGCCGTGCTCGAAGAACCGCACCTCACCGCCCGGCCGCAGCACCCGCTGCAGCTCCGCGAGCGCCCGGGGCACGTCCCGCACACTGCACAGCACCAGCGACACCACCGCCGCGTCGAAGCCCTCGCTCTTGACCGGCAGCGCCTCGGCCGCGCCCGGCACCACGTCCACCGGCACCTCGGCGCGCAGCGCGGCCTCCACGGCCGACTGCCGCAGCCGCCGCTCCGGCTCGATCGCCACGACCTCCGCGACGGTGCCCGGGTAGCGCGCGAAATTCAGCCCGTTGCCGGCACCGATCTCGATCACGCGGCCCGACAGCCCGCGGAGCAGTCTCCCGCGCACCCGGCCCATGCCCATCCGCGTCTCCGCGGTGACACTGACCCGGGCGTAGTAGCGGGCGAACAGCGGATGGCGTACGGCGTCCCGCGGCAGCGCGCCGGAGCGGAGCGGCATCAGGACCTCCCTGGACAAGGCCGGCCTCACCCGCATTGTCCCCCGGTCGGGCCCGGCCCACCCCCGCCCCTCACGGCAGACGGACGCGGCCCAGCACCGGGAGGTGGTCACTGCCCGTCGCCTCCAGCGCCGACACCCGCGTCACCTCGACGCCCCGCCCCAGCACCTGGTCGATCCGGGCCACCGGCAGGGCGGACGGCCAGCTGAACGCGAAGCCCGTGCCGGGGGCGTCCAGGTGCGCGGTGAGCGGCCGGAGCCCGCGGTCCCACACCGTGCCGTTGAGATCGCCGACGACCAGCAGCCGTCCGGCCGGGTCGGCCGCGATCCGGGCCCCGAGCAGGGCCGCGCTCTCGTCCCGGGCCGCCGACGCCAGCCCCGTCGGCTCGAGGCGGACCGAGGGCAGATGGACCACGTACACCGCGACCGGCCCGCCCGGCGTGGAGACGGTGGCCCGCAGAGCGCGCCGCCAGCTCGCCGGGAAACCCGCGGGCCGGATGTCCACGGGCCGCACGTCCGACAGCGGCCAGGCCGACCAGAGCCCGACCGTGCCCTGGACCGCCCGGTGCGGATGGGAGGCCCCGAGGACCTCCTCGTACCGGGGCCGCGCCGCCGCCGTCAGCTCCTGGACGGCCACCAGCCCGGCGCCCGGGGCGAGCAGCGCGCGGGCCGTGCCGGCCGGGTCGGCGTTGTCGTCGGCGACGTTGTGCTGCACGACGGTCAGGTCGTGCGGCCCCGGGGACGGGGAGAACCACAGGCCGCCGAACATCCAGCACCAGACCAGCGCGGGCGCCGCGCAGGCCAGCAGCCCCACCCTCGACCGCGCGTACAGGGCCAGGGCGACGAGGACCGGCACGGCCGCGCCCGGCCAGGGCAGGAACGTCTCCAGGAGACTGCCCAGCCGCCCCGCCCCGTTGGGCACGGCGGCGTGCAGGGCCGGCAGCCCGGCGACGCCGGCGGCGCCGGCGACGAGCCAGGTGTCCCACGCCGTCCCGCACCGGGCGGTCACGCTAGGCGAGTTCCCCGGCCAGCAGCGCCGCCGTCCTCGCGACGAGCGGGTTGTCGGCCGGGGCGTCCTCCTCCGGCTGGGTCGTCAGTACCGACATCACGATCGGCGGGCCGTCCGGCGGCCAGGTGACGCCCACGTCGTGGTTGCCGCCGTAGCGTCCGCCGCCGGTCTTGTCGGCGATCAGCCAGTCCGCGGGCAGGGCCTTGCGGAACTTCTCGGCACTGGTGGTGTTGCGCAGCAGCCAGTCCGTGAGCCGGGCCCGGTCCCGCGGGGCCAGCGCGTCCCCCACCACGAGCCGGGCGTAGGTCCGGCCGATGGCGCGCGGTGTGGTCGTGTCGGTCAGGCGCCACGGCTCCGCGCTGTTCAGCTCGGGCTCCCAGCGGTCCAGCCGGGTGACGCCGTCGCCGACCGAGCGGGCGAAGCGGGTGATCGCGGTCGGCCCGCCCAGCTCCTTCAGCAGCAGGTTGCCCGCGGTGTTGTCGCTGAAGCGGATGGTGGCGTCGCACAGCTCGCCGACGGTCATGCCGGTCGCGACGTGCCGCTCGGTGACCGGGGAGTACCCGGACCTCGTCACGTAGTCCTGGCTGTAGCGGATGCGGCGGGCCAGGAACTCCCCGTCACGGTCGAGGTCGCGCAGCACCGCGGCCGCCGCAAGCGTCTTGAACACCGAGGCCATCGGGAAGCGCTCGTCGGACCGGTAGGCCACCGTCCGGCCCGTGCGCAGGTTGCGGGCGTAGACGCCCAGCCGGGCGGTGTGCTCCCGTTCCAGCTCCCGCAGCCGGGCGGTGACACCGCCGGTGCCCGCTGACGCGTGGGCCGTGCCGCCGCCCAGCGCGAGGGCGGCGGCCGCGCCCAGCACGAGTGCCGTACGGCGGGTGGGGCGTGGTGGTTCGGTGCGCACGGTGTTCCCTTCGACGGTGATCGCCTACGAAGGTCAACACGCGAGGGGCGCCCGCGCCGGTTTCACCCCGCGCCCCGCGCGCTCCAACTTCACTCCGCGCGCCGTTTCACCCACCCCCCTCCCACACCTCAGGACGCTCCGGGTGCCTCCCGCGTCCGGAAGGCCTCGGCGTCCCACGTGCCGTCCAGCCGGGGCGCCAGCCAGTGCGGGGCCGCAGCGCGGAAGGCGGCGGGGGAGAGTGCCGCCGAGCCGGCGGGCACGGCCCCCAGCAGCGGTGCCCGGGCCACGTCCGGCAGATCGGCGAGATTGCAGCGAGCGGCCAGATCCGGCGCCGCGGGCCAGCTGCCGATCACGATCCCGGCCAGGTCCAGCCCCCGGTGCCGCAGTTCACGCGCGGTCAGCTCCGTCGTGTTGAGGGTGCCCAGACCCGCCGCGGTCACGACCAGCACGGGCGCCGCCAGCAGCCCGGCCGCGTCCGCCAGGGTGCCGCCGGCCGCGTCGAACCGCACGAGCAGTCCGCCCGCTCCCTCCACCAGCACCAGGTCGTGCTCGGTGGCCAGTTTGGCGGCGGCCTCCGCGACCTCGTGCGGGTGCACCGGGGCCCGGCCGGCCCGGCGCGCGGCCGTGGCCGGGGCCAACGGGTCCGGATAGCGGGCCAGTTCGGCCGTCGTCACCGGGCCCGCCAGGCGCGCGACCTCCGCCGCGTCGCCCGCCTCGCCCGGGAGCACGCCCGTCTGCGCGGCCTTCAGCACGGCCACCGAACGGCCCGCGGCGAGCGCCGTCGCGGCGACGGCCGCGGTCACGACCGTCTTGCCGACCTCCGTGCCCGTGCCCGTGATCACCAGTACCGTCATGTCATCCCTCCCGCGCCGCCGCGCACACCGCTCGCGCTATGCGCGCCAGGTCCGCGTCGCCCGTGACGTACGGCGGCATGGTGTAGATCAGATCGCGGAACGGCCGCAGCCACACGCCCTCGCGCACGGCCGCCTCCGTCGCCGCCTTCATGTCCACGGGGTGGTCCAGCTGCACCACCCCGATGGCGCCGAGGACCCGCACGTCCTTCACCCCCGGCAGGTCCGAGGCCGCCGCGAGTCCCTCGCGCAGGCCCGCCTCGATCCGCCTGACCTCCGCGCGCCAGTCCTGCCCGAGCAGCAGCTCGATCGAGGCACAGGCCACGGCCGCCGCCAGCGGATTGCCCATGAACGTCGGGCCGTGCGCGAGCACCGGCACCTCGCCGCGGGAGATGCCGTCGGCCACCCGCGCGGTGCACAGCGCCGCCGCCATCGTCAGGTAGCCGCCGGTCAGCGCCTTGCCGACGCACATCACATCCGGTGTCACCGCCGCGTGCTCCGCCGCGAACAGCGCGCCCGTGCGCCCGAAGCCGGTGGCGATCTCGTCGAACACCAGCAGCACTCCGTGCGCGTCGCACGCCTCGCGCAGCACCCGCAGATAGGCGGGGGAGTGGAAGCGCATCCCGCCCGCGCCCTGCACCACCGGCTCGACGATCACCGCGGCCAGCTCCTCGGCGTGCCGCCCGATCAGCGACCGCAGGTGCTCGGCGTAGGCCTCGTCGTACTCGGCCGGGGGCGGATCGGCGAAGACCTGGCGCGGGAGCACCCCGGACCACAGCTCGTGCATCCCGCCCTCGGGGTCGCACACCGACATCGGCTGCCAGGTGTCGCCGTGGTAGCCGCCGCGCCAGGTCAGCAGCCGCCGCTTGCCGGGGCGGCCCAGCGAACGCCAGTACTGCAGGCACATCTTGACCGCCACCTCGACCGACACCGACCCGGAGTCGGCGAGGAAGACGTGCTCGAGACCGTCCGGCGACATGTCGACAAGGAGCTTCGCCAGACGCACGGCGGGTTCGTGGGTGAGCCCGCCGAACATCACGTGGCTCATCCGCCCGAGCTGCTCGCGCGCGGCCTCGTTCAGCACCGGGTGGTTGTAGCCGTGGATCGCCGACCACCAGGACGACATGCCGTCGACCAGCTCGCCCGAACCGTCCGCGAGCCGCAGCCTGACCCCGCTCGCCGACTCCACGACGAGCGGTTCCTGCCGTCCGGGCATCGGGCCGTACGGGTGCCACACATGCCGCCGGTCGAGCTCCAGCAGCTCGGCGACGGCCGGCTCAGGCATTGGGCGCGAGGTCCGTCCCGGCGCCCCGGCGGCGCACGGCGACCAGGTCGGTCCGGGGCCCGGCGGGCTGCGCGGCCGGCGCGGAACCGCACACGCCGCCCTCCTCGGAGCCCTCCGAGCCGCAGCCACCACCGCTGCCGCAGCCGCCCGCGGCCCGGTGCTCGGGCAGCGTCACCTGGCCGGTGCCCTCCACCTCGAACCCGGCGTCCGCGATCATCTCCAGGTCGGCCTTGCCCGCCTGGCCCTCGCTGGTGAGGTAGTCGCCCAGGAAGATGGAGTTGGCCAGGTGCAGCGCGAGCGGCTGCATCGTGCGCAGATGGACCTCGCGCCCGCCCGCGATGCGGACCTCCACGTCCGGGCAGACGAACCGGACCATGGCCAGGATCCGCAGGCAGCGCTGCGGGGTCAGGTTCCACTCCTTGCCGAGCGGGGTGCCCTCGAACGGGATCAGGAAGTTCACCGGGACCGAGTCCGGGTCCAGCTCGCGCAGCGAGAACACGACGTCGACCAGGTCCTCGTCGCTCTCGCCCATGCCGGCGATCAGCCCGGAGCAGGCGGACAGACCGGCGGCGTGCGCCTTGTTCACCGTGTCGACCCGGTCGGCGTACGTGTGGGTGGTGGTGATGTCCCCGTACGTCGCCTCGGACGTGTTCAGGTTGTGGTTGTAGGCGTCGGCGCCGGCCTCGCGCAGCCGCTCCGCCTGGCCGTCGGAGAGCAGGCCGAGGCAGGCGCACACCTCGACGCCCTCGTTGTTCTCCTTGATCGCCTTGATGGTCTCGGAGACCCGGTCCACGTCACGGTCGGTGGGGCCGCGCCCGCTGGCCACCAGGCAGACCCGCTTGGCGCCCCCGGCCACCCCGGCCGCCGCCGCGTCGGACGCCTGGTCCGGTTTGAGCCAGGTGTACTTCAGGATCCCGGCCTCGGAGCCGAGCCGCTGCGAACAGTACGAGCAGTCCTCGGGGCACAGGCCCGACTTCAGGTTGACGAGATAGTTGAGTTTCACCCGCCGGCCGAACCAGTGCCGGCGCACCTTTCCGGCCGCGGCCACCACATCGAGCAGGTCGTCGTCGGACGTCGCGAGGACGGCCAGTGCCTCGTCCCGGGTCGGCAGTTCGCGCCGAAGCCCCTTGTCCACCAGCGTGTTCAGCAGGTCCATGAGAGCCGATCCTGTCCTACCGAGGCGGTCCGGGCCAAGGAGACTTCGCACAACTAAGTCCCTTCGAGGTGTGGGTATTGCCACACAGTGACCTGCTGGTCGTCCCGCTAGTGTCTGTGCACTGCCTACAAATTCCGCGGAGGACCACCCATGGCGTTCGGCTGGATCGACGAGCAGGCGGAGCTGCGCCGCCGCGCGGGACTCGTGCGGACCCTGCGCCCGCGCCCGGCGCGTTCCCCGCTCCTCGACCTGGCGGGCAACGACTACCTGGGGCTGGCCCACCACCCGGAGGTCACCGACGGCGCGGCCCGCGCGGCGCGGACGTGGGGCGGTGGCTCGACCGGCTCCCGGCTCGTCACCGGCACGACCGAACTGCACACCGAGCTGGAACGGGAACTGGCCGGATTCTGCGGCTTCGAGGCGGCCCTGGTCTTCTCCTCCGGCTACGCCGCCAACCTCGCGGCGGTCACCGCGCTGGCGCCGCACGGCTCGCTGATCGTCTCCGACGCGGGCAACCACGCCTCGCTCATCGACGGCTGCCGGCTCGCCCGCGGCACGACCCAGGTGGTGGCGCACGCCGAGCCGGAGGCCGTGCGCAAGGCGCTGGCGGCCCACACGGGCACGGCGATCGCCGTGTCCGACACGGTCTTCTCCGTCGACGGCGACGCGGCCCCGCTCGCGGCGCTCGCCGCGGCCTGCCGAGAGCACGGCGCCGGGCTGGTCGTGGACGACGCCCACGGCCTGGGCGTCCTCGGCGCCGGCGGCCGCGGCGCCCCGCACGCGGCGGGACTCGCGGGCGCCGACGACGTCGTCGCGACGGTCACGCTGTCCAAGTCGCTCGGCAGCCAGGGCGGAGCCGTCCTCGGCCCGGCCCGGGTCGTCGACCACCTGGTCAACGCGGCACGGACGTTCATCTTCGACACGGGCCTGGCCCCCGCCGCGGCGGGGGCCGCCCTGGCGGCCCTGCGGCTGCTGCGCCGCGAGCCGCAACGGGCGGAGCGGGCCCGCGCGGTGGCGGACGAGCTGTACACGCGCCTGACCACCGCGGGTCTGGAAGCGGTGCGTCCGGACGCCGCGGTGGTCTCGGTGCGGGCGCCCTCGGCCGAGGACGCCGTGCGCTGGGCGGCCGAGTGCCGCGCGGCCGGCCTGGCCGTGGGCTGTTTCCGCCCGCCGTCCGTGCCGGACGGCATCTCACGGCTCAGGCTGACCGCCCGCGCGGACCTGACCGGTCAGCAGATCGATCGCGCTGTACGGGTGATCGGCGAGACGCGGCCATGAGTCGGCGTGACACGGCCGTGCGTCGCACGACGGCGGACGGAGCGGCAGGGTTCAGATGCGGTCGACCGCGGACGTGAAGTCGGCCCAGCTCTGCGCGGAGAAGAGCAGTGCGGGCCCGTCCGGGGCCTTGGAGTCGCGCACGGCGAGCAGACCGGCCCAGGGCGGGCTGTGCGGACACGCGGTCTCGACGCAGTTGTTCGCGCCGGTGCTGTAGCTGCTGCGCAACCACCGCACACCGTGCAGTTCGCTGCTTGAGGGGACATGACGAGGCAGTGCACGCATGGTGCCTCCTTACGCGCCGGCGGCTGTCCCGGCGATGAAATCCAACGAGTCCTCGGGCGAAAGGGCGTGGATCTGAAGGGCGTTGAAGGCCTCCGTGTACGCCTGGAGGTCTTCTTTCCGTTCCAGGTAGAGGCTACTCGTCAAGTGGTCGAGAACAACCACATCCAGATCAGAAGTGCTCGAAAATGAGAAGATAACGAAAGGTCCCGTCACGCCGATGTGCGCCCCGGCAGCGAACGGGAGTACCTGCAACCGCACTTGGGGCAGGCGCGCCGCCTCGACCAGCCGTTCCAGCTGCCGGGCCATGACCCCGGGCCCGCCCACCTCCCGCCGCAGCACCGCCTCGTCCAGGACGGCGCTCAGTTCCAGGGGAGGATCCGCGCGCAGCACGTCCTGCCGGGCCAGCCGCACCTCGACCAGTGTGTCCAGCCGGTCCTCCGGCAGTCCCTCCACCGCCGCCCGTGTCACCGCCCGCGCGTACTCGGGCGTCTGCAACAGGCCCGGGACGACGGTCGTCTCCAGCGTGCGCATCGTGCTGGCCTGCGACTCCAGGCTGATGAAGTCCCGGTAGGTCGGCGGCAGCACCCCGCGGTAGGCGTGCCACCAGTGGTGCCGCCCGCCGCTGTCGTCGGAGCCGGCCAGCATCGTGAGCAGCTCGCGCAGCTGGGTGTCGGCCACGTCGTAGGCGTCGAGCAGTAACCGCACATCGGCCGGCTTCACCCCGCTGGTGCCCGTCTCGATCCGGCTGACCTTGGACTGATGCCAGCCCACCAGCCGGGCCGCCTCACCGCTGGTGAGCCCCGCCGCCGCGCGCAACGCGCGCAGTTCGGCGCCCAGTTTCCGGCGGCGCACCGCGGGACCGTGCTGCATGGGCTTCTCCCTACTCCTTCCGTGCCACCCATATACGGTCTCGCGTCGCAGAGTTCACCGCATCGAGCGACAGATATATGCATATCTTGGTGGATCGCCGTCCTTCACGGGTGATTCGGTGGCAGTCTGGCGGACGAAGCACCAGTCCGGGACCGTACTCGAACCATCCGCTCCGTGTCGGACTGCGGTCCCGTGGGAAAGGGACGACGTCGCCATGGCAGACCATCTGGAAGCATCCGTCACTCTGCCGAGCGATCCGGCCTCGGTCTCGGCGGCCCGTGCCTACGTGGTGGGCACGCTCGCGGAGTGGGGGCTGCCGGCGGACACGGAGGTGTCCGACACCGTGCGGCTCATCATCTCCGAGCTCGCCACCAATGCCGTCCAGCACACCTTCGGGCAGTCGCCCACCTTCACCGTGGACATGGCGCTCGAGCGCGACGAGCGGCTGCGCATCGGCGTCACCGACAGCCATCCGCGCTTCCCCAGACGGCTCCCCGCCGCCGTCCAGCAGGACAACGGCCGCGGCCTGGTCATCATCCGGTGGCTGACCGCCGAGTGCGGCGGCCGGTTCAGGATCCGCCCCACCCGTGAGGGCGGCAAGACCATCTCGGTCGAACTGCCGTGGGCCACTCCCGCCCGGGCGGCGACGACGGCGGTCCGGCAGGAGCCGTAGCCGCCCTCACCGGTGCCACGCCGAGGCTTCCCGGCGCCCCAGTGGTGCGGGACCCTCGTACCGTCCCGGGACGGCGTCCCAGGCCTCCCGGAAAGCCGTGGTCCCCCGCTCCTCCTCACACGGTCCCGTGCGGCGCGTTGCAGCGGAGTCTCGTTGCGTGCGGTGCAGGGGCGGTGCCCGGCCGTGGGGGGACGGTGTCCCTGGGCGCGGTGTCACGCTCCGGCGTGGGGGGGGGGGGGGGGGGGGGCCCCCCCCCCCCCGCCGGGGGGCCCCCCCCCCCCCCCCCCCCCCCCCGGGGGGCCCCCCCGGGGGGGGGGCCCCCCCCCACCCCCCACC
>NZ_JBITSK010000012.1:54421-172092 GCF_044540565.1 Streptomyces sp. NPDC085931
CGGGGGTCGGGGGGGGGGGGGGGGGGGGGGGGGGGGGCGGGGGGGGGGGGGGGGGGGGCCGGGGGGCGGGGGGGCGGGGCGGGGGGGGGGGCGGGGGGGCCCCCCCCCCCCCCCACGCCGGAGGGATCACTTCACGCGCCCGTACCAGACGCTCTTGGTCCAGATCTTCTGGAGCCGCACCACGTCCCCGCTCTTCGGGGAGTGCCAGAGCTTGTTCTTACCCGCGTAGATACCCACGTGGTAGACGCTGCTGCCCGAGTGGAAGAACACCAGGTCCCCCGCCTTGCGGTTCTTGGCGGAGATGTGGCGCGTCTTGTTGTACTGCTGGGCGGCCGTGCGCGGGAGCTTCTTGCCCGCCTTCTTGAACGCGTACAGCGTCAGCCCCGAGCAGTCGAACCGGTGCGGTCCGGTGGCCCCGTACTTGTAGGGAGAACCCTTCTTGGAGGCCGCTATCTGGAGTGCCTTCGTCGCCGGCGTGGCCGCCGCCGCTTCGGACGTGAAGCCGGGCGCCACGATCGAGCCGCCCACGGCGGCGATGGTGAGGGCCGAGGCCGTACCGGCCCGGACCATCAGCGACGGGACACGATTGAGCGCAGTCATGCGCAACCCTTCGTCAGCCGCCTGTGAAGGATGACCTGTCGGATTCGGGCTGGCGAAGTTGCCCGGCCGCTGACGCGGCTTCACCCCAAGGGCTGCTCGGACCCGGTCATGGCGTGACCGTCCCGGCGACCCGTCGTGCTTGGGTCCTCCACTCCTGCCGATCCACTCCTGTCGACCGGTCATCCGGGCGGCGGCAGGACTCGGCGTCCGCCCGGATCGCCCCGCCGCTGCGGCGGGGGCTTGTCGTCAGACAGGGATCTTGACGCATGGTTGTCCCAAAATCCCAACGGAACCGGGGATTTGTGTTGTTACTCACCACTCACCCGTTCGGGTGGACACGTCCGTGTTCGAGCCGCCGTCCACGGCCGCGCGGACGGCCGGACCAGGGAGGGAACGCCCCATTCCGTCCCATGGCCACGCGCGTTGCGCAACCGGGAGGGGCCGAAAAAAGGATCCGTGTCTACTCCGAACAGGGGTACGTCGTTCGGGCCGTTTCGACTCGGTCGCGGACGCTCCGCCGGCAACGCGGGCGACCAGGCGGCCGGAACCGTCTCAACTCGCGGTGTCCGGGGGGAGGGTGACCCGCGCCGTGCGCCGCTCGCCGTCCAGGACCCGCAGCGCCCGGGCCAGCGTGCCGGCGTGCAGTTCCGTCTCGCCCCGCTGGTGCATCACGGCCAGCGCGTCCCGCAGCGCGGTCGCCTTGCCGACCAGGGCCTGGGCGGCGCGCAGCCCGCGGTAGGTGTCGCCGGGCAGCGCCGGGTTGATGCGGCCGAGCAGGTCGACGACGTCCAGGTAGCGGTCGATCAACTCCGCCTCGGCGCGGGTCAGGGCGGGCAGCGGAGGCAGTTCGGGAGGCAGCACCGGCCCTCACCGTCCCGTCGGCGCGGCCGGGCGGGCCGTGCGGTCGGGCACGATCCGGTCCACCAGGCCGTACTCCACCGCCTCCCCGGCGGTGAGGATCCGGTCCCGAGTGATGTCCGCGCTCACCTGCTCACGGGTGCGGCCGGTGTGGCGGGCGAGCAACTCCTCCATGCGCGCCCGCATGCGCGTCAGTTCGCCGGCTAGGACGGCCAGATCACCGGCCCGGCCTTGAACCGGCTCGGACAGTGCCGGCTGACGGAGCGTCATGCGGGCGTGTGCCAGCGTGCATCGCTTGCCGGGGGTGCCCGCCGCCAGCAGCACCGCGGCGACCGGGCCCGCCTGGCCCAGGCAGACCGTCTCCACGTCGCAGGAGAGGTACCGCATCGTGTCGTGGATCGCCGTCATCGCGTGGAAGCTGCCGCCGGGCGCGTTGATGTACAGCGAGATGTCGCGGTCCGGCGCCCGGTGCTCCAGGTGCACGAGCCGGGCGATCACGTCGTTCGCCGACGTCTCGTCCAACGGCGTGCCCAGGAAGACGATCCGCTCCTCCAGGAGGTCGGGGAGCGGATCCGTCGGCCGGGGGCCGGCCCCCGTGCGTCCGGTGAACTCGGGCATCACGGGGCGGGCGGGCGGTCGGTCCATGGCGAACCCCTCCTCGCGGGCAGGGCCGTCCCCGGCGACGGCGACAGCTGTCTCTGTAAAAAATGTACAGGACGTACGGAACGTTATGCTGGGGTCATGGCCTACGAGATTCCGGTGACGCAAGCCAGGGCTGAACTCGCCGACCTGATCAACCGCGTGGTGTACGCCGGGGAGCGCGTCGTCGTCACCCGGCACGGCAAGCCCCTTGTCGCCCTCGTCTCCGCCGACGACCTGCGGCGACTGGAGGAGGCCCCGGAGCACGCCGAGCCGGCCGAGGAGCAGGTGATCAGCGCGGTGTCCACCGTCCGTGAGGTCGCGTCCGGCTCCGGCAAACGGCAGCGCTTCGGGATCGCGGCGGAACACCGCGGGCCGGGCCCCGCCTAGCCTGCCCTCCGGCCCGAGCAGGACCGTGCACGCCCGTCCGCTGCGGCAGGGGTGCACGGTTGCTTCCGTCCGGACGGTCCGCTTCCGCGGGCCGCCCCGACTTGGGGCTAGCCGACGGCCATCGGTTCCCGCGCGTCGGCCGCGGGTGTCCCGGCCCGCCTGCGCGAGCGCAGCGCCCCGCCGAGCAGCACGGCACCCAGGCCCAGCGCCGCCCACCAGGCCAGCGTCAGGGCGGGCCCGGTGGCCGCCGCGCCGTCGAAGTACGACACCGAGCGCAGCAGGGTCGTGCCCGCGCCGGGCGGCAGCCACTGGCCGATCGCGCCGGCCGGCTCGGGCAGCATCTGCGGTGCCGACGCGGCGCCGGAGAAGGGGTTGCCGAGCAGCATCACCACACCAGCGGCGACGCCGATGCCGGCGGGGCCCATCAGCGCGGCGAGTCCGGCCACGGCGCCGCTGACCGCCAGCGACGACAGTCCGAGCACGGCCGCCTCCGCCCACCAGTCGCCGGTGAGCACCCCGAGCCAGCTGTGTGCGATCCCGGCCGCGATCACGCCCACCAGGGCGGAGGCCCCGAGCAGCGCCGCGGCGGCCCGCGTCCCGCGCAGTCCGAGCAGGGTGACCACCGCGCCCGCCGCGATGCCGGCCAGCGCCAGGGGCAGGACGGACGCGGTGAGCGCCGCGCCCCGCGGGTCGCTCTCGGGAGCGGCCACCACGTCGACCGTCCTGACCCGCGTGCCCTGCGCGGCGGCCGGACCGGTCACCGCCTGCTGGAGCAGTTGCGCCACGGCCGGGCCCGCGGCGGAGGCCGTGAGCAGCTTCGGCCCCTGGGGCGTGACCACCAGCGCGCCGTACACCGCGCGATCCTCCACGGCGTCCCGGGCGGCGGCCTCGTCGGTGTAGCGGTGGATCTCGAACGCGCCCTCGTGTCCCGCCAGCTCCCGCTCCAGCCGGTCCGCCGCGGCGGACGGTCCGGCGACGCCCAGCGGCAGGTCGCGGGGCGCGGTGCGGGCGGCGGGCCAGGCGAAGGCCCATAGGGCGAGGGCGGCCAGGACGGGAACGAGGACGACGACCGCGATCAGTCGGCGGTTCGGGGTGTGGGACATGAGGGTCTCCTGCGAGCGGCGGACCGGCCGGACGGCGGTCGACTTAAAAAGAAGGATCGTTCGTTTTGCTCTGCCACCACCGTGCTCCGCCGGTCGTGGGTTGTCAAGAATGAATATTCGTTTTACGTTGTGGACCATGGCCCGCGTGTCCCAGGAACACCTCGACGCCCGCCGCCGCCAGATCCTCGACGGCGCCGCGCTCTGCTTCGCCCGCAACGGCTTCCATGCCACGTCCATGCAGGACGTGCTGAAGGAGGTCGGCCTCTCCGCCGGCGCGGTCTACCGCTACTTCAGCGGCAAGGAGGAACTGATCGGCGCGATCGTCAACGAGGTGCTCGGCTCGGTCCGCGCCGCCTTCGAGGACGCGCTGCGCCAGAGTCCGCCCCCGCCGCCGGACGAACTCGTCGCCACCGTCCTCGGCACGGTGCTCGCCGCCCGCGAGTCCCTGGTCCTCGACGGCAGGCCCGCCCTCCCGCGCCTCGTGATCCAGGTGTGGCCGGAGACGCTGCGCAACGAGGAACTGGCGGCCGTCCTCAGGGAGGGCTACGGCTCCGTCCGCGCGGCCTGGGCGAAGATCGTGGAGGACTACCAGCGGGCCGGGATGATGCGCCCGGAGGTCGAGCCGGACCACGTGGCCCGCACGATGATCGCCGCCGTGCTCGGGTTCATCGCCCAGCAGTCCCTCTTCGGGCCCGCCCCGGTCGAGATCCTCCGTGACGGGCTGCGGGCCCTGATGAGCATGCCGGACGGCCGCGCCCCGGCCGGGGGATCACAGCCCGGTTAACCTGCCCGAAACGCGGTCCAACTAGCCTGCCGCTCCACGCCACCTGGCACTTTGCCCCGTGGCCGCGGCACCCGGGCCCCGCACGGTCCGGAGCGAGGACTGTGAGGTGGGACGTGCAGCTGACCCCGCACGAACAAGAGCGACTGCTGATCCACGTGGCGGCCGACGTCGCCGGGAAGCGCCGGGCCCGCGGCCTGCGGCTCAACCACCCCGAGGCGATCGCCCTCATCACGTCGCACGTCCTCGAAGGCGCGCGCGACGGCCGCACCGTCGCCGAACTCATGTCCTCCGGACGCACGCTGCTCACCCGGGACGACGTCATGGAGGGCGTCCCGGAGATGATCCACGACGTCCAGGTCGAGGCCACCTTCCCGGACGGCACCAAGCTCGTCACCGTCCACGAGCCGATCGTCTGAGGGGCCGCGTGATCCCCGGAGAGTTCCTCTTCGCCGAGGACCCGATCGCCTGCAACGAGGGCCGTGAGATCACCCGGCTCACCGTCCTCAACGCCGCCGACCGGCCCGTCCAGGTCGGCTCCCACTACCACTTCGCCGAGGCCAACCCCGGCCTGGAGTTCGACCGCGCGGCGGCGCGCGGCAAGCGGCTGAACGCCGCCGCCGGCACGGCCGTGCGCTTCGAGCCCGGGATCCCCGTCGACGTCGAACTCGTCCCGCTCACCGGCGCCCGGGTCGTGCCCGGCCTGCGCGGGGAGACCGGAGGTGCCCTCGATGCCTGAGCTCTCGCGTGCCGCGTACGCCGACCTGTTCGGCCCGACGACCGGCGACCGGATCCGGCTCGCCGACACCGACCTGCTCGTGGAGATCGAGGAGGACCGCTCCGGCGGGCCCGGGCGTGCCGGGGACGAGGCCGTGTTCGGCGGCGGCAAGGTCATCCGCGAGTCCATGGGCCAGTCGCGCGCCACCCGGGCGGAGGGTACCCCGGACACCGTGATCACCGGCGCGGTGATCATCGACCACTGGGGGATCGTCAAGGCCGATGTCGGCATCCGCGACGGCCGCATCACCGGCATCGGCAAGGCCGGCAACCCCGACACCATGGACGGCGTCCACCCGGACCTGGTCATCGGCCCGGAGACCGAGATCATCGCCGGCAACGGGCGGATCCTCACGGCCGGCGCGATCGACGCGCACGTCCACTTCATCTGCCCCCAGATCGCGGACGAGGCCCTGGCCTCGGGCATCACCACCCTGGTCGGCGGCGGCACCGGCCCGGCGGAGGGCTCCAAGGCGACGACCGTGACCCCCGGCCCCTGGCACCTGGCCCGGATGCTGGAGGCGATGGAGGCCCACCCGCTCAACATCGGGTTGCTCGGCAAGGGCAACACCGTCTCCCACGAGGCGATGCTGTCGCAGATCCGGGGCGGCGCGCTCGGGCTGAAGCTGCACGAGGACTGGGGCTCCACCCCGGCCGTCATCGACGCCTCGCTGACCGTCGCCGAGCGCACGGGCATCCAGGTCGCCATCCACACGGACACCCTGAACGAGGCCGGGTTCGTCGGCGACACGCTCGCCGCCGTCGCCGGCCGGGGCATCCACGCCTACCACACCGAGGGCGCGGGCGGCGGGCACGCGCCGGACATCATGACCGTGGTCTCCGAGGCGCACGTGCTGCCCAGCTCCACCAACCCGACCCGGCCCTTCACCGTCAACACCGCCGAGGAACACCTCGACATGCTGATGGTGTGTCACCACCTCAACCCGGCCGTGCCGGAGGACCTGGCGTTCGCCGAGTCCCGGATCAGGCCCTCGACCATCGGCGCCGAGGACGTGCTGCACGACCTCGGCGCGATCTCCATCATCTCCTCCGACGCGCAGGCGATGGGCCGCGTGGGCGAGGTGGTGCTGCGGACCTGGCAGACCGCCCACGTGATGAAGCGGCGGCGCGGCGCGCTGCCCGGCGACGGCCGGGCCGACAACCACCGGGTGCGCCGCTACGTCGCCAAGTACACGATCAACCCCGCGCTCGCGCAGGGCCTCGCCCGTGAGATCGGGTCGGTGGAGCGCGGCAAACTGGCCGACCTGGTGCTCTGGGAGCCCGCGTTCTTCGGCGTCAAGCCGCACCTTGTCGTCAAGGGCGGGCAGATCGCGTACGCGCAGATGGGCGACGCGAACGCCTCCATCCCGACCCCGCAACCGGTCCTGCCGCGCCCCATGTTCGGCGCGATCGGCCGGGCGCCCGCGGCCAACTCCGTCAACTTCGTCGCTCCCTTGGCCGTGGAGGACGGGCTGCCGGAACGGCTGGGGCTCGGCAAGCGGTTCGTGGCCATCGAGTCGACCCGCTCGGTCACCAAGGCCGACATGCGCGAGAACGACGCGCGGCCCGACGTGCGGGTCGATCCCGACAGCTTCGCCGTGCACATCGACGGAGAGCTGGTCGAGGCGACGCCCGCGGCCGAACTGCCCATGGCCCAGCGCTACTTCCTCTTCTGACGGCGGGGTCCCGATGTCACGTGCGGCACTGCTCGTCCTGGCCGACGGCCGGTTCCCCGCCGGTGGTCACGCGCACTCCGGCGGGGCCGAGGAGGCCGTCGAGGCCGGGCGGATCAGCGGGGCGGCGAGCCTGGCGGACTTCTGCCGGGGGCGGCTGCACACGGCCGGGCTGGTGTCGGCGGCGCTCGCGGCGGCCGCGGCGCTCGGCATCGACCCGGTCACGCTGGACGGCGCGGCCGACGCCCGTACGCCCTCGCCCGCGCTGCGGGCCGCCGCGCGCAGGCTCGGACGGCAGCTGATGCGGGCCGCCCGGGCCACGTGGCCGTCCGCCGAACTGGACGCCCTGGGCCGGGAGTTCCCCAAGGGCGCGCATCAGCCGGTGGTCCTCGGACTCACGGCGCGGGCGGCGGGCCTGGGGCCGGTGGACGCGGCGTACTGCGCGGCGTACGAGAGCGTGAGCGGACCGGCCACGGCGACGGTGCGGCTGCTGAGCCTGGACCCCTTCGACGCGACGAGGGTGCTGGCCCGGCTGGCCCCCGAGCTGGACCGGGTCGCCGACCGGGCGGTCGAGGCGGCCCGGAGGGTCGTCGACGAAGGGGCCGACGCGCTGCCCGCCGCTTCCGCGCCGCTGCTGGAGATCGGCGCGGAGCGGCACGCGGGCTGGCCCGTACGGCTGTTCGCCTCCTAGCCGCCCCCGGGGGAGCGCGGAACCGCGCGACCGGCCCCCGCCCGCCCGCACCCGGTACCAGACCCGTCACCGCACAGTCCGCCGCCCGCCACCCGGGCCCGCACCACCAGGAGCCGCACATGCACCTCGACCACGACCACGACGGCCCCGCCGCGGTGAGCGCCGACGCCCGCCGCCCCGACGGCGGCCGCCGAGCTCTGCGCATCGGACTCGGCGGTCCCGTGGGCTCGGGGAAGACCGCCACCGTCGCCGCGCTCTGCCGGGCGCTGCGCGACGAACTGGCGCTCGCCGTCGTCACCAACGACATCTACACGCGGGAGGACGCCGAGTTCCTGCTCCGGGAGGCCGTCCTGCCGCCCGAGCGGATCACCGCCGTCGAGACGGGGGCCTGCCCGCACACCGCGATCCGGGACGACATCTCGGCGAACCTGGAGGCGGTGGAGGATCTGGAGGAGGCGGCCGGGCCGCTGGACCTGGTGCTCGTGGAGTCCGGCGGGGACAACCTCACCGCCACCTTCTCCCAAGGGCTCGTCGACGCGCAGATCTTCGTCATCGACGTGGCCGGGGGCGACGACATCCCGCGCAAGGGCGGACCCGGCGTCACCACCGCCGACCTGCTCGTCGTGAACAAGACCGACCTCGCCCCGCACGTCGGCTCCGACCTGGCGCGCATGGCGGCCGACGCCAAGGCGCAGCGCGGCGATCTGCCGGTGGTCTTCCAGTCGCTGCGCGGCGAGAGCGGCGTCGCCGACGTCGCCGCGTGGGTGCGGGGCCGGCTCGCCGCGTGGACGGCCGGGGCGTGAACGCGGCCGGGGTGCGGTCCGTGGCGCGGTTCGCCGCCCGGGACGACGGCCGGGGCGGGACCGCGCTGCCCGTACTGGAGAGCGACGGGCCGCTGGCGCTGCGGCGCACCCGGGCCACCGGCGCCGGCGCGCGGGTCATGCTGGTCGGCGCCATGAGCGGCCCGCTCGGCGGCGACCACTTCACCGTGCGCGGCCGGGTCGGCCACGGTGCGCGGCTGTCCGTCGGGTCGGCCGCCGCGACCATCGCGCTGCCCGGCCAGAGCAAGGGCGAGGCCCGCTACGACGTCCGGCTCGACGTCGCCGACCACGCCGAACTGCACTGGCTGCCCGAACAGTTGATCTCCGCGCAGGGCAGTGACCTGTACGTCACGACCCGGGTCGAACTCGCCGCGACGGCCCGGCTCGTGCTGCGCGAGGAGCAGGTGCTGGGGCGGGCCGGTGAACGGCCCGGACGCCTCACCAGCCGGCTGGCCGTGCGGGTGGCCGGGCGGCTCGTGCTCGACCAGGAACTGGCCTGCGGGCCCGGGGCGCCGGGCGGCTGGGACGGACCGGCCGTCCTCGCCGGGCACCGGGCGGTGGGGCAACTCGTGGTGGTTCGTCCGGAGTTCGCCATCGAGCCGGTGGAGGGCGCGATGCTCGGCCCGACCGCGGCGCTCATGCCGCTCGCCGGCCCCGCCGCCCTGGTCACCGCGGTGGCCCCGGACGCCCTGAAGCTGCGGCGGCTGCTCGACGAGGCCCTCGCGCTGCTCGGGTAGCCGTCCGCCCAGCAGAAGCGGTGCTCCGTTTATCGGATTGGCAAAGAAGGGCGCCCGCCCCTGTCGCCGGGACCCTCGCACCGGCAAGGATCCCCCGTACTGATCGCAACTTCGTACGGGGAGGTCCCACTTGAGGGGTACGAGACCGAAGAGGCGGGTGGCGGCGCTCGGCTCGGCCGGCGCGCTCGTCACGGCCACGCTGATAGCCGGCGCCGTCGCGGCGCCCACGGCGAACGCGAGCGCGGGCAGCGGCCCCGGCCAGGACCGCGAGGCCCGGGGCGCCGCCATCGCCGCCGACCGCGCCGCGCGAGCCGGCATCGACTGGCAGGACTGCCCCGCCGACTGGAACCTGGCCAAGCCGATCCAGTGCGGGTACGTCACCGTGCCGCTCGACTACGCCAAGCCGTACGGCAAGCAGATCAAGCTCGCCGTGGACCGCATCGGCAACACGGGCACGAAGGCCGAGCGGCAGGGCGCGCTCATCTACAACCCCGGTGGCCCCGGCGGCTCCGGGCTGCGCTTCCCGGCCCGGGTCACCAACAAGAACCCGATCTGGGCCAACGCGGCCAAGGCGTACGACTTCGTGGGCTTCGACCCGCGCGGCGTCGGCAAGTCGACGCCGATCTCCTGCGTCGACCCGCAGGAGTTCGTCAAGGCGCCCAAGCCGGACCCGGTGCCGGACTCCGAGGCCGACAAGCTCGCCCAGCGCAAGCTGGCCCGCGAGTACGCCGAGGGGTGCGCGGAGCGCAGCGGCTGGATGCTGCCGCACATGACCACGCCGAACACCGCGCGCGACCTCGACGTCATCCGCGCCGCCCTCGGCGAGAAGAAGCTCAACTTCCTCGGCGTCTCCTACGGCACCTACCTCGGCGCCGTCTACGGCACGCTCTTCCCCGGCCACGTGCGCCGCATGGTCGTCGACAGCGTCGTCAACCCCTCCCGCGAGAAGATCTGGTACCAGGCCAACCTGGACCAGGACGTCGCCTTCGAGGGCCGCTGGAAGGACTGGCAGGACTGGGTCGCGAAGAACGACGCGACCTACCACCTCGGCGACACCCGCGCCGAGGTCGAGCAGCAGTGGCTGAAGCTGCGCGCCACCGCGAAGAAGAGCCCCATCGGCGGGGTCGTCGGCCCGGCCGAGCTGATCTCCTTCTTCCAGGGCGCCCCGTACTACGACTCCTCCTGGGCGCCGGTCGCCTCGGTCTTCAGCAAGTACGTCGCCGGGGACACCCAGGCGCTCGTCGACGCCGCCGCGCCCGACCTGTCGGACACCGCGGGCAACGCCGCCTCCGAGAACGGCAACGCCGTGTACACGGCCGTGGAGTGCGCCGACGCCAAGTGGCCCACCAGCTGGCGGAAGTGGGACCGGGACAACACCCGGCTCCACCGGGACCACCCGTTCCTCACCTGGGCCAACGCGTGGATGAACCTCCCGTGCGCCACCTGGCCGGTCAAGCAGCAGACGCCGCTGAACGTGAAGACCGGCAAGGGCCTGCCACCGGTGCTGATCGTGCAGTCCGAGCGTGACGCGGCCACCCCGTACGAGGGTGCCGTCGAACTGCACCAGCGGTTCAAGGGCTCGCGCCTGATCACCGAGAAGGACGCCGGCTCCCACGGCGTCACCGGCCTGACCAACCCGTGCATCAACACGCGGGTCGACGCCTACCTGCTCACGGGCGAACTGGACGGCGCGGACGTGACGTGCGCGCCGCACGCCACGCCGAAGCCGTAGCGGCACCGCGGGCGATGACGTGGGGCGGCCGGATCTCCGGCCGCCCCACACTCATGCCCTCGCCGCGAGGACGACGCGGGCGGAGGTCAACCCTGCGCGCTCCGCCGGAACTTGCGCTGTCTGGCCGCGGCCTCCTCGGCCTTCACGTCGGCCGCGTACCGGTCCACGTACTCCTGCTCGGACAGCGACAGGATCGCGTACATGATCTCGTCGGTGATGGCGCGCAGGACGGCCTTCTCGTTCTCCATGCCCTCGTAGCGGGAGAAGTCGAGGGGCTCGCCGAAGCGGATCACGACCGGGTGGATGTTCGGGATGACCTTGCCGGGCGGCTGCGCCTCGAACGTGCCGATCATCGCGCAGGGCACGACCGGGACACCGGCCTTGAGGGCCATCACCGCGACCCCGACCTTGCCCTTGTACAGGCGGCCGTCGTGCGAACGGGTGCCCTCGGGGTAGATGCCGAGCAACTCGTCCCTGCCCAGCACGCCGAGGCCCTCGCGGATGGCCGCCTGCCCCGCGTCCTTGCCGGAGCGGTCGACGGGGATCTGCCCCGCGCTGCGGAAGAAGAAGGCCGTCAGGCGGCCCTTGATCCCCGGGCCGGTGAAGTACTCGGCCTTCGCGAGGAAGGTGATGCGCCGCTTGAGGACGGCGGGCATCAGGAAGTGGTCGGAGAACGACAGGTGGTTGCCGGCGATGATCGCGGCGCCCTCCGCCGGCACGTGCTCCAGACCCTCTATTCGAGGCCGGAAGACCAGTCTCAGCAGCGGACCCAGCAGCACGTATTTCAGCAGGTAGTAGAACAAAGCGGGCGCTCCTCGACTCGGGCGGGGGACTCAACCGCCGCGTTCCAGCAGGTCAACCGGCATGTCGTGGGGTGCCAGTGTAGGTGCAGGGGCAGTCGCCGGGCACCTCGTGCGGCAGGGCCGCGCGGATCCTTCACGCTTTGACTGATGGTCAGTCAGGTTGCGGCACGGCGCGGGGTGCCTGTCCGGCCCCTGGCCCGCGCGGCCCCGCCGAGTAATCTGCGGAGCATGCGCATCTCTGTTTCCTCGGACATGGACGAGCCCGTCGCCCGCTCCCTCGTGGCCGCGCTGCGCGACCGGGGGCACGAGGTGCGCCCGCACGGCGCGCTCCGCCCCGGCGACGACCCGCAGTGGGCGGTGTGCTCCGAGGCCGCGGCCCGCGAGGTCGCCGACGGGACGGCCGACCAGGCCGTGGTGTGCTGCTGGACCGGCACGGGCGCCTCGATCGCCGCCAACAAGGTGCCCGGCGTCCGGGCGGCCCTGTGCACGGACGCCTACACGGCCGACGGGGCGCGCCGCTGGAACGACGCCAACGTGCTCGCCCTCAGTCTGCGGCTGACGTCCGAGCCGCTGCTGAAGGAGATCCTCGACGCCTGGTTCGGGGGAGCGCCCAGCACGGACGCCGAGGACCGGCAGAACGTGGACCGGGTGCGCCTGCTCGACCACGGCAGGACCCGGATGTGACGGTCACAGCCGCACGATGACCAGCGCCGTGTCGTCCGTGGCGCCGCCGGGCGGCAGCAGTTCCAGCAGCACGGTGTCGGCGAGGGTCTCCGGGTCCTGGTCGCGGTGGCGGCGCAGGGCGTCGGCGAGGCGGGCCAGCCCCGCGTCGATGTCCTCACGGCGCCGCTCGATCAGGCCGTCGGTGTAGAGCACCAGGGTGGCGCCCGGCGCGAACCGGGTCTCCGCCTGGGGCCGCGGGATCGGATCGGGCCGGGCGTCGAGCGGTGTGTCCGTGGCCCGGTCGAGGAAACGCGTGCGGCCGTCCGGGTGGACCAGCACGGGCGGGGGGTGGCCGGCGCTGCTGTAGGCGATGGTGCGCCGGTCGAAGTCGATGAAGGTCGTCACCGCCGTCGCCGACTCGGCGCCGTCGACCACATGCGCGTAGCGCCCGAGCACGTCCAGCGCCTGGGCCGGGCCCGCGGCGACCCGGGAGGCCGCGCTGAGCGCGCTGCGCAGCTGCCCCATGACACCGGCCGCCGCCAGCCCGTGCCCGACCACGTCGCCCACGGACACGCCGATCCGGCGGCCGCCGACCAGGTCGACCAGGTCGTACCAGTCCCCGCAGACGTTGAGCGCGCCCACGGCCGGGCGGTAGCGGACGGCGGCCCGGTGGTGGCGGCTGACCTGGCGCCGTGCGGGCAGCATCGCCTCCTGCAGCGCCAGCGCCACCTCCCGCTCCCGGGAGTGCGCCCGCCGCAGCCGCTCGTTGAGCTCCTGCAGCTCACGGGCGCGGGTGTACAGCTCCGCCTCCAGCACCCGCGCGCGGCCGTTGCGGCCCCCGGTGCGGCCCCGGGCGCGGAACAGCTCCGTGACCTCCTCGACGCGGTGCACGATCAGCACCACCTTCCCGTCGGGGCCCAGCACCGGGGTGTTCACCGGGCTCCAGTACCGCTCCTCCCACTCGCCGGGGCGGTCCGCATGCTCGACGTCGTAGCGCTGCAGCGCCATGGTGTCGCGCTCGCCGGTGGCCAGGACCCGGTACAGCGAGGCCTCCAGGTTGCGCATGCCGGTCGCGGCCGGGTCGTTGGGGTTGTCGGGGAAGACGTCGAAGACATGGCGGCCGACCAGCCGCGCGCGGGAGCGGCCGGTGCCCCGGACGAACTCCTCGTTGACGTCCGCGTACACCAGCTCGGGCGTCAGGAGTGCCACCATGCCGGGCAGGGACTGGAACACCGCCGCGTAGTCGATCGCCGCCTCCGCCATGGCCACCGCCTCACCGCTGCCTGAATCACACCAGTTTCGCACGGTATGGACGAACGCCGCCGGGTGTCACTCCGCGGCGGGCGTCAGCGGCTGCTCGGCCCAGATGATCTTCCCTTCGGGGATGAAGCGGGTGCCCCACCGCTGGGTGAGCTGGGACACCAGCAGCAGTCCGCGCCCGCCCTCGTCCGTCGTGCGAGGGTGGCGCAGATGGGGTGCGGTGGCGCCGCTGTCGAACACCTCGCACACCAGGGCGCGCTCCCGGATCAGCCGGAGCCGGATGGGCCCGGAGGAGTACCGGATGGCGTTGGTGACCAGCTCGCTGACCACCAGCTCCGTGGTGAAGACCAGCTCGTCCAGGCCCCAGCGCGCCAGCTGCCGGGTGGCCGTGCGGCGGGCCTCGGCGACCACGGCCGGGTCGGAGGGCAGTTCCCACGCCGCCACCTGCCCGCTGCCGAGACGTTTCGTCCGGGCCATCAGCAGGGCCACGTCGTCGTACGGACGGGCCGGCACCAGGGCGTCGACCACCGTCCGGCAGTGCGTGTCGAGCGGACCCGCCTGTTCCAGCGCCCGGCGCAGCCGCTCCCGGCCGGCGTCGACGGCCCAGGTCTCGCCGCGGGCCAGCAGCCCGTCGGTGTGCAGGGCGAGCGTGCTGCCCTCCGGCAGGGTCAGCTCGACCGCCTCGAAGGGCGGGCCGCCCACGCCGAGCGACGGGCCCTGCGGGAGATCGACGAACGCGACCGAACCGTCGGGCCGCACCACCGCCGGGGCCGGCTGGCCCGCCGCGGCCATCGCACACCCGCCGTCGACCGGGTCGTACACGGCGTACAGGCATCCGGCGCCCACGGACCGCCCGCCGCCGGCGCCCCCCGCCCCCGGCTCGGCCCCCTCCTCCCGCGCGGACCGTGCCACCAGGTCGTCCAGGTGCGCCAGCACCTCCTCGGGCGGCAGATCCAGCGCGGCCAGGGTCCGCACGGCGGTCCGCAGCTGCCCCATGGCCGCCGCGGCGTCGATGCCGTGCCCGGGCACCTCGCCCACGACGAGCGCGACCCGCGCCCCGGACAGCGGGATCAGGTCGTACCAGTCGCCGCCCAGCCCGGTCAGTTCGTCCGCCGGCCGGTAGCACGCGGCGACCTCGACGGCGTCCTGCTCGGGCAGCCGGTGGGGGAGCAGACTGCGCTGCAGGACGAGCGCGGCGTCCCGCTCGCGGGTGTAGCGGTGGGCGTTGTCCAGGCAGACGGCCGCGCGGGCGACGAGGTCCTCCGCCAGGCGCAGGTCCTCCGCGTCGAAGGGTTCGCGGTGGGTGCGCCGGTAGAAGCCGGTGACGCCCAGGGTGGTGCCGCGCGACCGGATCGGCACGGTCATCACGCTGTGCAGGCCCAGTTCCCGGAAGGTGGCCCGGCGGCCGCCCGGGGCGTCGGTCGTCCAGTCCCGGGCCGACGGGTCGAGCCGCTCCGCGCGCCAGGACCGGCCCGAGGTCAGGCAGCGCACCGGGGGCGAGCCGGCCGGGTAGGTCGCCACGTCACCGACCGGCACCACCACCGCCGGCAGATCGTCGTCCGCGCAGCGGTGGCCCGCGCGGCGCAGCGCCACCGGCTCCGCCGTGTCCGGCAGCGGCCCGGGCGCCAGCTCACCGCCGCCCAGCACCGTCTCCAGCAGGTCCACGGAGACGAAGTCGGCCAGTCCCGGCACCGCCACGTCGGCCAGCTCCTGCGCGGTGCGCATCAGGTCCAGGCTGCGGCCGATGTTCTCACCGGCCCGGTCCAGCAGCGCCAGCCGCTGCCGCGCCCGGTGCCGCTCGGTCATGTCCACGACCGTGTAGTAGACGCCTATCGGGTTGCCCCGGTCGTCCTCCAGGCGGGTGAAGGACAGCATGTGCGCCGTCTCCCGCAGCGGCGCCGACCGCACATGCCCCACGTGCTCGTAGCCGACGACCGGCTCGCCCGTCTCCAGCACGTGCCGCATCTGCGCCTCGACCGCCTGCGCGTCCAGACCCGGCTGCACGTCCGCGAACCGCAGACCGAGCCGGCGCGGGGCCGGTCCGCCGCCGAACTGCTCCAGGGCGGTGTTGGACCACACGAACCGCAGGTCCGTGTCCACGATCGCGATCCCCACCGGGGCGTCGGAGACCATTCGCTCCAGCACCGTACGGCTCATGTCCCAGCCGGGTGCGCCGGCCAGCTCCGACAGCAGCACCAGCCAGCGGAAGCCGCCGTGGGCCTCCTCGGCCGGGGCGATCCGGGCCGCGACCCGCACCGGCCCCCCGTCCTTGCGGCGGGCCGTCAGCAACCCGCGCCAGCCGCCGTCCCTGCGGCACCGCTCGACCAGGTCCGGCACCCGCTGCGCGTCCTCCGCGACCAGCAGGTCGGCGAGTTTCCGGCCCACCGCCTCACCGGCCCGGTACCCCAGCAGACGCCGGGCGTCGTCGGTCCAGCCCGTCACCACGCCCTGCGGATCGAGCAGCAGGGGCGCCGCGTCGGCCACGTCGAACCGCTGCCGGGCAGTGCCGTACTCCTCGTCTGCGCCCACGGCCGACCTCTCTGTCGCTGAGAGTGGTCTACCACCTCTTGCCCCCATCTTCACCCTTCCGGTGAAAGCGGGCGGCTTGTGCAGGGCCGGTCGGGGAGGCGCGGGCCGGGCGGCCGCCCGGCCGGCCCACGCCCTTCCGGCCGCCTACCCGAGGACCTTCTCCAGGGCCCCGAGCGCCCCCTGCAGCTCCTCGCCGGTGATGGTCAGCGGAGGTGCCAGGCGGATCGTCGAGCCGTGGGTGTCCTTCACCAGGACCCCCTCGCGCATGAGGCGCTCACTGATCTCGCGGCCGGTGCCGAGCGCGGGGTCGATGTCGACGCCCGCCCACAGGCCGCGCGCGCGGAAGCCGACCACGCCCCGGCCGACCAGCCCCGCCAGGCCCTCGCGCAGGAGCACGCCCAGCTCGGCCGCCCGCCGCTGGAACTCGCCCGTCTCCAGCAGTTCCACCACCGCCGTGCCGACCGCGGCGGCCAGCGGGTTGCCGCCGAAGGTCGAACCGTGCTCACCCGGGTGCAGCACCCCGAGCACCTCCCGGCGCCCGACGACCGCCGACACCGGCACGATGCCGCCGCCCAGCGCCTTGCCCAGCAGCACCACGTCCGGCACCACCGACTCGTGCTCGACCGCCAGCGTGCGGCCCGTCCGGCCGAGCCCGGACTGGATCTCGTCCGCCACGAACAGACAGCCCTTGCGGCGGGTCAGCTCCCGCACGCCCGCCAGATAGCCGTCGTCCGGGACGATCACCCCGGCCTCGCCCTGGATCGGCTCGATCAGCACCGCCGCCGTCGTCTCGTCGACCGCCGCCTCCAGCGCGGCCAGGTCGTTGTACGGCACGATCCGGAACCCCGGGGTGAAGGGCCCGAAGCCGGTGCGCGCGGTCTCGTCCGTGGAGAAGGAGACGATCGTCGTCGTCCGGCCGTGGAAGTTGTCCGCCGCCACCACGATCGTGGCCCGGTCCGCCGGGACGCCCTTGACGTCGTAGGCCCACTTGCGGGCCACCTTCACCCCGCTCTCCACCGCCTCCGCGCCGGTGTTCATGGGCAGCACCATGTCCTGTCCGGTGAGCGCGGACAGCCGCTCGGCGAACTCCGCGAGCCGGTCGTTGTGGAAGGCCCGCGAGGTCAGGGTCAGCCGGTCGAGCTGGCGGTGCGCCGCCTCGACCAGCGCCGGGTGCCGGTGGCCGAAGTTCAGGGCGGAGTAACCGGCCAGCATGTCCAGGTAACGGCGGCCCTCCACGTCCTCCACCCAGGTGCCCTCCGCGCGGGCGACGACCACGGGCAGCGGGTGGTAGTTGTGCGCGAGGACCGGCTCCTCCGCGCGGATGAGCTCCTCGGAGCCGCGACCGCCCCGCGCGCCGGGGTTCTCCTGCGGGCCACGGGTGGTGACGGGTGCGGTCATGAGCGGATCTCCCGGATCTCCTGGGTGCAGCACTTGATGCCGCCCCCGGCCTTGTGGAACTCGGACAGGTCGACGGGGACGGGGACGTAGCCGCGGTCGGCCAGCTGCCCGGCCAGGCCCGTCGCCCCGGGTGAGATGAAGACGTGGCGCCCGTCGGAGACGGAATTGAGCCCGAACGCCATCGCGTCCTCGCGGGTGGCGAGCACCGCGTCCGGGTACAGCCGGGCCAGCACCTCACGGCTGCCCGGCGAGAACGCCCCGGGGTAGTACGCGACGTTCTCCTCGTCGAGGACGAACAGGGCCGTGTCCAGGTGGTAGAAGTACGGATCCACCAGCGTCAGGCCGATCACCGGCACCCCGAAGTACTCCTGCGCCTCGCTGTGCGCCTGCCGGGTCGTGCGGAATCCCGTCCCGGCGAGGATCCAGCGCCCGGCGGGGACCAGATCGCCCTCGCCCTCGCAGACGGATTCGGGGTGGTAGACCTCGTAGCCCTCCGTCTTGAACCACGCCTCGTAGGGCACGGACTCGGGCCGGCGCTCGGGCGCGTGGAAGAGCGAGCCGAAGACGCGGCCGTCGACCACGACCGCCGCGTTCGCGGCGAAGACCATGTCGGGCAGGCCTGGAACGGGTTTCACACTGTCCACGGTATGGCCGTGGGCACGGTAGGTGTCGACCAGCGCCTGCCACTGGTCCAGGGCCCGGAGCACGTCGACGGGTTCGCCGGGGTGCATCCAGGGGTTGATCGCGTACTGCACGGCGAAGTGTCTGGGTTCGCAGACGAGGTAGCGCCGCCGGCGCGGCACACGGGAGTCGGGCACGAAGGGGTCCCTCCGCTTCCTCACGGTGTGTGACTGGGGGTTGACACAACGGTAGGAACTGACGGCGGGGGCGGACAAGAAACAAAGCTTGCGCGTCCACGCAGGAACGCTGCGTCTTCCGGCCGGTCGGCGCACGACCGCTGCGCCGGCCGCGGGGCTACTCGGGCGCCGGGTGGCTGGCCCCGGCCTCCGGACTCTCCGGCAGCAGATGGGACAGCACCATCACACTGATCGTCTTCCGGATGAACGGCTCCTGCCGGATCCGCTCCAGCACCTCCTCGAAGTGCTCCACGTCCCGCGCGCGCACGTGCAGCAGCGCGTCCGCGCCGCCGGTCACCGTCATCGCCGCGGCGATCTCCGGGTAGTCGCGCACCACCTCCGCCAGCCGCCGGGGCGGAGCGGCGCCCTCGCAGTACACCTCGACGTAGGCCTCCGTGCGCCAGCCCAGCGCCGACGGCTTCACCGTCGCCGTGAACCCGGTGATCACGCCCGTCTCCCGCAGCCGGTCGACCCGCCGCTTGACCGCCGTGGCCGACAGCCCGATCGCCGTGCCGATCTCCGCGAACGACGTCCGGGCGTTCGCCATCAGGGCCGTGACGATCTTCCGGTCGAGTTCGTCGAACGCCGGGGACGGCCTGCTGTTCATGCGGGCACTGTATCCACGTGTCCGCACGGCGGGGATCGCCCCTACACTCCGGGTTCATGCTGCGCGCCCTGGCTGTCGACGACGAACGCCCCTCGCTGGAGGAACTCCTCTACCTGCTGCGGGCCGATCCCCGCATCGGCAGCGCGGAGGGCGCCGGTGACGCGACCGAGGCACTGCGCCGCATCAACCGCGCGCTGGAGTCCGGCCCGGGCGGGCCCGAGGCCATCGACGTCGTCTTCCTCGACATCCAGATGCCCGGCCTCGACGGCCTCGACCTGGCCCGGCTGCTCACCGGCTTCGCCCGACCGCCGCTGATCGTGTTCGTCACCGCCCACGAGGACTTCGCCGTCCAGGCCTTCGACCTCAAGGCCGTCGACTACGTCCTCAAGCCCGTCCGCAAGGAACGCCTCGCCGAGGCCGTCCGCCGGGCGGCCGAGCTGCGCGGCGCCACGCCCCGCATCCCGGTGAGCGAACCCGACCCGGACCACATACCCGTCGAGCTCGGCGGCGTGACCCGCTTCGTCGCCGTCGAGGACATCACCCACGTCGAGGCCCAGGGCGACTACGCCCGCCTGCACACCGACAAGGGCAGCCACCTGGTGCGCATCCCGCTGTCCACCCTGGAGGAGCGCTGGCGCTCGCGCGGCTTCGTCCGCATCCACCGCCGCCACCTCGTCGCCCTGCGCCACATCGGCGAACTCCGCCTCGACGCCGGCACCGTCAGTGTCCTCGTCGGCTCCGAGGAGTTGCAGGTCAGCCGCCGCCACACCCGCGAACTGCGCGACCTGCTCATGAGGAGGACGTGACGGTGCCCCAGGACCACACCGAACGCCGCGTCGTCGTCACCGGCCCGCCCCGGCAGATCCGCAGGACGTCCGGTTACTACCGCCCGCGCACCGAGATCGACGAGCAGACCACCCTCGGCCACACCTACGTCCGCTCCCTGATGCGCACCCAGCTGCGCGCCGCCCTCACCGTCCTCGCCGTCCTCGGCCTGCTCGTCGGCCCGCTCCCGCTGCTCTTCGCCGCCCTGCCCGGCGCCCGCCGCCTGGAGTGGGCCGTCCTCGGCTTCGGCCTCTACCTCCCACTGGTCCTGCTCGCCCGCTGGTACGTCCGCCGCGCCGAGCGCAACGAGCGCGACTTCGTCCGCCTCGTCGAGGACCGCTGACGCCCCGCCCATGAACTCCAGCTACGCCGTCCCCGCCGTCGCCCTGGTCGTCGTCGCCACGGTCCTCGTCGGAGCCTTCGGCCTGCGCATCTCCCGCACCACCTCCGACTTCTACGTCGCCTCGCGCACCGTCGGCCCGCGGCTGAACGCCGCCGCCATCAGCGGCGAGTACCTCTCCGCCGCCTCCTTCCTCGGCATAGCGGGCCTGGTCCTGGTCCAGGGCCCCGACATGCTCTGGTACCCGGTCGGCTACACCGCCGGCTACCTCGTCCTGCTGCTCTTCGTCGCCGCCCCGCTGCGCCGCTCCGGCGCCTACACGCTCCCCGACTTCGCCGAGGCCCGCCTCGCCTCCCAGGCCGTACGGCGGCTCGCCGGGGCCTTCGTCGTCGGCGTCGGCTGGCTCTACCTGCTGCCCCAGCTCCAGGGCGCCGGGCTCACCCTGACCGTGCTGACCGGGGCGCCCGACTGGCTCGGCGGTGTGATCGTCGCCGTCGTCGTCACCGCCACCGTCGCCGCCGGCGGCATGCGCAGCATCACCTTCGTCCAGGCCTTCCAGTACTGGCTCAAGCTCACCGCCCTGCTCGTCCCCGCCCTCTTCCTGGTCCTGGCGTGGCAGGGCGACGGCGCCCCCCGGAACGCCTTCGACGAACCGGCCGCCTTCCGCGAGCAGCGGGTCGTCCGCGTCGACGACAGCGTCGACCTCAGACTGGAGCGCCCCCTGACCGTCACGGTCACCGGCACCGTCGACGGCCGCACCCACACCGGCACCCGCCTCGACTTGCCCGCCGGCACCCACCACATCGAGCGCGGCACCCGCCTCCTCTTCGCCGCCGGCGCCCCCGTCCCCGAGGCCCGGCGGACCGGCGGCGGCGACCTGTCCCCGTCCCAGGCCGAGAGCCGCGCCGAACGTCCCCTGTACGCCACCTACGGGCTGATCCTCGCCACGTTCCTCGGCACCATGGGCCTGCCGCACGTCGTGGTCCGCTTCTACACCAGCCCGCACGGCGTCGCCGCCCGCCGCACCACCGTCGCCGTCCTCGGCCTGATCGGCGCCTTCTACCTCCTGCCCCCCGTCTACGGCGCCCTGGGCCGCCTCTACGCCCCCGAACTGACCCTCACCGGGGACCCGGACGCCGCCGTCCTGCTGCTGCCCGACCGGATGATCGGGGGAGTGGGCGGCGACCTCCTCGGCGCCCTGGTCGCGGGCGGCGCCTTCGCCGCGTTCCTGTCCACCGCCTCGGGCCTGACCATGGCGGTGGCGGGCGTCCTCACCCAGGACGTGCTGCCCTCCCGGGGCGTACGGCACTTCCGGCTCGGGACGGTCCTCGCCATGGCCGTGCCCCTCGCGGCGAGCGTCCTGGTCGGCGGGCTCCCGGTCGCCGACGCGGTCGGGCTCGCCTTCGCCGTGTCCGCGTCCTCGTTCTGCCCGCTGCTCGTGCTGGGCATCTGGTGGCGGCGGCTGACCCCGCCCGGCGCCGCCGCCGGAATGCTGGTCGGGGGCGGCTCCGCCCTGCTCGCGGTCGCCGCGACCATGGCCGGCTACCCCGGCCGGGGCGCCGCCCTGCACGCGCTGCTCGCCTGGCCCGCCCTGTGGTCGGTGCCGCTGGGCTTCCTCACGATGATCCTGGTGTCCCTCGCCACCCCCGCCCGCGTCCCGCCCGACACGGCCGCGGTCCTGGCCCGCTTCCACCTGCCCGAGGAACTGCGCACGGAGGTGAGCGCATGAGCGACTTCCTGGCCGGTCTGTGCGTCGCCGTGCTCCCGGTCCTGGCCCTCGGCGTCTGGCTCGGCCGGCGCACCGCCCGGGCCGACAGCCTCGCCGGTCTCGGCACCCCCGTCGAGCACGCCACCTTCGAGACCCTGCACACCGCCTCCCTCGCCGCGCCCCCGCTGCGGGCCGGCCTCACGGAGGAGACCGCCCGCAAGTCCGCCCGCAAACTGCGCTCCCTGCTCGGCACCGACGCCCTCTGCCTCACCGACCGCGAACAGGTCCTGGTCTGGGACGGCGACGGCGCCCACCACCGCACCGAGATCATGGAACGCCTCGCGGGCCCCCTGGACACCGGCCGCGGCGAGGCCTTCGCACTGACCTGCGACCGTCTGGACTGCTCGGTGCGCTGGGCGGTCGTCGCCCCGCTCACCGTCGACGACCGGGTGCACGGCGCCCTGGTCGCCTGCGCGCCCCGCGAGTCCGCCGTCCTGGTCCGGGCCGCCGGCGAGGTGGCCCGCTGGGTGTCGGTCCAGCTGGAACTGGCCGACCTGGACCGGTCGCGCACCCGGCTCATCGAGGCCGAGATCAAGGCACTGCGCGCCCAGATCTCCCCGCACTTCATCTTCAACTCGCTCGCCGTGATCGCGAGCTTCGTGCGCACCGACCCCGAGCGCGCCCGCGAACTGCTCCTGGAATTCGCCGACTTCACCCGCTACTCGTTCCGCCGGCACGGCGACTTCACGACCCTCGCCGACGAGCTGCACGCCATCGACCACTATCTGGCCCTGGTGCGCGCCCGCTTCGGCGACCGGCTGTCCGTGACCCTCCAGATAGCGCCGGAGGTGCTGCCGGTCGCCCTGCCCTTCCTGTGCCTGCAGCCGCTCGTCGAGAACGCCGTCAAGCACGGCCTGGAGGGCAAGGCCGTCCCCCCGGGCAAGTGCCACATCCAGATCACCGCCCAGGACGCCGGAGCCGAGGCCCTGGTCGTCATCGAGGACGACGGCGCGGGCATGGACCCCGGACTGCTGCGCCGCATCCTCGCCCGCGAGGCCAGCCCCTCGGGCGGCATCGGCCTGTCCAATGTCGACGACCGGCTCCGCCAGGTCTACGGCGACGACCACGGCCTGGTCATCGAGACCGCCGTCGGCGCCGGCATGAAGATCACCGTCCGCCTGCCGAAGTACCAGCCGGGCGTGCACTCGGCGGGCCGGCTGACCCGGGAGTGAGCCGTCAGGTGCTGCGCGTGGTGACCACCATGCCCAGGGTGATCAGGCCCAGCACGACCCAGCCGAACCACAGCCAGCCGTTGCTGCCGAGCGCCACCGTGTAGGCCGTCACCACGACGAGGCCGCCCACGGTGAGCACCCCCATGGTCTTCGTCCCGCTGGAGCCGTTGGTGGAACCGTTCGTGGAACCTGGCATCGCGGCACCCTCCTCGTGGTCCGGTCCCTCCATGGTGCCTGGCGGGCGCCCGGCGCGCACGGGCCCGGTGCGAGCCGGTTTCAGCGCCCCTGCGTGTTCAGCGAGGCCAGATAGGCGTTGTACGCCTCCAGCTCCTTGTCGCCGTCCCGCTCGGCGGCCCGGTCCGTGCGCCGGGCCTGACGCTGCTCCGAGGCGTACCACTGGAACAGCAGCGCGATCAGGACCAGCACCGACGGGATCTCGCTGAACGCCCAGGCGATGCCGCCCGCCGCGTTCTGGTCGGACAGCGCCTCGATGCCGAGGGAGGCGGGCGGGTTCTCGAACGTCGTCACCATCGGCTGGGACGCCATCATCAGCGCGATCCCGAAGAACGCGTGGAACGGCATGCCCGCGAACAGCTCCAGCATCCGCATCAGGTAGCCCGGCCGGTGCGGGCCCGGGTCCACGCCCATGATCGGCCAGAAGAACACCAGGCCGACGGCGAGGAAGTGCACCATCATCGCGATGTGCCCGGCCTTGGAGCCCATCAGCGTGTCGAACAGCGGGGTGAAGTACAGCCCGTACAGGCTCGCGATGAACAGCGGGATCGTGAACGCCGGGTGCGTGACGATCCGCATGTACCGGCTGTGCAGGAACATCAGCAGCAGCTCGCGCGGCCCCTTGCGGCCCCGCCCCGCCGTCGGCAGCGCCCGCAGCGCCAGCGTGATCGGTGCCCCGAGCAGGATGAGGATGGGCGAGACCATGCTGATCACCATGTGCTGCACCATGTGCACGCTGAACATGACCATGCCGTAGTCGTTCAGCCCGGTGCACATCATGAGCATGATGCTCAGCACGCCCAGGGCGTAGGCGACGGTCCGGCCGACGGGCCACTTGTCCCCGCGCCGCACCAGCCGCACCACGCCCCAGCCGTACAGCGCCAGGCCCACCAGGCAGGCGACGAGGAAGAACGGGTCCGCCGACCATTCCAGACCACGCCCCAGCGTGAACGGCGGCAGATCCATCGTCATGCCGTGCCCGCTGTGATCCATTCCGCCGGCTCCTGTTTCGTGGGGGTGTGCAGCAAGTTGTCCGCCCCCAAGAGTAGAACCGCCCCCGGTCTCCGCCACGACCGGGGGCGGTGCGCCACGTCAGGGGCGCGGGGAACTGCGCGAGCAACCACCCGCGACGCGCGCTCGACGGCTCAGAGAACGGTCTCCGCCTCCGCGTACCGCTCGTCCGGCACGGTCTTCAGCGTCTCCACGGCCTGAGCCAGCGGCACCATCACGATGTCGGTCCCGCGCAGCGCGGTCATCTGCCCGAACTCACCCCGGTGCACGGCCTCCACCGCGTGCCACCCGAACCGCGTGGCCAGCACCCGGTCGTAGGCGGTCGGCGTACCGCCCCGCTGCACATGCCCGAGGATGACCGGCCGGGCCTCCTTGCCCAGCCGCCGCTCCAGCTCGACGGAGAGCTGCCGGGCGATCCCGGCGAACCGCTCGTGCCCGTAGATGTCCTTGCCGCCCTCGTCGAACTCCATGGTCCCGGCGCGCGGCTTGGCGCCCTCCGCGGCCACCACGATCGCGAAGCGCTTGCCCGCCTCGAACCGCTCGCCGACCCGCCGGGTCAGTTCCTCTATGTCGAAGGGCCGCTCCGGCACCACGATGGCGTGCGCGCCGGCCGCCATGCCGGAGTGCAGCGCGATCCAGCCGGTGTGCCGCCCCATGACCTCGACCACGAGGACCCGCTGGTGCGACTCGGCCGTGGTCTTCAGGCGGTCCAGCGCCTCGGTCGCCACCCCGACGGCCGTGTCGAAGCCGAACGTGACGTCGGTGACCGCGATGTCGTTGTCGATCGTCTTCGGCACGCCCACCACGGGCAGACCGCTGTCCGACATCAGCCGCGCGGCCTTGAGCGTGCCCTCGCCGCCGATGGGGATGATCGCGTCGAGACCGAGCTCCTGGACATGGCCCCTGGCCCGCTCCACACCGTCCCGCAGATGGGAGGGCTGGACCCGGGAGGAGCCGAGAATCGTGCCGCCGCGGGCGAGGATGCCCCCCACCGCGTCGAGGTCGAGCTTGAGGTAGTCGCACTCCAGGAGGCCCTTCCAGCCGTCCCGGAAGCCGATGACCTCGTCGCCGTGGTCGACGACGGCGCGGTGCACGACGGACCGGATGACGGCGTTCAGGCCGGGGCAGTCGCCGCCGGACGTGAGGACACCAATGCGCATAGCCCGAAAAACCTTATCGACGTGGGCCGGGACCGGACCGCGTTGTCCGGCTGGAATCCCCGCCACCCTAGCGGCTCCCAGGGGCCGGACCGAAGCACGCGTCCGCCTGCTGGACGACCCCGCTCACCTGTGCGGACGGGCCGTCATACGGGCTGTTGACCAGCAGGTTGACGCGTGCCCCGGACACGCTGCGGCGCTGTCCCTACGCGGGCTGCTGAGCAGCGGCGATGCGCTCGTTGCGCAGCGCCTCGTACCAGCGGTCGTCGGTCGGCGGCAGCGCGTTGACGTCGAGGGCCAGCTTCAGCAGCAGGTCCGCGATCAGCGGGTTGCGCGCGAGCACCGGACCGTGCATGTACGTGCCGAACACGGTGTCGTTGTACGCGCCCTCCGTGCCGTCGCCCGTGCCGTTGCCGTTGCCGAACCGCACCCGGGCGAGCGGGCGGGCGGTGGGGCCGAGGTGGGTGACGCCCTGGTGGTTCTCGAAGCCGGTCAGCGGCGGCAGCCCGAGGCGCTCGTCGACGTCGCCCAGCACGTCACCGACGCACCGCGCGCCCTCGCCGCGCACCGACACCACGTCCAGCAGCCCGAGGCCGGGCTCGCGCTGACCGAGGTCGTTGATGAACTCGTGGCCGAGGATCTGGTAGCCCGCGCACACCGAGAACACGATGGCGCCGTTCTCCACGGCCCGGGTCAGTCCGCCGTCCCGGCGCAGCCGCTCGGCCGCGAGCCGCTGCGGCCGGTCCTCACCGCCGCCGATCAGGTAGATGTCGCCGGAGGTCGGGATCGGCTGGTCGCTGCGCACGTCCAGCCGGGCCACGTCCAGGCCGCGCTGCCGCGCCCGGCGCTCCACCACGAGGACGTTGCCCTGGTCGCCGTAGGTGCTGAGCAGGTCGGGATAGATCCAGACGATGCGCAGTTGGTTGTCGCTCACAAAAGTCCCCTGACGTCTCGTGCTCAGTTGCCGACGCGGCGGCGCAGGTCCTGGAACGCGGTGTAGTTGGCGATGACCTCGATCCGGCCCGGCGGGCACGCGGCCACGGCCTGGTCGAGGTTGTCGTAGACCTGGAAGTTCTGGTCGGCCACCTCCAGGCGTACCGCCAGGTCGAGCCTGCGGTCGCCGATGACGCAGATCGGGTGGCCGGACAGGCGCGTGTAGTCGACGTCCCACAGCCAGGAGGTGTCGGTGCCGTCGGCGGAGCGCGCGTTCACCGACAGGATGACCGGCGTGGGCGGGGGGTCGATCAGCGAGAACGTCTCCAGCCAGCCGGCCGGGTTCTTCGCGAGCAGCAGGCGCAGGTCACGGCCCTGGAACTGGACGACGTCGTACCGTCCGGCGACCGCCTGCACCTGGTACATGCGCTCCAGCGCGACCTGCGGCGGCACCCCGAACACGGCGGCGACGGCGGCCGAGGAGGCGGCGTTGGCCTTGTTGGCGCGGCCGGGCAGCTGGAGGTGGATCGGCCAGGCCGAGCCGTGCGGGTCGAGGACGTGGTCGCCGGAGAGCGCCCAGCTCGGCGTCGGACGGCGGAAGCCGCACTCGCCGCAGAACCAGTCGTCGCCCGGACGCTGCATCACACCGCCGCAGGACGGGCAGGACCAGGCGTCGTCCTTCCACATCTGCCCGGCGGCGACCCAGATCACGTTGGGGGAGGAGGACGCCGCCCACACCACCAGCGGGTCGTCGCAGTTGGCCACGACGACGGCCTTGGAGCCGGCCAGTCCCTCGCGCCAGTTCTCGGCGAGCATGCGGGTCTCGGCGGCGCGGTCGAGCTGGTCGCGCGAGAGGTTCAGCAGCGCGATGCACTTCGGGGCGGTGTCCCGGGCGACGCCGGCCAGGTACTTCTCGTCGACCTCGATGACGCCGTACCGGGCGTCGGAGCCGCCGGCGAGCGCCGAGGTGATGCCGGCCGGCATGTTGGCGCCGAGCGCGTTGGAGACCACCGGTCCCGCCGCGCGCAGGGCCTCGGCGATGAGCCGGGTGGTGGTGGTCTTGCCGTTGGTCGCCGAGACCAGGATCACGTCCAGGTTCTGGGCCAGCCGGGCGAGGAGGTCGGGGTCGAGTTTCAGCGCCACCCGGCCGCCGATGACCGATCCGCTGCCGCGTCCCGCCGCACGGGACGCCGCTGCGACCGCCTTGCCCGCGGTCACGGCCAGCTTGGCCCGCGGCGAGAGCGGGTCCGAGTTGCCTGCCATCAGTTCTCGATCCTCCTTGCGTACGCGCCGCGCCTTGAAGCCTGACGGCCACGTGGTGTGGACCTCAGCCTATCGAGATCCATTCGCACTCCCGAACCGCGGCACTGTGGCGAACTCGTGTGGGAGGCGCGCACCGACAGGACCTTACTCTTGCGGCCATGCGACGAAGCCCCATCCCCGGCGCCCGCGGCCGCGTGAGACCCCTCACCCTGCACGGCGACCCCGTCCTGCACGCGCCCTGCGCGGAGGTCACCGACTTCGGTCCCGAACTCAAGCGGCTGGTCGAGGACTTGTTCGCCACGATGTACGCCGCCCAGGGCGTCGGGCTGGCCGCCAACCAGATCGGCGAGCCGCTGCGGGTCTTCGTCTACGACTGTCCCGACGACGAGGACGTCCGCCACCTCGGCCACGTGGTCAACCCCCGCCTCGTCGAGGCGGACGGGGTGGTGATCCGCGGCCCGGAGGGCTGCCTGTCCCTGCCGGGCCTGGAAGCGGGCACGGAACGTCACGACCACGCGGTGGTCGAGGGCGTCACGATGACCGGCGACCCCGTCACGGTCCACGGCACGGGCTTCTTCGCCCGCTGCCTGCAGCACGAGTGCGACCACCTGGAGGGCCGCGTCTACGCGGACCGACTGACGGGCCGGCGCCACCGCAGGCTGATGCGCCAGGTGGCCAGGGCTCCATGGCGCCGAGTGGGTGAGTGACCCCGGGGGCGCGGGGAACTGCGCGACCAGCCCTCACCGGCCCGCAGTCGGCCCACGACGGTCAGAACCCCGGGCCTCCCACCCGATCCCCGGCAGCCGCCAGCCGGCCCCACAGCAGATCGGCGAGACTGCGCACCAATTCCGCGCGGGAGCACGGCCGTTCTCCGAGCCACCAGTCCCCGGCCGCGTGCATCATGCCGACGATCCCGTGCCCCCACACCCGCGCCAGCCGCTGCCCGCCCGGCCCGAGGTCCAGCCGCTCCTCGATGACCTGTGCCAGCTCCTCGCCCATCCGCCGCAGCAGCGGAGCACTGTGCTTGCCGACGTCGAACCCCGGGTCGCCCGGCTGGCCGCCCTCGGCCGGGTGCATCAGGAAGCGGTAGACCTGGGGCCGCGCCTCGATCGCCGCCAGGTACGTGTCCAGCGTCGCCTCGACCCGCTCGCGCCGGTCCGCCGGCGCGTCCAGCGCCGCCCGCAGCGAGTCCAGCAGCGCGTCGGTGTGCCGTTTGGCAAGGGCCGCGTAAAGTCCGCCCTTGTCGCCGAAGTGCCGGTAGAGGATCGGCTTGGTGATGCCGGCCTCCGCCGCGATCGCGTTCATCGAGGCCTGCGGGCCGTCGCGCAGCACCACCCGGTCGGCGGCCTCCAGCAGTTCACGCCGCCGGCGGTCGGCGGACCGTTGCTGGTCGGTCCGCTGCGTGGTGTCCATGTGCTCTCCCCACCCGTGCTGTTTCGCTGACGCTTGCGCAAACTAACACTGAAGCATGTTCCGGACGCCGAAAGGGTGCCGGACGTTCGACAGGAGTTGACGCGGACTACCCACCGGTAACAGACTGCTGTTACCGCAAGTAACATGCACGTGTGCCGCTGGAGGGGACCGACATGGCCGAGTTCACCATGGAGCTCAACGACGAACAGAAGGAGGTCCGCGACTGGCTCCACGGCTTCGCCGCCGACGTGATCCGGCCCGCGGCCGCCGAATGGGACGAGCGTGAGGAGACTCCCTGGCCGGTCATCCAGGAAGCAGCCAAGGTCGGCATCTACTCCCTGGACTTCTACGCCCAGCAGTACTTCGACCCCACCGGCCTCGGCATCCCCATGGCGATGGAGGAGCTGTTCTGGGGCGACGCGGGCATCGCCCTGTCCATCGTCGGCACCGGCCTCGCCGCCGTCGGCGTCCTCGCCAACGGCACCGAGGAGCAGATCGGCACCTGGATCCCGCAGATGTACGGCGACGCGAACGACGTCAAGGTCGCCGCCTTCTGCTCCTCCGAGCCCGACGCCGGCTCCGACGTCGCCTCCATGCGCACCCGGGCCGTCTACGACGAGGCCAAGGACGAGTGGGTGATCAACGGCACCAAGACCTGGGCGACCAACGGCGGCATCGCCAACGTCCATGTCGTGGTCGCGGTCGTCGACCCCGAGCTCGGCTCCAAGGGCCACGCCTCCTTCATCATCCCGCCGGGCACCGAGGGCCTGTCCCAGGGCCAGAAGTTCAAGAAGCACGGCATCCGGGCCTCGCACACCGCCGAGGTCATCCTCGACAACGTGCGCGTCCCCGGCTCCTGCCTGCTCGGCGGCAAGGAGAAGCTCGACGAGCGGCTCGCCCGGGCCCGTGAGAAGGCGAAGCAGGGCGGGGAGCGCGTGAAGAACGCGGCCATGGCCACCTTCGAGGCCTCGCGCCCCGCCGTCGGCGCCATGGCCGTCGGCACCGCCCGCGCCGCCTACGAGGTCGCCCTGGACTACGCCACCACCCGCGAGCAGTTCGGCCGGCCGATCGTCGACAACCAGGGCGTGGCGTTCCAGCTCGCGGACATGCGCACCTCCATCGACGCGGCCCGCCTGCTGGTCTGGCGCGCCTCCTGGATGGCGATCAACGGCAAGCCGTTCACGGCCGCCGAGGGCTCGATGTCCAAGCTGTTCGCCAGCGAGACGGCCAAGAAGGTCACCGCCCAGGCCATCCAGATCCTGGGCGGCAACGGCTACACCCGGGAGTACCCGGTCGAGCGCATGCACCGCGACGCGGCGATCTACACGATCTTCGAGGGCACGAGCGAGATCCAGCGCCTGGTCATCGCCCGCACCCTCGCCGGCGTGCCCATCCGCTGACGTCCGCTAGCGGTGCCTGAGCGGCGTCAGCTGCTCGATGTCGTACCGCGCCCGGAGCTCCTCGATCGCCGCGTGGTCCGGCGGGCCCCCGCCGCCGAGGATCTCCAGCAGTTCCTCGAAGTACCGCTCGTGGTCCGGCGGCGGGCTCGCCTGGAAGAACATCTTCGCGGGCTCGTCCGTCGGATTGGCGAACGCGTGCGGGCACCCCGGGGGCACGACGATCACCGTGCCCGGGGTCGCCCGCACCACCCGGTTGCCGGACGCGGACTCCCACGTCCGCCAGTTGTCGGGCGTGCGGACCCGAGGCTCGAAGGCGAGCACGTCCAGCTCGCCCTCGAGGACGTAGAACAACTCCTCGCTGCGGGTGTGCACATGGGCTCCGACGTCGAAGCCCGGCGGCACCACCACCTCGAAGGTGGAGGCCATGCGGGAGTGGGTGCCGGTCACCTTGAAGGTCACGTGCTGGGCGGGGGCCTGCACGACCCGCCCCTGACCCGGCGGGACGAGCAGGCCTTCCGTCGCCGTCATCGCCGGCTCACCACGTGACGGGCAGGGCCTCGGGCCCGCGGATCAGCGCGCCCTTCTTGAAGGGCACGTCCTCGGCCGGCACGGCGAGCCGCAGCCCCGGTACGCCGTCGAGGAGCGCGTCGACCAGGAGTTCCGACTCCAGCCGGGCCAGCATGCCGCCCGGGCAGTAGTGCGGGCCGAAGCCGAACGAGACGTGCGGGTTCGGACTGCGGGAGAAGTCGATGGTCTCCGGGTCGGGGAAGACCTCCGGATCGCGGTTGGCGGCCAGGTACGACACGTAGACCGCGTCGCCCTCCCGGATCCGCGCACCCCCGATCTCCACGTCCTCCAAGGCGATCCGCGACAGCCCGACCGCGTTGCGGTGGGGGATCCAGCGCAGCAGTTCGTCGATGGCCCGCGGGCGGATCTCCGGCTCCGCCCGCAGCCGCTCGGCGAGGTCGGGCCGGGTCAGCAGCACGTAGAACATCTGGCCGCTGTTGTTGGTGACCGCCTCGCCGCCGATCTGCAGCAGCACGGCGAGCCCGACCGCCTCCTCCAGGGTGACCTCGCCCCGGCCGACCGCCGCCCCGAGCAGCGAGGTCACGTCCTCGCCGGTGCCGCCCTCGCGCTGGCCGATCAGGTCCGCGAAGTAGGCGCCCATCTGCTTCTTCGCCTTCTCGCTGACCTCGGCGCCGTGCGCGGAGGACAGGATCAGCTGCGTCCAGGTGTGCATGTCGTGCCGGTCGGCGGCCGGGACGCCCATCAGCTCGCAGATCACCGCGATGGGGAACGGGGCGAGCACGGCCTCGGTGAGATCGGCGGGCGGCCCGTCCTGGAGCATCTCGTCGACCAGTTCCGCCAGCATCCGGCGGGACCGCTCGCGCACCCGCTCCACCCCGCGCGCCGTGAAGGCGGCGGCGACGCTGCGCCGCAGCCGGGTGTGGTCCGGCGGGTCGAGGAAGCCGACCGCGCCCCGGGACGGGATGAAATGCGGGGCCAGCCGTGTGACCTGCCGGTCCATGACGGCCTCGCGGCCGAAGCGCGGGTCGTTGGTCACCGTGCGCACATCGTCGTAGCGGGTGACCAGCCAGGCCCAGCCCTCGCCGTTGGGCAGCTTGATGCGGGTGACCGGGCCCTCGTCCATCAGCTCGCGCAGGACCGGGTCGAAGTCCGTTCCGGACAGGTCCAGTGCGGGCCAGTCCCGGACCGGGGGAGGGGTCCGGGTGATCGTCTCTTCGCTCATGTCACTTCGTCTCGTCCGCGCGGTGCCAGCGGCCCAGGGCCATCTCGGCGGTGATGCCGGGTCCGAACCCGGCCAGCAGCCCGCGCGCCCCGTGCTCCGGGCCGCCCTCGTCGAACAGCCGGCGCAGCGCGTCCAGGACGACGGCGCTGGCGATGTTGCCGTACTCGGTGAGCGTGGCCCGGCTGAAGCGGAAGGCGTGCGGGTCGACGTGCAGGAAGGTGCTGAGGTCGTCGAGGATGCGGGGCCCACCCGCGTGGACTATGTAGAAGTCCAGGTCGGTGGCGTCCCAGCGGTGGTCGGCTGCCAGGTCCTTCAGCGCCGGCGCGAGCGGCTCCATGGTGGCCGGCACCCGCTTGTCCAGCAGGAAGTGGAAGCCGGTCGCCTTCACGTCGTACATGATCCACTCCTCGGTCTTGGGGATCAGGTACGAACCGTTGCGCTCCAGGCTGACGCCCACGCCGCCCCGGCCGCGCACCGCGGCGGCCGCGATGCCGTCGCCGAACAGGCCGTTGGACAGCAGCGAGCCGACCCCGATGTCGGTGGGCTGGTAGCACAGCGAGCAGAACTCGCAGGCCACGATGAGCGCGTTGGCCTCGGGGTAGGCCGTGCAGAAGTCGTGGGCCCGGTTGATCGCCGCGCCGCCGGCCGCGCAGCCCAGCTGGGCTATCGGCAGCTGCCGGGTGGTCGGGTCGAAGCCCATCTCGTTGATCAGCCAGGCCGTGAGCGAGGGCATCATGAAGCCCGTGCACGACACGTAGATGATCAGGTCGACGTCGGTGGGCAGCAGCTGCGCGTCGTCGAGGGCCCGCTGGATGACCGCGGGCACCCGTGCCTTTGCCTCGGCCTCGTAGAGCTTGTTGCGCTCCTCGAACCCGGGGTGCTTCAGGGTTTCCTCGATGGGCTGCACGATGCGCCGCGTGCGCACGCCGGTGTTCTCGATCAGCCGGAGGGCCAGCGGCAGTTGGGGGTGGTCGGCGTGGCGCTCACGCGCCAGCTCAAGCGTCTCCTCCATCGTGATCACGTGCTCTGGAACGGACACCGAAGGTCTGCACAAAGTCGCCATGAACCGTGCCTGCTTTCGCCTCCCGGAAGGCCCTTCGCCCCCCGGTCAGAAGGTGGTTCACCTCTAGGGGTGGTCCACCCACGATCACCCTTCGGCCATCGGACTTCGCGTCGGACTACTCCGTCTCGGGGACCGCGTGCCACGCTCGAACCGGCACCCACACCACGGAGGACGCCATGACGCACCCGGCCCGGGACCTGCTGCGCAGGACCACGGCGGCCCTCGCCCCCGCCCCGCGGGCCAACCCGCTGGTCCCCCTGATCGCCGCCGGCACGGCACCCCGCGCCGCGCTCGCCGCGCTCGCCCTGGAACAGAGCTGGGTGATCCCCGCGGACCGCCGCGCGTTCGAGCACCTGGCGGCCCGCTCCGAGGCGGCCGACCCCGAGGCGGGGGCCTTCTTCGCGGCCCTCGCGCAGGGCGAGGAGCTGGCGGGCGAGCGGCTGGTCGCCTTCGCGCGGGCGTGCGGTGCCCAGGAGGCGTCGTACGAGCCGCTCCCCGGCGCCCAGGCGTACCCCGCGTACGTGGCCTGGCTGGCGCTGAACGCCGCACCGGCGGACGCCGTCCTGGCCCTGACGGCCAACTTCTCGGCGTGGGGCGGCTATTGCGCGACCATCGCCACGGCCCTGCGGGAGCGCTACGGCTTCACGGACGAGGCGTGCGCCTTCTTCGACTTCTTCGCCGAGCCGTCACCCGACCTGGACCGGCTGGCGGAGACGGCGGTGGGCGCGGCCCTGGACGCCGGGCGCCTCGACGAGCGGCGCGCGCACACCTACGGCCGCCTCCTGCAGCAGTACGAGGCGAGCTTCTGGTCGGCGCTCAGCGCGACGGAGTCCCCCTGAGCGCCAGGGCCTGTCGTTCGGATCAGGTCGCGCGTCCGCGGCGTGATCCAGACGACACGGCCTAGGTCGCGGTCCCGCTGCTGTGCGCGATGCAGGCCACGTCGATGCGGTCGGCCAGCTTGGCCAGCTCGATGGCCAGTTCGGCCACCGTGTCCTCGTCCAGGCCCGACTCCCCGCCCTCCACCAGCCGCACCCACCGGCCCCCCACGGTCCGCAGGAGCTTGCTGACATCCGCGGCAGCCACCTGCAAGGTACCGCGGTCGTCGACGATCAGAGGCAGAGTCACTTCGCGGTTCACAGACGGGATCGTAGCCCCGCAACACTCACGCACCATGCCAAACGGTGGTGATGTTGCAGAACTCGCGGATTCCGTGCCCGGACAGCTCACGCCCGTAGCCGGAACGCTTCACCCCGCCGAACGGGAACGCCGGGTGGGACGCCGTCATCCCGTTGAAGAACACGCCCCCGGCCTCCAGGTCCCGGGCGAACCGGTCCACCTCGGCCTCGTCGCGGGTCCACACGTTGGAACTCAGGCCGAAGGGCGAGTCGTTTGCGAGCAGCACCGCCTCGTCCAGGTCGGCCACCCGGTACAGCGTGGCGACCGGCCCGAACGCCTCCTCCCGGTGGATGCGCATCTCGCGCGTGATGCCGGCCAGGATCGTCGGCGCGTAGTACCAGCCGGGCCCTTCCGGCCGTTCGCCACCGCACAGCACCTCCGCTCCGCCGCGCACCGCGTCGTCGACCAGTTCCTCCAGGTCGCGCAGCCCCTGCTCGCTGGCCAGCGGCCCGACCTCGGTGTCCTCGGACAGCGGGTCGCCGACCCTCAGCGCCCGCATGCCCGCGGCGAAGCGCTCGGCGAAGGCGTCGTAGACGTCCGCGTGCACGATGAAGCGCTTGGCGGCGATGCAGGACTGGCCGGTGTTCTGCACCCGCGCGGTCACCGCCACCTGCGCGGCCCGCTCGAGGTCGGCGGAGGGCATCACGACGAACGGGTCGCTGCCGCCCAGCTCCAGCACCGTCTTCTTGATCATCTCGCCGGCGGTGGAGGCGACCGCGCGGCCCGCCGGCTCGCTGCCGGTGAGCGTGGCGGCCTTGACCCGCTCGTCGCGCAGGATGTCGTCCACCGCGGCGGAGCCGATCAGCAGGGTCTGGAAGCAGCCCTCGGTGAAGCCCGCCCGGTGGAAGAGGTCCTCCAGGTACAGGGCGGTCTGCGGGACGTTGGAGGCGTGCTTGAGCAGGCCGACGTTGCCCGCCATCAGCGCGGGCGCCGCGAAGCGCACCACCTGCCACAGCGGGAAGTTCCACGGCATGACCGCCAGCACCGGGCCGAGCGGACGGTAGCGGACCCGCACGTGCGAGGCGCCGGAGTCCTTGACGTCGGCGTCGGCCGGTTCCTCGTCGGCGAGCAGTTCCTCGGCGTGGTCGGCGTACCAGCGCATCGCCTTGGCGCACTTCGCCGCCTCGGCCCGGGCCTGCTGGATCGGCTTGCCCATCTCGGTGGTCATCACCCGGGCGATGTCCTGCTGGTCCTCGTCGAGGAGGTCGGCGGCCCGGTGCAGCAGCCGGGCCCGCTCGCCGAAGGTCGTCGTCCGGTACGTGCGGAACGTGGCCTCCGCGAGCCGGAGCCGGCGCTCGATCTCCTCCTCGCCCATGGCCTGGTACGTCTTGAGCGTCTCGCCGTTCGCCGGGTTGACCGTTGCGATGGGCATGGCTGACCTCCCTCGGAGCGGGCTGTGTCTCGACCTTCCCGCGCGGCGGAGGGGACCGCAACGCGGGAACGTCTCCTCAGGGCGAGTGCTCCGCCAGGCGGTCGAGAAACGCCGCCTGGGCCGTGACGATCACCTCGCGGGCCCGCTCCAGCCCGAACCACGCCACCCGGTCCAGCTCCGGGAACTCCCGCAGCTGCCCGGAGCGCGGCGGCCACTCCATCCGGAACGTGCCGGGCACGATCGTCGCCGGGTCGAGATCCGCCGCGACCGCCCAGGCCGTGACGATCTTGCCGTTGGCCTGGCGGACCTCGCCGAGGTCGATGGCCTCCCCGTCGGGCGGGGGCAGCCCCAGTTCCTCGCGGAACTCGCGCCGGGCCGCGTCCCAGGCGGACTCGCCGGGCTCGTACTCGCCCTTGGGCACGGTCCACGCCCCGGCGTCGCGCCGGGCGAAGAACGGGCCGCCCATGTGGCCGAGCAGGACCTCGGGGCCGGAGCCGGAGGGGCGGAAGAGCAGCAGTCCCGCGCTGCGCTTCACGGCCTCACCTCCGGATGGGCGGCCAGCAGCGTCTCCACCGTGTCGGCGTCCTCCGGGCGCTTGTCCTCGCGGTAGCGGATCACGCGGGCGAAGCGCAGGGTGACGCCGGCCGGGTAGCGGGTGGAGCGCTGCAGGCCGTCGTAGGCGATCTCGACGACGAGTTCCGGGCGGACGGTGACGACGTGGCCGTCGTCGTCGACGGCGAGTTCCCGCAGCCGCTCGGTCTGCCAGGCCAGCATCGCGTCGGTCATGCCCTTGAAGGTCTTGCCGAGCATGGCGAGACCGCCGTCGGCGGTGCGGGCGGCCAGGTGGAGGTTGGAGAGTTTGCCGGTGCGCCGGCCGTGGCCCCACTCGGCGGCCAGGACGACCAGGTCGAGGGTGTGGACCGGCTTGACCTTCAGCCAGGACGCACCGCGCCGGCCCGCGCTGTAGGAGGCGTCGAGGGCCTTGGCGACCACACCCTCGTGGCCGCGCCCGATGGTGTCGGCGAGGAACTCCTCCGCCGACGGCGTCTCGTCCGGCCCGGACACCAGCGTGCGCCGCACCCGCATCGGCTCGGGGACGAGCCGGGCCAGCTCGGCGTGCCGCTCGGTGAACGGCAGATCGAGCAGGTCGCGGCCGTCGACCGACAGCGCGTCGAAGAAGACGGGGGAGACCGGCACCGCGCGGGCGGCCGTCGCCACGTCCGTGCGCGAGCCGACGCGCCCGGCGGTCTCCTGGAACGAACGGGGGCGCCCGTCCTCGTCGAAGGAGATGACCTCGCCGTCCAGGATGAACCGCTCCCCGCGCAACTCCAGCGCGGCCGCGGTCACTTCGGGCAGCCGGTCGGTGATGTCGTCGAGGGTGCGGGTGTACAGGCGCACGGTGCCGCCGTCGCGGTGCACCTGGACCCGGATGCCGTCCAGCTTCTCCTCCACCGCGCACGCGCCCAATTTCGCCACGGCCTCGGCGACGGAGGAGGCGCTGTGCGCCAGCATCGGCAGCACCGGGCGGCCGACCGTGAGGCGGAACCGGTCGAGGGAGGCCGGGCCGTCCGCGAGCAGGGCCTCGGCGACCGCCTGGAGGGAACCGGCGAGCATCACGGCCCGCCGTACGTCCGCGCTCGGCGCCCCGGTCGCCTGGACCAGGCCCTCGACCGCCACCGCGTCCAGCGCGCCCTGCCGTACCTCGCCGGTGAGCAGCCCGAGCAGGAACCGCTGCTCGTCCTCGGTGGCCGCGCCCATCAACTCCCCGACCAGGCGGGTGCGTTCCGCCTGGGAGCCGGGACCGGACACCTCGGCGAGCCGCGACAGCCGGGCGTCGACGTCCCGCACGGTCAGGCTCGGCTCCGCCGCCGGGTCGACCGGGCGGCCCAGCACCTTCCAGCCCACGCCGATCCGGCCCTGCGGCAGCCGCCCGGCCAGATACGGGATGACGATCGGCACGTCCTCCGCCTCGGCGTCCCGGAAGAGCTCCGCGAGCAGAGCCGTCTTCCGGGACCGCGCCGAGGTGGCGGCGACCTCCTGGGACACTCGGGCCAGCCGGTGCAGCAGCATGCAGCCATGGTGCACCGCAGGCGGTGCCCTTACACCTGGGCGGGCCGGTGCGCCCGCGGTCGCGGAAGCTCTCAGACGGCGTCCAGGTCCGCCATCAGCAGATCCCCGACGATCGCCGACGCGGCCCGGTACCCGCCGCTCGCCGCGTGCACGACCTGCTCGGCGAAGCCGATCGCGTTGCCCGCGGCCCACACACCCGGCACGGTCGTCAGTCCGGTCGCGTCGACCACCGGGTACGCGCCGAACGGCGTCTCGTGCAGCTCGGCGCCCAGCCGCTCCAGCAGACCGGTCTGCGGCACGGGCCGCGGGGCGGTGAACACCACTGAGCGGGCGTGCGCCGTACCGTCCGCGAGCCGCACCCCGGTGAGCCGGTCCTCCTCGATCACCAGCTCCGCCACCTCCCCGGGCACCACGTCCACCCGGGCCGCGGCGAGCCGGCGCAGGTCCTCGTCGGACAGCTCCGCCTCGGAGACCGTGTGCAGGAAGAGCCGCACGTCCTTCGACCACTGCGACACCATCAGCGCCTGGTGCACGCTCGCCGGGCTCGTCGCGAGCACCCCGAACGGCTGGTCGCGCACCTCCCAGCCGTGGCAGAACGGGCAGTGCAGCACGTCCCGCCCGAACCGCTCGGCGACCCCGGGCACCGGGGGCAGCTCGTCCTTCAGCCCGGTCGCGACCACCAGCCGCCGGGCCCGCACGGTGCGGCCACCGGCCAGCACCACGGCGAAGTCCTCGGCGCGCTCGACGTCCACCACCCGGTCGCGTACCAGTTCGACGCCGTAGCGCGCGATCTCCTCCCGGCCGATCGCCAGGAACTCGGCGGGCGGCATCCCGTCGCGCGACAGGTAGCCCTGCATGTGCGCCGCGGGGGCGTTGCGCGGCTCGCCCGCGTCGACGACCAGCGTGCGGTGCCGCGCCCGCCCCAGCACCAGCGCCGCGGACAGGCCCGCCGCGCCCCCGCCGACGACGACCACTGCGTACTTCTCGGTCATGTGACCACCTCCGCTGCCGAGCGTCGCTCCAGCGGTACGGGATTGACAAACACGTTTGCCGAAACTGCAATACGAGCATGACCACGGACGAGGTACTCGCGGGCGTAGGCCCCCGGCTGCGGCAGATGCGCAAGGAACGGGAGGTGACCCTGGCCGAGCTCTCCGAGGCCACCGGCATCTCCGTCAGCACCCTCTCGCGGCTGGAGTCCGGGCTGCGCAAACCCAGTCTGGAACTGCTGCTGCCGATCGCGCGCGCCCACCAGGTGGCGCTCGACGAACTGGTCGGGGCGCCGCCGGCCGGCGATCCCCGGGTGCGCGCGAAGCCGATCGTGATGTTCGGCCGCACCCACTGGCCGCTCACCCGCCAGCCCGGCGGCCTCCAGGCGTACAAGGTGCTCGAACCGCAGCGCAGCCTGGAGCCCGAACCGCGCACGCACGAGGGCTACGAGTGGCTGTACGTGCTGTCCGGGAAGCTGCGGCTGGTGCTGGGGGAGCACGACGTGGTGCTCACGGCCGGGGAGGCCGCCGAGTTCGACACCCGCGTGCCGCACTGGTTCGGGTCGACGGGGGAGGGGCCCGTGGAGTTCCTCAGCCTGTTCGGGCCGCAGGGGGAGCGGATGCATGTGCGGGCGCGGCCGAAGCGGCCGTGACGCACGCGATACCGCACGGCGGGACTCTTCCCGGGAAGACGGTTCCCTGATCGGCAAGCGACCGCTTAGTATGCGAACGACCCCGGTCAGACGAAGCAGTCCCCCGTGGAGGCACCGCATGCAGGCATGGCACGTGCACGAGAACGGCGAGCCGAGCGAGGTGATGCGGCTCGAGGAGGCGGAGCCGCCCACGCCCGGCGAGGGCCAGGTGCTGCTGAGGGTGCGCGCCGCGAACGTCAACTTCCCCGACGCCCTGCTGTGCCGCGGCCAGTACCAGGTCAGGCCGCCGCTGCCGTTCACGCCGGGCGTGGAGATCTGCGGCGAGACCGAGGACGGCCGCCGGGTGATCGCCAACCCGGTGCTGCCCCACGGCGGCTTCGCGGAGTACACCGTCGCCGACGCCGCCGCCCTGCTGCCCGCCCCGGACGCCCTCGACGACGCCGAGGCCGCAGCCCTGCACATCGGCTACCAGACCGGCTGGTTCGGCCTGCACCGCCGGGCCGCCCTCCAGGCCGGGGAGACCCTGCTCGTCCACGCTGCCGCAGGAGGGGTCGGCAGCGCGGCCGTGCAGCTCGGGAAGGCCGCCGGCGCCACCGTCATCGGTGTCGTCGGCGGCTCCGGGAAGGCGGCCGTCGCCAAGGAGCTGGGCTGCGACGTGGTCGTCGACCGGCGTACCGAGGACGTCGTCGCCGCCGTCAAGGCGGCCACCGGCGGCCGGGGCGCCGACGTGATCTACGACCCGGTCGGCGGCGAGGCCTACACCCAGTCCGCCAAGACCGTCGCCTTCGAGGGCCGGATCGTCGTCGTCGGCTTCGCCGGCGGCACCATCCCCAACCCGCACCTCAACCACGCCCTGGTGAAGAACTACTCGATCCTGGGCCTGCACTGGGGCCTGTACAACACCAAGAACCCGCAGCTGGTCCGGCGCTGCCACGAGGAGCTCACCGAACTGGCGGCCCGGGGCGCGATCAAGCCGCTGGTCAGCGAGCGCGTGCCGCTCGGCGAGGCGGCCGCCGCCGTGCAGCGCGTGGCGGACGGCCGCACCACCGGCCGGATCGCCGTCGTCATGGAGGAGCCGGCATGACCACCGCCGAGGAACTGCGCGACACGACCCGCGCGTTGCTGGCCGCCCACCCGCCGGCCTCCACCGACCGCCTGGACTTCCTGCGCGCCCGCTTCGACGCCGGGCTGGCCTGGGTGCACTTCCCGCAGGGCCTCGGCGGGCTCGGCGCCGCCCGCTCCCTGCAGGCGGTCGTCGACGCCGAACTGGCCGCGGCCGGAGCGCCCGACAACGACCCCCGGCGCATCGGCATCGGCCTCGGCATGGCCGCCCCGACGATCCTCCAGTACGGCACCGAGGAGCAGCAGCGGCGCTACCTGCGGCCGCTGTGGACCGGGGAGGAGGTCTGGTGCCAGCTGTTCAGCGAGCCGGGCGCCGGTTCCGACCTGGCCGCGCTGGGCACCCGGGCCGTGCGGGAGGGCGACCACTGGGTGGTCAACGGGCAGAAGGTCTGGACGTCCAGCGCCCACATCGCCCGCTGGGCCATCCTCATCGCCCGCACCGACCCGGACGTGCCCAAGCACCGCGGCATCACCTACTTCGTCTGCGACATGACCGACCCGGGCGTCGAGGTGCGCCCGCTGCGGCAGATCACCGGCGAGGCCGAGTTCAACGAGGTGTTCCTCACCGACGTCCGCATCCCGGACTCCCGGCGCCTCGGCGCGATCGGCGACGGCTGGAAGGTCGCGCAGACCACGCTGAACAACGAGCGCGTCGCCATCGGCGGCATGCGGCTGCCCCGCGAGGGCGGCATGATCGGCCCCGCCGCGAAGACCTGGCGCGAGCGGCCCGAGCTGCGCACCCACGACCTGCACCAGCGGCTGCTGAAGCTCTGGGTGGAGGCCGAGGTCTCCCGCGTCACCGCCGAGCGGCTGCGCCAGCAACTCGTCGCCGGCCAGCCCGGCCCCGAGGGCGCCGGCATGAAGCTCGCCTTCGCCCGCCTCAACCAGGAGATCAGCGGCCTTGAGGTGGAACTCCTCGGCGAGGAGGGCCTGCTGTACGACGACTGGACCATGCGGCGCCCGGAACTGGTCGACTTCACCGGACGCGAGGCCGGCTACCGCTACCTGCGCTCCAAGGGCAACAGCATCGAGGGCGGGACCAGCGAGGTCCTGCTCAACATCGTCGCCGAGCGCGTCCTCGGCCTGCCCCCCGAGCCGCGCACCGACAAGGACGTCGCCTGGAAGGACCTCGCCCGATGAGCGACCTGCTGTACGCAGAAGAGGAAGAGGCGCTGCGCGCCGCCGTCCGCGACCTGCTCACCGACCACTGCGACGCGCCCGGCGTCATCGCCCGCACCGAGTCGGACACCCCGCACCACCGGGCCCTGTGGAAGGCCCTCACCGACGGCATGGGCCTCGCCGGACTGCTGGTGCCCGAGGAACTCGACGGCCAGGGCGCCACCCACCGCGAAGCCGCCGTGGTGCTGGAGGAACTGGGCCGCGCGGTCGCGCCCGTGCCGTACCTGACGAGCGCGGTCGTCGCCACCGAGGCCCTGCTGGCCTGCGGCGCCGACGACCTGCTCCGCGAACTCGCGACCGGAACGACGATCGGCGCCCTCGCGGTCGCCCTCAACGTCGCACCCGGCGCCGCCCACCGGACCGCCCGGCTCGACAACGGCCTGCTGCACGGTGAACTGACCGGCATCGCCGACGCCGCCGTCGCCGACGTCCTGCTCGTCCCCGCCGACGACGGCGGCCTCTACGCGGTCGACGCGGCCGCCGCGACCGTCACCCCGCAGACCTCGCTGGACCTGACCCGGCCCCTCGCCACCGTCACCCTCGACCAGGTCCCGGGCCGGCTGCTGGGCGACGCCGGACCCGCCGTCCGCCGCGCCCTGCGCGCCGGAGCCGGGCTCCTCGCCTCCGAACAACTCGGCCTCGCCGACTGGACGCTGACGGAGACCGTCCGCTACCTGAAGGAACGCAAGCAGTTCAACCGCCCCGTCGGCGGCTTCCAGGCGCTCAAGCACCGCCTCGCCCAGCTCTGGCTGGAGGTCGTCAACCTCCGCGCCGCCGCCCGCAACGCCGCCGACGCCCTGACGACCGGCGAGGACACCGACATCGCGGTCACCGTCGCCCAGGCCTACGCGGCACCGGTCGCGGTCCACGCCGCCGAGGAGGCCCTGCAACTGCACGGCGGCCTCGGCATGACATGGGAGCACCCGGTCCACCTCTACCTGAAGCGGGCGAAGGCCGACTCGATCGCCTACGGCACCGCGGGCGCCCATCGCGAGGCGCTCGCCCGCCTGGTGGACCTCCAGGCTCCCTGACGCCCACCTGACCGGCGACCGGGAACCTCCGGCTGGCCCGCGCGTGAAGCCCGTCCCACCTGGGGCGGGCTTCTCGGTGCGCCGTGCCCCGGCACGGCGGCGGTCCGGCCAACTCCGCACCCGCACCTGCCCCTTGGCGCCGTCCCGACCCCATACTCACAGGGTTCCCGTACGGCACCTCCAGGGAGGCAGAGCATGGCCCTCACCACCCGTCGCAGAGCCCTCACCACCCTCGGCGCGGCCCTCGCGGGCTCGATCGCCCTTCCCGCAACCCACGCCGTGGCCGGTGAACGAGGCCACCGGCCACGCCCGTTGTGGCGGGCCCACGCCCACAACGACTACGAGCATCCACGCCCGCTGTCCGACGCCCTGGACCACCGCTTCGGCAGTGTCGAGGCCGACATCCACCTCGTCGGCGACCAGCTCCTCGTCGCCCATGACCCGGAGGACCTGGACCCGTCCCGCACGCTGGAGTCCCTCTACCTCGACCCGCTCGCGGCCCGCGTCCGGGCCAACCACGGCTCGGTGTACCGGGGCCACCGCGGCTCACTGCAACTGCTGATCGACATCAAGACCGAGGGCTCGTCGACGTACCTGGAGCTCGACCGGCATCTGCGGCGCTACCGGCACCTGTTCACCACCTGCGCCCACGGCCGCGTCCACCACGGCGCGGTCACCGCCGTGATCTCCGGCGACCGCGCCGCCCGCGCCCCCATGGAGGCCCAGACCGTCCGGCGCGCCTTCTACGACGGCCGGCTCGCCGACCTCGGCGGCCCGGCCCCGGCCTCCTTCATTCCGCTGATCAGCGACAACTGGACGCTCAACTTCACCTGGCGGGGCGAGGGCCCGTTCCCCGACGCCGAGCGGCTCAAGCTGCGGGGCATCGTCGAAGCCGCCCACCGGAGCGGCCGGAGGGTGCGTTTCTGGGCGACCCCCGATCTGCCCGGACCCGCCCGCGACGCGGTCTGGGGCGAACTGCTCGCCGCCGGCGTCGACCACCTCAACACCGACGACCTCGCCGGCCTGGAGGCGTTCCTCGACGCCCGCCGGACGGCCTAGAGGCGAGCCGAACACCACACGTTCGGCGGACAGGTCAGCCGCCCGGACGAACCCTCCGCTACGCCACACTTACGGCCGAACGCCGTGAACCGGACAAGGCGGCGTGGCGGAGGAGTCGACGATGGCCATTTCCATCTCTGTGGTGCTGCTGCTCGTGATCCTGGCGGTGATCTTCCTGCGCAATGGCGGGCTGAAGTTCTCCCATGCGCTGGTCTGCCTGCTGCTCGGCTTCTATCTGGCGAGCACCAGCATCGCCCCCACCATCCACAGCGGCCTCACGGCGACGGCGGACATCGTCAGCAGCCTGCGTCCCTGACGGCCTTCACTGACTCACGGTCCTCACTGACGGTTCTCACGGTGCCGAGAACACGCCGATGCCGTTGGGGACGGCCCGTTCGGCGCCGCCGCTGGGGTGGTTGCGCACCGTGACCGCGCTCGCGCCGGGCTTCCGGGCGACCAGCGTCGACGAGCCGCCGCCGTCCAGGCTGAACGCGTCGGCCGCCCCCAGCTTCCGCATGGTGTCGGCCACTTCGGCGATCGTCAGCCCAGTGCGGTAGGCGGCGGCTCCGTCCAGCGCGAGCAGCAGCACCCGCCGCCCGCCGTCGGCGATGCCCACCGCCGTGCGGACGGCCGACGTCGTGTCGTCCAGCCCCGTCAGCGGCCGCCCGCCCGAGAGCACCGGGTAGCCGCCGAGCGCGAGGCGGTACGCGGCGCCGTCCGTGGCCGCCACCAGACGGTGCTCGACCTCGACCGCCGCACCGGTGGAGAGCTTGCGCAGCTGCTGGGCCCCCGCCTCCCGGCCGACCAGCACCGTGGTCCCCGCGGCGATGGCACCGCTGCCCGGGGTGTCGGCCGCCGAGACGACCTTGCCGTCGCGGACCGTCACCTCGTACGTGTCCGTGCTGCAGGGCGCGGCCCGGTCCGTGTCCGTGCCGCAGGTGGCACGCACCCGGGAGACGCTGCCCCACTCGGACGTGAAGGCCCCGACCGAACCGACCGGCAGCGCGTACTGGTTGAGCCCGCCGAGCGGCAGCTGGCCCTCGGCCGTACGGACCGAACCGTCCAGGGCCAGCCGGTCCAGCCGCGCCACGCCGTCGGTGCCGACGCCGAACACGTCCTCGGTCGTGGTGCCGGGCGGCAGCGCCGGCCCGAACCGCTGCCCCTTGGGAACAGCCGCCTTCAGCGTCCGCCCGGCCGCGATCGCCGGACCCACGCTCGCCCCCGTCACCTCCACCCCTGGGTGCTGCGCCTCGCTGATGTTGAAGAAGTCGCCGTTCACACCGGCGACCGCCCCCTGGGCATCGGCCATCCGAGAGACCTGCGCCCGGGAGGCCACCGCCCCCGGATACAGCAGATCCACCTTCACCTGCGGGTTGCCCAGGTCCACCCGCACCACGTGCGCGCGGGTCACCCCCTTCGCCGCCTTGATGTCGAACTGCTCGTAAGTGACGCCCGGCGCGACCCGCACGGCCTTCTGGACGGCGCCGGCCGGTGCCGCCCCCGCCAGGGCCGCACCGGCCAGCGCGCCGAACGCCGTGAGAAGCGCCAGCACCGCTCGTCCCGCTCCGCGTCTGTGACGACCTGTCACCGTGCCCCCTGATGTCTCGTCAGCTGTCCCGACACTCAGGGGCAGTGCACCAGACCGCGCGGGCCGTGGGGGTGGCTGGGCGCCGACCACGCGGGAACGGCTGAAAAAACGCACTCCTCCGGGTGCTTCAGCGGTCGCCCGTTCCGGTGCCGTACGGCGTGAAACGCGCCGGCGCGTGGTCGATCGGCAGACCGGGTCGCCACGCCGTGAGCGCCTGCGCGCTGCACACGAAGAGCTGCTCCGGCAGCCGGTCGAGCGCGAACCAGCGCCAGCGGCCCACGCTCTCCCCGGGCTGGTCCGAGGGCTCGCCCCGCCAGGCGGTGACCCGGGCGGCCACGGTCACCCGGACGACACCGCCCGCGTCGTCCAGGAGCGTCCCGAGCAGCCGGACGTCCTCCGGCCGGGCCACGAGGCCGGTCTCCTCGCCCAGCTCGCGCACCACCGCCTCCTGCAGCGACTCCCCGGGCTCCACCGTGCCGCCCGGCAGCTCCCACGTGCCGTGCCGGTGCCGCCCGAGCAGCAGTCCGCGCGGTCCGTGCAGGACGGCACCCACCCCGAGCGCCGCGTGCGCCACCGGCGGCTTGCCGGTGCGCGGCCGGGAGGAGACCCGGACGGGCCGTGTCACCCGGAACAGCCGGTAGGACGCCCGGTTGCCCGGCTCGGGCGCGTCCAGCACGTCGACATGCTCCACGCGCAGCCCGTACTCGGTGAGCAGGGCCGTCCACAACCCGGTCGTGAGGACCCACATGTGCACCGTGACGTTCCCGCCGCCGGCCAGCCGCAGGGTTTCGGGCCGGGCGGCCACCCGGTCCGACGGGCCGTCACCCCGGGAGTTGGTGTGCAGCACGGTGAAGCAGAGCCTGCCGCCCGGCTTCAGTGCCCCGGCCAGGACGGGCAGCAGCCGGTGCGGGCCGATGTACGGGACGGCGTTGACGGAGTAGACGACGTCGTACGGCTCCGCCGTGCGCAGATGCTCCACCGCGTCGGCCAGGATCAGCCGCAGCCCGGGCAGGGAGCCGTACCGGGCGCGGGCCCGTTCGTACTGGCCGGCCGAGGCGTCGACCGCGTCCACCCGCGCGCCGTGAGCCCTGACCAGATGGGCCGCGTGCCGGGCCGGACCGCACCCGAGGTCCAGCACCCGCCGGCCCGCCAGCTCCCCGAGCACCTCCACGCCCGGGCCCCCGCCCTCGAAGCCCCAGTCGACGCGGACCGCCTCGGGCAGCACCGTGCCGCGCTCCAGGTGGTGGATGCCGTACGCATGCCATGCCTCGGCGTTGACGGCCTCGGGTCGTCCGGTCGCCACGTCTCAGCCACCCGCCACGGCGTCGCGCGGCAGCACGGTGACCCGGTGGAAGTTGCATCCGGGCTGCGCGGGCTCGGCGGCCGCCGGTCGGGTCTGGTGGGCCTTGAGGGCGCTGCTCACGAGTGTGAGCAGCAGGTCGACGTCCGCCTCGCAGTCGAGGTGGACCGTCACCCACCCGGAACCGGGGAGCAGGTGGATGGCGCTCGACCCGGACAGGTCGTAGCGGAGGCGCTGGATGGCCCGGCGGGTGAGGTGGAGGTCCACGTCCCGGTCCGAGTGGAAGTGGACGATCTCGTCGCGGGCGGAACGGAGCGCCCGTCCGGTGCCGCAACTCGCCGGGCCCGCCGACAGATCGGGCCAGGCCTGCAGACGCTCCAGGGCGCGCTGGGCCAGAGTCATGCTCCCATCGTCGCCCGCTCACCGCGCCGCAACCAGTGGTTGAGTGATTTGTAACCGGGACGTGAGGCGGGCCGACCTCCCCACCGGCCGGGTGCTCAGGCCGATTTGACGAGTCTGAGGTAGCGCTTCCAGTCCCAGTGCCGGCCCGGATCCGTGTGGTCGCTGCCCGGTACCTCGTGGTGGCCGATGATGTGCGCGCGGTTCCGGGGGATGCCGTACCGCGCGCAGATCGCCGCCGTGAGCCGGGCCGACCGCTCGTACATGGCGTCGGTGAAGTACCTCGGCTGGTTCACCCAGCCTTCGTGCTCGATGCCGATGCTGCGGGTGTTGTAGTCCCAGTTCCCCGCGTGCCAGGCGATGTCGGCCTCGCGCACGCACTGCGCCACGTGCCCGTCGGAGGAGCGCACCACGTAGTGCGCGGACACCCTCTGTGCGGGGTTGCGGAAGACGGACAGGGTGCCGGAGTACGTCGTCTGGGCGACGTGGATGACCACATAGTGCAGCGGATGGGCTCGGGGGCGGTTCGACGGCGTGTAGTTGGCGCGGCTCGCCGGGTGCCACGCCGCTCCGGGATGGTCGACGGCCTGTGGCCGGGCCGCGGCACGCGTGTCGTGGAGCAGGGCGGAGGGGACGGCGGTGAGAGCGGCTCCGAGGAGGAGTCCGCGCCTGCTGGGGAGGGAGGTTGTCCGGTCCATGATGGTGCCTTCCGGGTCCGACGGGGCAGGGGTCACTTGCTCTCGCTCGCTCCCGTGCGGGGAGCGGTGGACGGAGCGGCGGCCCGGTGCGGCCGCGGCCCGCCTGGATCAAGTTACGGCGCCGGCCGGGTGCTCCGAGGGACACGAGGCGTTTCGGTGGAGGGGCCTGGGATTGTGGACAACTCGCTCACCCGGTCGGGTGATTGCGGCAGGTGGATGCCGTACCCGGGCGTGTGACAGGGGGGTTGGCGCGGGGGTGCGCCTGTGCGTGAGCGGTGATCGGCGAGTGGGGATCGGCGAGTGGGGATCGGTAGTCGGTCGGTGACCGGCAATCGGCGGCTGGTGATCGGTGATCGGTGATCGGCTACCGGTGGCGGGCAGCCGTTCGTCGGTGTGGACCGGTGCCTCGGCACCGCCTGCCGGGCGCGGTCGTCAGGTCCGCTCGGCGACGGCGGCCGGATCGTCCAGCACCGCTCGTACGACCGAATGCGCCGCTCCGAGCAGCGGTCCCTCCGGGCCCAGCCGGGACACGGACACGGGACACACCGGTCCGGCGGTGCGCCGGGCCAGCTCGTCCTGGAGCGCGGGCAGCAGCCACGGCGCCAGCCCGGACAGCTCCCCGCCGAGCACCACGCTCTCGGGGTCGAGAAGGTTGACCGCGCCGGTCAGGGCGATGCCGAGCGCGGTGCCCGCCTCGCGCAGGGCCCGGCGAACCTCCGTGTCGCCCTCCGCCGCGCGTCCCGCGAGCAGACCGACCCGGTCCTCGTCCGGCTCCAGGCCGGCCGCGCGCAGCACCGCCTCCTCACCGGCGTACTGCTCCAGACACCCGCGGCCCCCGCACGCGCACGGAGGGCCGTCGGGCCGGACCGGCACATGTCCCAGCTCGCCCGCGAAGCCGCGCGTTCCGCGCAGCAGCCCGCCGTCCACCACGACCGCCGCGCCGATGCCGATCTCCGCCGACACGTGCAGGAAGTCGCGCGGGGTGCCCTCGCCGAGCCAGAGTTCCGCCAGGGCGCCGAAGTTCGCCTCGTTGTCCACGGTCAGCGGGAGGTCCGCGGGCAGCAGCGCACCGAGGTCCGTGTCGTGCCAGTCGAGGTTCGGGGCGCGGACCACGGTCCTGGCGTCACGCGCCACCAGGCCCGGTACGGCCACGGCGAGTCCGGCGGGCCACAACCCCTCGTCCTCCGCCTCGGCGACGACCCGGCGGATCAGTTCGGTGAGTTCGGCGAGCACCGGTTCGGGGGAGCGGCCGCGGTTCGCGCCCTGGCGTATCGCCCGGGCCCGGGTCGTACCGCGCAGGTCGACGGCGCAGACCGCGAGGTGGTCGACGCCGACCTCCGCACCGATCCCGGCCGGGCCCCGTCCGCTGACCGCGAGCGCGGAGCCGGGGCGGCCCACGCGGCCGGGGCGCTCGGGCCCGAGTTCCTCGAGCAGGCCCGAGCGGATCAGTTCGTCGACGAGCGTGGACACCGCCGCCCGGGTCAGGCCGATCCGCGAGGCGACGGCGGCCCGGGACAACGGCCCCTCGGCGCGCACAGTGTGCAGGACGCGGGCGAGATTGCGGCGGCGCATGCCCTGCTGGGTGTCGGGCAGCGCGCGGCCCGGCCCGGCGGGGTGGGGCTCGGACGGCGCGCGTCCCGGCCCGGCCGGACGGGTCTCGTGCAGCGGTGCGGTCATGCCTGACGCCAGTCCTCAGTGGATGTCGGTGGGCCGCTCCAGCAGCGGAGCCGCGTCGGAGAGTACCCCGGCGATCCGGGCCAGCGTCTCCTCGTCCCGCTCCACGGCGTCGAGGACAGGTCCGGCCGCCGTGTCCCACCGCCGTGCGACCGCAGCCGGGTCCTCCCCGGTGAGCAGCCCGGCCGCCTGCGCGGCGGCCCCCAGCGCCACCAGTTCCTTCGCCTCGGGCACCTGCACCGGACGCCCCGACAGCCGCCGTACGGTGTCCTGCCAGGCCCTGCCCCGGGCGCCGCCGCCGATCAGCAGCAGGGGCGCCGAGCGGTCGGCGTCCTCGTCGAGGACCAGGTCGAGCGCGCCCAGCAGGGAGTGGACGGCCCCGTCGTAGGCGGCCTGGAGGAGCTGGCCGGCCGTCGTGTCGTGGCGCAGGCCGTGCAGCACGCCGGAGGCGTTCGGCAGGTTCGGGGTGCGTTCGCCGTCCAGGAAGGGCAGCAGCGTGACGGCCGTGCCGGGTTCGACGGCCTCGCGGTCCAGGCCCAGCAGCGTCGCGATCCGGTCGACGGCGAGCGTGCAGTTGAGGGTGCAGGCCAGCGGGAGCCAGTCGCCGCGGGCGTCGGCGAAGCCCGCCACCGTGCCGCTCGGGTCGGCGGGCCGGTGGCGCGACACGGCGTACACCGTGCCCGAGGTGCCGAGGCTCATCACCGGCGTGCCCGGACGCACGCCCAGCCCCAGCGCGGCCGCGGCGTTGTCGCCGGTGCCCGGCGCGACCAGGGTCCCCTTGGAGAACGGCAGATCATGGCTGTCACGCACCGTGCCCGCCACCTCGCCGGGCCGGACCACCCGCGGCAGCAGGGCCGGGTCGAGTCCCACGTGCGCCAGGATCTCCTCGTCGTACGCCTCCGTCCCGGACGCCCACCAGCCCGTGCCCGAGGCGTCGCCGCGGTCGGTCGTGCCCTGGCCCGTGAGCCGCTCGGTCAGGTAGTCGTGGGGGAGGCGCACGGCCCTCGTGGCGCGCACCGCGTCCGGTTCGTGCTCCGCCAGCCAGGCCCACTTGGTGACGGTGAACGAGGCGGCCAGGACGCTTCCGGTCCGCTCCGCCCAGAACTTCGCCCCGCCGAGTTCCTCCGTGAGCCGGCGGGCCTGCGGCGCCGAGCGCACGTCGTTCCACAGCAGGGCCGGGCGCACCGGCTCGCCCCGCTCGTCCAGGGTGACCAGGCCGTGTTGCTGGCCGCCCACCGACACGGCGGCGGCCTCGTGCGCGGCCTCCCCGCACTGGTGCAGGGCCTCGCGCAGCGCGTCCCACCACTGGCGCGGGTCGCTCTCGCGGCCGGCCCCCGAGGAGACCGTGTGCGGCGCCTGGCCGCTCGCGACGACCCGGCCGGTGGCCACGTCGACGACCAGCGCCTTGGTGGACTGGGTGGACGAGTCCACGCCGACGACGAGCGGACCCTCGGCTGCTGACATCGGGCTTCTCCCTACTGCGCGCGGCACGTGTCTTCGTTCTGAAGGCACGTCGTCTCTTCCCAGAGAGGTGTTCGCATACTAATTTGTAAATCGGCATGACGAAATACCCTCAGCGAGCAAGGAGCCGCGGCATGAGCTACCAGCCCACCCCCGAGGACAAATTCACCTTCGGCTTGTGGACCGTCGGCTGGCAGGGACGGGACCCCTTCGGCGACGCCACGCGGCGTGCCCTCGACCCGGTCGAGACGGTGCAGCGCCTGGCCGAGCTCGGCGCCCACGGCGTCACCTTCCACGACGACGACCTGATCCCCTTCGGCTCGAGCGACACCGAGCGCGAGGCCCACATCAAGCGCTTCCGGCAGGCGCTGGACGCCACCGGCATGAAGGTGCCGATGGCCACCACCAACCTCTTCACGCACCCGGTGTTCAAGGACGGCGCGTTCACCGCCAACGACCGCGACGTGCGCCGTTACGCGCTGCGCAAGACCATCCGCAACATCGACCTCGCCGTCGAGCTCGGCGCCGAGGTGTACGTGGCCTGGGGCGGCCGCGAGGGCGCCGAGTCGGGCGCCGCGAAGGACGTCCGCGCGGCCCTGGACCGGATGAAGGAGGCCTTCGACCTGCTGGGTGAGTACGTCACCTCCCAGGGCTACGACCTGCGCTTCGCGATCGAGCCCAAGCCGAACGAGCCGCGCGGCGACATCCTGCTGCCGACGGTCGGCCACGCCCTGGCGTTCATCGAGCGTCTGGAGCGTCCGGAGCTGTACGGCGTGAACCCCGAGGTCGGGCACGAGCAGATGGCCGGGCTGAACTTCCCGCACGGCATCGCGCAGGCGCTGTGGGCGGGCAAGCTGTTCCACATCGACCTCAACGGCCAGTCCGGCATCAAGTACGACCAGGACCTGCGGTTCGGCGCCGGTGACCTGCGCGCCGCGTTCTGGCTCGTCGACCTGCTGGAGTCGGCCGGATACGCCGGTCCCCGCCACTTCGACTTCAAGCCGCCGCGGACCGAGGACCTCGACGGCGTATGGGCCTCGGCTGCCGGCTGCATGCGCAACTACCTCATCCTCAAGGAGCGCGCGTCCGCGTTCCGTGCCGACCCGGAGGTCCAGGAGGCCCTGCGGGCGGCCCGCCTGGACGAGCTGGCCCAGCCGACCGCCGCGGACGGCCTGCAGGCCCTGCTCGACGACCGCTCGGCCTTCGAGACGTTCGACGTCGAGGCGGCCGCGGCCCGCGGCATGGCCTTCGAGCGCCTGGACCAGCTGGCCATGGACCACCTGCTGGGCGCGCGCGGCTGATCCCCGTGCGCGGGGGTGGGCGCGGGGTCCGCTGCACGCGCGTGTGCTGTCGAGGCTGTCCAGGCTCCACGGGGTGGGGTTCTGGCGGTCGGTCGCCACGCGCGTGGCGGCGACCGACCGCCGGACAGCGCACGCGCGCGTGGTGTCGGCGGTGAGCCGTGCACGCGCGCGTCGTGCCGGTGGTCAGTCGCGCACGCGCGCGTGGTGTGGGCGGTGAGCCGCGTACACCTGCGTCGTGCCCGCGTCTCACCCGCCTGTGCGGGCCCTGCGGCCGGTCGGGGTGGCTGGGCGGGGTGGCCGGTCGGGGTGGCCGGCCGACGACGCCGTGCTCGCTGTCGCCGGCATCGACTGGGCGCGGTTCGCCGTCGTGCACCGGAACCATGCGGTCCGTGCCATGAGTCCGTATCAGCTTCCGCGCGCCCCTCCCGCGGCGAGCGGTACGCCGCGACTCTGGTCCGTATGGCCATGCCGCCCGTACCGCCCCGTCCGCCCGGTCCTCCCCGGCGCCGGAACCCGCTGTTCCTGCTGCTGGCCCTGCTCGTGGCCGTCGCAGCCGTGTCCCTCGTGGTGCTGATGGCCTCGGGACGTGACGACTCGCCGGACGAGGACGAACCGCCCGGCGCGGGCTCGAGCGGCACGTCCGCGCCCTCCATCGGCATTCCCACCCGGCTGCCGAGCGGCCTGCCGACCTCATTGCCCTCGGGGTTTCCGACCCGGCTGCCGAGCGACCTGCCCAGTGACCTGCCGACCCGGCTGCCGAGTGATCTGCCCAGCCATCTGCCCAGCGGGCTGGAATCGCTTGTTCCGTCCCTGGACCTCGGTCAGTGAGCTACTGCCCTGAGCCCGGCGCGGCCGCCTCGGCGGCGAGTTGCGCCGACACCAGTGCCGTGGCCGGGTCCAGGGTCGCTGCTCCGGCGGGCAGCCAGCGGCCGCCTTCCTTGCGGTAGGGCCACCACCGGCCGTCCCGGCCGAGGCGCAACTGGACCGGTGCGCCGGTGGCCGTCCAGCGGTTCGCCCGCGCCCGCAGCCCGGGCCGTTCGTCCGCGTCCCAGGCCGAGTCCAGGGCGGCACGCGCGCGTGCGAGCACCTCGCCCTCCACGCGCCACTCCTCGTCGAGGACGGACAGCGCTTGAGCACCACCGAGGCGCCACGCACGGACGGCGGCCGCCAGCCCTTCCCGGCCGCGGCCGGAGCCGTCGGCGAGACGGTCCGCCACCTCCCGGCCGGGAGCGGTCTCCTGCCCTGCGGACGCCTCCTGCCCGGCCTCGCCCGCGGCCAGCCGCACCGCGTCCTGCTCGGGCGTCAGTTCCGCCTCGAAGACACCCCGGAGCGCTTCTCCGAGCAGCCGGTGGGCCCGTCCGGCCGTGCGCGCGGCCAGGAACTCCAGCGCGGCCGGGTCGACGCCCGGCGCGGGCGCCGTCTCGGCGTCCAGGGACGGCGGCACACCGGGCCCGTCGGGCAGTGCCGGAAGCTCCGGGAGCGGCGGCAGGATGTCACCGGCGGCGTAGGCCTCGGCGGCGTCCACGCCCTCCGGTCCGGCGGGTTCCGCGGCGGATGTGGCACTGCGCCGCTGCAGGTCGCCCAGCAGTCCGTCCTCGCCACGCCCGCGCATCAGCAGCAGGACGAACGGGTCCTGGTCCAGCAACCGTGCCACCTGGTAGCAGAGCGCCGCGGTGTGCCCGCAGTGGTCCCACGCCCCGCAGTCGCACTGCGGCTCCAGATCGCCCAGACCGGGCAGCAGGTCGACGCCCGCCGCCGCCGCGTCCTCGACCAGGTGCGGCGGCATCTCCCGGTCCAGCAGCGCCGCCACGTGCCCGGCCCGCTCCACCGTCATGTCCAGCAGGCGGTCCCACTGCCCGGGCGACAATTCCTCCAGCAGGACGTCGGCCCGGTGCGCCGTGCGGTCGCGGTCCTGGACGACGGCCGTGAGACGGCCCGGGCGGACCGACACCGCCCCGACCGCTCCCGCGCGGGCGAGCCGACGGCCCGCCTTGAGCTGCGCGTTGTCCAGCGCCGTGTCCTCCAGCGCCTTCAGCCACGCCTGACCCCACCAGGTCTGGGCGAAGCCCCGCCCGCGCGCGGGTGGCAGCGCCGCGAACGTGCGTTCCGTGTCGCCGTCGTACCTCGTCATCGCAGGCCCCCTCGCAGTGCGACCAGATCGGCCAGTTCCGCGTCCGTCAGTTCCGTGAGCGCCGCCTCGCCCGAGCCGAGGACCGCGTCCGCCAGCTCCCGCTTGCGGGTCAGCAGTTCGGCGATGCGGTCCTCGACGGTTCCCTCCGCGATGATCCGGTGCACCTGCACGGGCCGGGTCTGCCCGATGCGGTAGGCACGGTCCGTCGCCTGGGCCTCGACGGCAGGGTTCCACCAGCGGTCGTAGTGCACGACGTGCTCGGCCCGGGTGAGGTTCAGGCCGGTGCCGGCCGCCTTCAACGAGAGCAGGAACACGGGCACCTCACCGTCCTGGAAACGCTGCACCATGGCCTCGCGCTCGGCGACGGGCGTGCCCCCGTGCAGGAACTGCGAGGGCGTGCCGCGGGCGGTCAGGTGCCGTTCCAGGAGGCGGGCCATCCGCACGTACTGCGTGAAGACCAGCACGCCCGCGCCCTCGGCGAGGATCGTGTCGAGCAGTTCGTCCAGCAGTTCCAGCTTCCCGGAGCGACCGGAGATCACCGGCCGCTCCTCCTTGAGGTACTGCGCCGGGTGGTTGCAGATCTGCTTCAGGCCCGTCAGCAGCTTCACGATCAGCCCGCGCCGCGCCATGCTGTCCGCGCCGGAGATGTCCGCGAGCGCCTCCCGCACCACGGCCTCGTACAGCGCCGTCTGCTCGGAGGTCAGCGACACGGCGTGGTCGGTCTCCGTCTTCGGCGGCAGCTCCGGCGCGATACCCGGATCGGACTTGCGGCGGCGCAGCAGGAACGGCCGTACGAGCCGGGCCAGACGGTCCGCCGCGGCCGGATCCCGGCCGCCCTCCACGGCCTGCGCGTACCGCCTGCGGAAGGTGCCGAGCCGGCCCAGCAGTCCCGGCGTCGCCCAGTCGAGGATCGCCCACAGCTCCGACAGGTTGTTCTCCACCGGGGTGCCGGTGAGCGCCACACGCGCGCGTGCCCCGATGGAACGCAACTGCCGCGCCGTGGAGGAGTACGGGTTCTTCACGTGCTGGGCCTCGTCCGCCACGAGCAGGCCCCAGGGCACCTCCGCCAGCCGGGCCGCGTCCAGGCGCATGGTGCCGTAGGTGGTGAGCACGAACTCGCCGTCCACGAGGCCCGCCAGGTCCCGGCGCGGGCCGTGGAAGCGCCGCACCGGCGTGCCGGGCGCGAACCGCTCGATCTCCCGCTGCCAGTTGCCCATCAGGGACGTCGGGCAGACCACCAGGGTGGGGCCGGCGGACTGCGCGTCGGCCTGCCGATGCAGGTGCAGCGCGATCAGCGTGATCGTCTTGCCGAGACCCATGTCGTCGGCGAGGCAGCAGCCCAGACCCAGCGACGTCATGCTCGCGAGCCAGTTCAGTCCCCGCCGCTGGTAGTCGCGCAGAGTGGCCGCGAGGGCGGCCGGCTGCGCCACGGGCCGTTGCGCCTCGGGGTCCGCCAGCCGCTCCCGCAGCGCCGCCAGCCAGCCGGTGGGCCGTACCTCGATCCGCCGTCCGTCCACCTCGGTCCAGCCCGTCAGGGCGGCTCCCAAGGCGTCGACCGGGGTGACCTTGCGGTCCTGCCGGGAGCGGGCGAGCGCCACTTCCCGGGGGTCGAGCAGGATCCACTGGTCGCGCAGTCGCACCACGGGGCGCTTGGCTTCGGCGAGCCGGTCCAGCTCCGCGCGGCTCAGTGTCCGGTCGCCGACGGCGAAGGACCAGTCGAACGCGAGCAGCGCGTCGGCGGAGAGGAACGACGGCACGGCGGCGAAGGAGCGGCCGTCGTTCCGCTCGTCGCCGGAGGGCCCCACCTCCGCGCGCGTGGTGAGCTCACGGACCAGTTCCCGCGGCCAGTGCACGTCCACGCCGGCCGCCGCCAGGGCGTGGGCGCCCGCGCCGAGGAGTTCGGTGACCTCGTCGTCGGTGAGTTCCATGGCGTCCGGCACGGTCGCGGACAGCAGCGGGGTGAGCGGGGTCCAGGCCCGGGCGGCCCGGCGCAGGGCGAGCAGGGCGTCCATCCGCGCGCGCGGGCCGAGTGCCTCGCCCGCGGTGCCCGCCCAGACGTCCGCGGCGTCCGCGACGAGCGCCGGGTCGCTCACGCCGTGCACCTGGAGCACGGCCCGGAACCTCACGCCGGCGTCGGTGTTGGTGTCGGTTTCGGTGTCGTCCCAAGGATTGGTGTCGGTGTCGGCCCAAGCGTCGGTGTCGGCGTCGGCGTCGGCGGTCCCGCCATCGGCCGTCCCGGGCAGACCGCGCACCTCGACGCGCAGCGACAGCCGCACGCCCGCGTCGAGACCCGCGGCGATGTCGGCGGCCCAGGGGCGCAGTTCGGGCAGATGCACCGGTTCCGGTGACGCGTAGGCGGGTCCGCCGGTCACCAGGGCCGCGGCGGGGGAGCGGGGCAGGCTGTCGGCCACGGCGTCGAGGAAGGCGCGCAGGTGCTGCTCCGGGTCGGGCAGCCGCAGGGGCCCGGTGCCCGGCAGCGGCACGGCGTGTGCCTCGGGCGGCATCGCGGCGGCGAGTCGGCGCAGGGCCTCGATGTCCGGGGCGCCCAGCGGGCCGGTGCGCCAGGCGTCCTGGTCGCCCGGCGACAGCCCCGGCAGCAGCAGTCCACGGGCCACGAGGTGCAGCGCCTGGAACGCGGCCGCGCCCCAGAAGACGGTGGCGCGGTGGCCTTCCCCGGCCACCCGCGCGCGGGTGAGGAGCGGCAGGGCCGCGCCCACCGGCATCAGCACGGCGGGCACGTCCACCGCCTCGGGCCCGTCGCTGCCGGGCACGGCGACGGTCAGCTCCGCGAAGGTCGGCCCCGCGACGGTCGGCCCCGCGACAGATGCCGGCGTGACGGCCGGAGGAGGGGCGCCGTCGGGGCGCCAGAAGGCGACGGTGCCGGTGCGGGCCGGGTCGCCGGGCAGGAACACGGCACTGCACCAGGCCAGTTCCGGAAGGTCGGAGAGGCTGGAGGAGGAAGCGGAGGAAACGGAGGACGGTGCCGGGGGAGTCGACTGCTCGGTTATGGCTGATTCCTCAAATTTGACTAGTGGAGTCGGAGTCGCCGAGGATACAGCAATCTGTGAACGGGTGGGTATGGCTTCGGTGTGAGGTGGGTCACCATGGATGCGCGGTGAGGTGCGTTGCGGTGTTCCGCCGCGGCGGTTCCTCTTCTCAGGGTCGCCTAGGGGCGCCTAGGGGTTAGGGGTCGCCTCGGGGTCGCACCTCAGGGATGTCTCAGGGGTGGCGGTGGAACCGCCGGAAACGCGGTGCCGTTTTCAGGACAGAGAGCGGCACAGGCCGCGAAGGAGGCGACAGTCATGTCGAAGAACGCCAAGATCGCCGCGGGTGGTGTGGCGGCCGGGCTCATCCTGCTGATCTGGCTGCCCTGGTGGGCCGCGCTTCTGATCATCCTGGGAGTCCCGGCCGCCGCCTACCTCACGCTCGATCCCGCACAGCGGCGCAGGCTGCGCCGCGTCACCCGCAAGGAACTGGGCCGCTGATCGCCCGGATCGCTCAGGCCGGCCGTACCGCCATCTTGTCGAGTGCCGCGAGGAGGCCCGGCAGCTCCGGCCCCCGCCCCACCGGCAGGACCTCGCCGGGCTCCTCGTCCAGCAGCACGAAAGCGATGTCGTCGGTCCTGGCCACCAGCGACCAGCCGGGACCGTCGGCCCGCAGGGTCCGCGCGTCACCCGGCGCGAACGACGAGCGGACCCGCCCCAGCGGCGGTGGCGTGTCGATGTAGGTGCGCGCCTCCGCCAGGACGCGCCGGATGCCGCTGTGGCCCGCCGACCCGTTCCCCGTCCCGCCGGCCGGACCGTCGGCGGCCTCGCCGTCGTCATCCGGCGTCGCCGCCGTCCCCGGCTGCGGGAAGGCCGCGTCGTCGACCTGCTCCCGCCAGGTCGCCCACTGCAGTGCGATCTCGTCCGCGCCCAGGCGCCGCTGGGCCGGACCCCACACGCTGGTGTCCGGCGGAGTCAGCGGCGGCCGGTCGTCGGCCTCCGGGCCGGGGTCGTGCGGCGCGGGCACGCCGGGCGCCGCGACGGCCACCGCGAGGGGCCAGCCGGGCAGGGCCGCGACCACCGTGCGCTCGTCGGGCGACAGCTCGTACTCCATGCCGCAGTCCCACGAGGCGATCGCGACCGCCACCAGGGAGACGTCGTCGATGACGACCGTCCACCGGGCGCCCTCGCCGTCCTGTCCGAGTACCAGCCCGTAGCCGTCGGCGAGCGGCGCGAGGCCCAGCGCCGCGCACGCCTCCGGGTAGTCGTCGCCCAGCACACTCGGGAACTTCGCCGGCGTCAGCAGCACCGCCGTGAGCACATAGAGCGCATCGTCCGCGGCGGCGACGGCGTCCTCGTCCGTCCCGGCCATCCCAGTACCCCCATCCATTCGTCCGACGGCGCGCACCCTAGTGCGAGCGGAAGCCGCTTGTCACGACCTCGCAAGCGCACGCGGAGCTGCAGTTTTCCGGCGGACAGGGGCGAATCGGCCGTCCCGCGCCCCGGCTCTCACGCCGCCGGCAGCCCCAGCAGCTCACGGGCCACGGCTCCGGGCGACTCGCCGCGCTCGCGCGCCAGCGCCACCACGGCCCGGCAGGCCAGCTCGTTCACCCCGAACGACAGCGCCTCGGGTGACACCCAGCCGGCCGCCTCGTCGGCCCGTTCCCGGTCGTCCTGCGCGCTCGCCGCGACATAGACGGCGGCGGCCTCGAAGAGATTGTGCGGACGCTCACCGCCGCCCGTCCTCGGCTCCGGGCGAAGGGCGTGAGCGACCCTCTCCCCGGCCTTGCGGACCTTGTCCCACATCGCTGACCACCTTCCCCCGGCGCGCTGTCCCCGCTCACGGGTCATCTCCAGGTCACCAACGTAGAGTTGGAAGTTCGCAGGCAGAAGGGGGACGGCACGGTGAAGCGGTTCGAACGGCTCGAACGGATCCGCGGGATGGACCCGTACCGCGAGGCCACGGAGATCTACCGGCTGAGCGTGGCCTACGAGTTCCCCTGGGACTTCGCCCGCTCCCTGGAACTGGCGCTGTACCGCACGTACGCCGTCCCCAGCATCGGCCGGCTGCTCGCCCGGACCGCGGAGCTCACGGACCGCACGCAGAAGCGCTACGACGACACGTCGCTGCTCCTGGACACCATCGTGGAGCACGGCTTCGGCAGCGAGCAGGGCCGGACCGCGATCCGCCGCATCAACGGGATGCACCGCAGTTACGACATCAGCGACGAGGACATGCGGTACGTCCTCTGCACGTTCGTCGTGATGCCGAAACGGTGGATCGACGCCTACGGCTGGCGCAGGATGTCGCGCCACGAGACCGTCGCCGGCGTGGTCCACTACCGCACGCTCGGCCGCCACATGGGCATCAAGGACATCCCCCGGACGTACGAGGAGTTCGAGACCTGCCTCGACGACTACGAGGCCGCCCACTTCGCCTGGGACGAGGACGCCCGCCGCGTCTCGGACGCCACGCTCGACCTGATGGCCTCCTGGTACCCGCGCCCGCTCGCGCCGCTGCTGCGCACCGCGACGCTCTCGCTGCTCGACGACGCGCTCCTGGAGGCGTTCCGTTACACCCCGCCGAGTGCCGCCACACGCGCGTGGGTGCGCCGCGCGGTACGGCTGCGGGGGCGTGCCGTCCGACTGCTGCCGCCGCGGCGCGCCCCGCACTTCGCCCGCCAGAACCGGGAGATCAAGGGCTACCCGAACGGCTACGAGATCGCCGCACTGGGGACGTGGCCGGTCCCGGGCGTCCGGGGCTGCCCGGTGCGGCACACCGGAGTGTCGGACGCCGCGGCCGGGTGAGGGGCCGCCATCTCCTCGGGGCAGCTCAGCCCTCGCGTACGGCCAGGGCCAGGAAGCGGGTGTACTCGTCGACGTACGAGGTCAGCCGCCACCCCGAACCGGCCAGGAGCGGGCGGAGGTTGGGCTCCGCGCGCAGGTCGTCCGGGGTGAGCGGACGGCCGTGGCGGGCCGCGAGGGCGGCCCTGCCGATCGGGTGGAACAGCGCCAGCACACCACCGGGGCGCACCACACGCGCCAGCTCCCGCAAGTCCTCGGCGGGCTTCGGCAGATGCGAGATGAGCCCCGCCCCGAACACGGCGTCCAGCGACCCCGCGCGCAGGGGCAGCGCGGCGACATCCGTGAGCAGCAGCGTCCCGTCACGGTCCCGCCCGGCCCGCACGGCCTCCCGCAGCATGGCCGGGGTCAGATCGGCCCCGAGCACCACCCCTGATGGCCCCACGGCGGCACGCAGGGGCGGCAGGGCCCGTCCGGTGCCGCACCCGGCGTCGAGCACACGGTCCCCCGCCCGCAGCCCGAGCTCCGCGACGGCGGCGGCGTAGGCCGGGCCGTCGTCGGGGAACCGGGTGTCCCAGTCGGCGGCGCGGGCGGCGAAGAACTCCTGGACACGTGTCTGGTCGTCGCTCATGCACCGCATGATTCCTCACCGGCAGGGATGACGCCTCAGCGCACACGTTCGAGCGTGACCCGATCGTTCCGGCGCATCGTGCGTCATATTGCAATACCTTTCGGAATGTGCCCCCTTTGTGCGCCTGTTCCGGGTCTAGCGTCCCGAGGTCATGGGACACCAGGACCACGCCGTCCTGGGGTGGCTGACCCCCGCGCTGTCGTACGTGATGGCGTGTGCGGGCGCCGCCCTCGGCGTGCGCTGCACCGTCCGCGCGCTCGCCGCCACCGGGCGCTCACGCCCTGGAGCCCGGCTGTGTCACCATCAGCCGCCCCGTGCCTCCGGCGCAACGGCCCGACGAGCGCATGCTGCGCGAGGTGATCGAAGGGCTGAGGGCGCTGTGACCGAACCCGCGCGGACGGCCGCACATCCGGCGTGGAGGAACTCGCATCCCATCCGCAGGCACGTCACCGTTGCCGACAGTCCCGAGAGAAGTGATCAATGGTCTCCGAGCACCCCGACGCCGCGGACGGCGAGAGCGCCGCGCTGGCGTTGAAGATTCTGGTCGCCGGCGGGTTCGGGGTGGGCAAGACCACCCTGGTCGGCGCCGTCAGCGAGATCCGGCCGCTGCGCACCGAGGAACTCCTCAGCGAGGCGGGCCGGTCGGTGGACGACACCGACGGCGTGGACCGCAAGACCACCACCACCGTCACCATGGACTTCGGCCGGATCACCCTCCGCTCCGACCTGTCCCTGTACCTGTTCGGCACGCCCGGCCAGGACCGCTTCTGGTTCCTGTGGGACGAGTTGGCGCGGGGGGCGCTCGGTGCGGTGGTGCTCGCCGACACCCGGCGCCTGGAGGACTGCTTCCCGGCGGTCGACTACTTCGAGCACCGGCGCATCCCGTTCGTCGTGGCCGTCAACTGCTTCGCGGGGGCCGGGCGGTACGGCGCCCCGGACGTCTCGCGCGCCCTCGACCTGGACCGGGGGACGCCCGTCGTGCTGTGCGACGCGCGCGACCGCGACTCGGGGAAGGAGGTGTTGATCCGGCTCGTCGAGTACGCCGGGCGGATGCACACCGCCCGGCTCCTCGAGTCGGTCGGCTGACCCTGGTGCCGCTGGTGTTTCTGGTCTTCGGCGGCTCTGGTGATCTCGGTGAGGCCGATGAGGCGGTATCCCGGTGACCCGAGTGACCGCGGTGCCACCGGGTCAGTCCGCGACGTTCCGCTCCGCCAGGACCCGGTCGATGGTGACGCGGACGAGGAGTTCGCCCGGCACGCCGTTGCGGGCGCCGAACTCCTCCGCGCGCTCCTCGCCCATGTACCGGGCGCCGATCCGGGTGGCCCAGCGTCGCACCTCGTCGAGGTCCTCGGAGACCCGCGCGCGGCCCGTCAGCACGACGAACGAGTACGGCGGCCGGTCGTCGTCCACGCACACGGCGACCCGGCCGTCCCGGACGATGTTGCGCCCCTTCACACTGCCCTTGCCGGTGTTGAACACCAGCTCGTCGCCGTCCAGCACGAACCAGATCGGGGTCACGTGCGGGCTGCCGTCGGCGCGCACCGTCGAGAGCTTTCCGGTGCGGGTGCCGTGGGAGACGAACTCCCGCCATTGCGCGTCGGTCATCTTCTCTGCCATGGCTCCCATCCTCCTTGCCCCGACCGCGGTCCTGGGGAAGGCTGGCGTGGAGATCCTCCGGCCAGGAGGAGAATCGCACGGGGAGAAAACGGGGAGATCAGGACATGGCGCAGAACCAGGGACTCGACTGGCTGCTGGACGACCTGACCGAGCGCGTCCACGACGTCCGGCACGCACTGGTCCTGTCCAACGACGGCCTGGTGACGGGCGCGAGCACCGGACTGCGCCGCGAGGACGCCGAGCACCTCGCGGCCGTGTCGTCCGGCCTGCACAGCCTGGCCAAGGGCTCGGGACGGCATTTCGGCGCGGGCAGCGTCCGGCAGACGATGATCGAGTTCGACGACGCGGTGTTGTTCGTCACCGCGGCCGGCACGGGCAGCTGTCTGTGCGTCCTCAGCGGCGCGGAGGCCGACATCGGCCAGATCGCGTACGAGATGACACTGCTGGTCAACCGGGTCGGCGAGCACTTGGACGTGGACGCCCGCCAGCCCGAGCCCAAACCGGCGAAGGACGCCTGACCTGCGAGTTCTTCGTCCCCCGGGGAGTTATCCACAGGCTCGCCACGAGGTGGGCGGAACGGGCTACGGTCTTTCCACGACGACCGCACACCGCCACGGCACGCGGTGACCGCACGCCACCACGCCACGCGGTGACCGCACGCCGCCACGCCACGCGGTGGCCGCACCGCACACCGCCACGCGGTGACGGCACCCGTTCACCGACTCCACGGGGGAGAAGACCATGTCAGGAACGCTCGCGAAGACCGACCCCTCCACCTTCGGACCCAGCCGAGCCGCTCGCGAACTCGGCTTGAAGCGCGGCGAGTTCGATCTCGCGGTGAACCTGGGGCTCGTCCGGACCACCCCGGACGAAGGTGGGGGAGGCCGACGCGTGACACGCGCCGAACTCGACCGGCTGCGTGCCGCCGACGGCTTCCCCGACGGCCTCCGGGAACGGGTCAGTACCACCGGCACCCAGGAGGGCGCCGCGCTCATGGAGATCGCGCCCACCCGGTTCACGACTCTGGCCCGCTTCGGCCTGCTCGTACCGGTGAGCTTCTACCTCAACCGCTACCGGGCCGTCGTCTGGCTCTATCTGACCGAGGAGCTTCGGCAGTTCACGGCCGAGGCGAGCAACGCCCGGCTGCTGTCCGGACGCCTGCCGGCGGAGATCCGTGAAGGACTGAAGGCCGGGCTGGACCGCCGCCCCCGGAACTGGCGAGGGCGGCACAGCGGTTTCCTGCTGCGGCAGGCGGGTGACGACCCGTGGGCGCGCGCGGCAGCCGTCGCCGCCCTCCTCGACCCGGCCGACGTGGCGGAAGTCGTCCAGGACCCCGCCGAGCGAGCCCGGCTGGACCGCTTCCGCCCCCGCCTCCCCGGCCACGGAGCGCCCGGCTCACCGGCCGCCGAGCTCGTCCAGCGGCTCACGACGGCGACCGACCCCGACGAAGTGGCCTGGTTCCGCGCGGACCTGGCCCACACGCTGGAGGCGGCCCGCGGGGAAGGCCCGGCACCGCACCCGCTGCCGGAACCGACCCCATCCACGCTTCCGGCCTCATCCACGCTTCCAACCCCACGCACGCTTCCGGCCCCACCCACGCTTCCAGCCCCACCCACCGTCCCGGCACCCCCCGAGCACCCGAAGCCGACCGGTCTGCTGACCCGGCTGCGATGCAGAGGCCGTCGCTCCGCCAGGAGTACGTGATCCCCCCGGTGCTCGACCCGCCTCCGCCGGTCAGGGCGCGTCCACCGTCCGGCGCTCCTCGCCCGGTGCCACCAGCGACTGGGTGAGCGGGATGCGCGCCAGGGCGAGCACCCCCGCGGCGATCAGTGCCACGCCGAACAGCTGGGGCAGCAGCCACCACCCGGTACGGACCGTCTCCTCGTACAGCAGGATGCCGAGCGCGAGGCTCACCAGCGCGTCACCGAGGGTGAGCGCCGGCTGCGAGGCGACCAGCGGACCGGCCTGCATGGCGTTCTCCAGCAGGAACAGCGCGCACACCCCGGTCACGGCGAAGGCGTACGTCTGCCAGGCGGTGAGGAAACCGGCCAGTCCCTGCTGGTCGAGGATGTGCGTCGCCGCCTTCATCAGGGCGGCGGTCACCGCGTAGCTGATCGCCGTCGCCGCACCGAGGCAGGCCGCCCGGGCACGGCCCTCCGGCCGCTTCAGAGCCGCGAGGGCGAGACCGGCCACCGCACCCGCGCACACGGCGAGCGCGGGGATCCAGCGGTCCAGCTCCACATGGGTGCGGTTGCCGGACGGGGCGGCCGCGGCCAGCGCGACCGCCAGCCCCGCCACCACCACCGTCACAGCCAGCCAGCCCGACCCCGGCAGCCGCCGGTGCATCAGCAGAGAGGCGACGACCAGCGTGAGCGGCAGTTCCAGCACGAACAACGGCTGCACGATCGTCAGCGGCCCGGTCGCGAGCGCCAGCGCCTGGCAGACGGCGGCGCCGATCACCGCGACGATGCCGGCCAGCCAGATCGGCCGGCGCAGCAGATCGAGCATCAGCCCGGCCCGCAGGCCCTCGGAGCGCGGCACGGACAGCGCCGCCTTGCGCTGCAGCACCGTCGCGACGGCGTTGCTGAGAGCCGCGCAGACCGCGAACACGACGGGGAGCACGGTGTGCAGCGTGGACACCTCCCGGATCGGCGGACGGGTGACGCCGGCTGGGCCGCCTCCTGCCATGGTCGCCGGAGCGGGGCACCGGCGCGATCGGAGCCGTCCGGGCGGTGCACGCCGCGCGTCAGCCCAGCTTCCGGAAGAGCCCCTCCTGCACGACCGAGACCACCAGCCGGCCGTCCCGGTCGTAGATGCGGCCGCGGGCCAGACCGCGGCCGCCGACCGCGATGGGGGACTCCTGGTCGTACAGCAGCCAGTCGTCCGCGCGGAAGGGGCGGTGGAACCACATGGCGTGGTCCAGCGACGCCATGTCGAAGCCGCGCGGCCCCCACAGCGGCTCGACCGGGATGCGCACGGCGTCCAGCAGGGTCATGTCGCTGGCGTAGGTCAGGGCGCAGGTGTGCACGAGCGGGTCGTCGCCCAGCGGTCCGACGGCGCGCATCCACACGGCGCTGCGCGGCTCGGCGTCGCGGACCTCCTCGGCGGTCCACCGCAACCGGTCCACGTACCGGATGTCGAACGGCTGGCGGCGGGCCATTCGCTCCAGCTGCTCGGGCAGCGTGCCCAGGTGCTCGCGGATCTCGTCCGTGACCGTGGGCAGGGACTCGGGGTCGGGGACTTCGCGGGCCGGGGGCAGCTGGTGATCGAAGCCACCGTCCTCCGGCTTGTGGAAGGAGGCGGTGAGGTTGAAGATCGTGCGGCCCTGCTGGACGGCCGTGACCCGCCGGGTGGTGAAGGAGCGCCCGTCGCGCACGTGCTCCACCTGGTAGACGATCGGCACACCCGGGCGGCCGGGGCGCAGGAAGTAGGCGTGCAGCGAGTGCACGGGCCGGTCGCCCTCGGTGGTGCGGCCGGCGGCGACCAGGGCCTGGCCCGCCACCTGCCCGCCGAAGACCCGCTGCAGAGACTCCTGCGGGCTGCGGCCACGGAAGATGTCGACCTCGATCTGCTCCAGGTCGAGCAGGTCGACGAGTCTCTCGGCCGGGTTCGTCGTCATGGGTGAGATGCTCCTGTGCTCGCTGCTGCCCGGCCGGTCACAGCTGGCCGACGTCGGTGACGCGCACGACCGCGCGGCCCTCCGCGTCCGAGGCGGCGAGGTCGATCTCTGCGCTGATGCCCCAGTCGTGGTCGCCGTTCGGGTCGTGGAAGATCTGCCGGACCCGCCACAGTCCGTTGTGCGGCTCCTCCTCGATGATCAGCAGCTTGGGGCCGCGGGCGTCGGGGCCGGTGCCGAGGTCGTCGTACTCGTCCCAGTACTTGTCCATCGCCTCGCCCCACGCGTCGGCGTCCCAGCCGGACTCGGCGTCCATCTCGCCCAGTTCCTCCACCTGGTCCAGGGCGGCCAGTTCGACGCGGCGGAACATGGCGTTGCGGACCAGGACGCGGAAGGCGCGCGCGTTGGCGGTGACCGGCTTGACCTCGTCGGCCTTCTCCTGGGCCTCCTCGGCGGTCATCTCCTCCGGGTTGGCCAGCTGCTCCCACTCGTCGAGCAGGCTGGAGTCGACCTGGCGCACCATCTCGCCCAGCCACTCGATCAGGTCCTGCAGGTCCTCGGACTTGAGACCGTCGGGGACGGTGTGGTCGAGGGCCTTGTAGGCGCTGGCGAGGTAGCGCAGCACGATGCCCTCGGTGCGAGCCAGCTCGTAGTGGGACACCAACTCCGTGAAGGACAGCGCCCGTTCGTACATGTCGCGGATGACCGACTTCGGCGACAGCGGATGGTCGCCGACCCAGGGGTGGCTCTTGCGGTACGTGTTGTACGCGTGGAAGAGCAACTCCTCCAGCGGCTTCGGGTACGTGATGTCCTGGAGGCGCTCCATGCGCTCCTCGTACTCGACGCCGTCGGCCTTCATCTGGGCCACGGCCTCGCCGCGCGCCTTGTTCTGCTGGGCGGCGAGGATCTGCCGCGGGTCGTCCAGGGTCGACTCCACGACGGACACCATGTCGAGCGCGTACGACGGCGACTCGGGGTCGAGCAGTTCGAACGCGGCGAGGGCGAACGTGGACAGCGGCTGGTTGAGGGCGAAGTCCTGCTGGAGGTCGACGGTGAGCCGGACGATGCGGCCGGTGGGATCCGGCTCGTCCAGCTTCTCGACGATGCCGCCGTCGAGCAGGGAGCGGTAGATGGCGATGGCCCGGCGGATGTGCCGCAGTTGCTGCTTGCGCGGCTCGTGGTTGTCCTCCAGCAGCCGGCGCATCGCCTCGAAGGCGTTGCCGGGGCGGGCGATCACCGACAGCAGCATCGTGTGCGTCACCCGGAAGCGGGAGGTCAGCGGCTCGGGTTCGGAGCCGATCAGCTTCTCGAAGGTCTGCTCCGACCAGGCGACGAACCCCTCGGGGGCCTTCTTGCGGACGACCTTGCGGCGCTTCTTGGGGTCGTCACCGGCCTTGGCGAGGGCCTTCTCGTTCTCGACGACGTGCTCGGGGGCCTGGGCGACGACGAAGCCCTCGGTGTCGAATCCGGCCCGGCCGGCCCGGCCCGCGATCTGGTGGAACTCCCGGGCCCGCAGGGTGCGCACGCGGGTGCCGTCGTACTTGGTCAGGGCCGTGAACAGCACGGTGCGGATGGGCACGTTGACGCCGACGCCGAGGGTGTCGGTGCCGCAGATGACCTTCAGCAGTCCGGCCTGCGCGAGCTTCTCCACCAGGCGGCGGTACTTGGGCAGCATGCCCGCGTGGTGGACGCCGATGCCGTGCCGGACGTAGCGGGAGAGGTTGCGGCCGAACTTGGTGGTGAAGCGGAAGTTGCCGATCAGGTCGGCGATCTGCTCCTTCTCCTCCTTGGAGCACATGTTGATGCTCATCAGCGCCTGCGCCCGCTCCACGGCCTGGGCCTGCGTGAAGTGCACGATGTAGACGGGCGCCTGCCGGGCCTGGAGCAGGTCGGTCAGCGTCTCGGTGAGCGGCGTGTAGCGGTACTCGTAGGACAGCGGGACCGGGCGGGTCGCCGAGCGGACCACCGCCGTCGGGCGGCCGGTGCGGCGGGTGAGGTCCTTCTCGAAGAAGGACACGTCGCCGAGTGTCGCCGACATCAGCACGAACTGTGCCTGCGGCAGCTCGAGGATCGGGATCTGCCAGGCCCAGCCGCGGTCGCCCTCGGCATAGAAGTGGAACTCGTCCATCACGACCTGGCCGACGTCCGCGTCCTTGCCGTCGCGCAGCGCGATCGAGGCGAGGACCTCGGCGGTGCAGCAGATGACCGGGGCGTCGGCGTTGACCGACGCGTCGCCGGTGAGCATGCCGACGTTCTCCGTGCCGAAGATCTTGCACAGCTCGAAGAACTTCTCCGACACCAGTGCCTTGATCGGAGCCGTGTAGAAGGTGACCTCGTCCCGGGCCAGGGCCGCGAAGTGCGCGCCCGCCGCGATCATGCTCTTGCCGGAGCCGGTGGGCGTCGACACGATCACGTTCGCGCCGGAGACCACCTCGATCAGCGCCTCCTCCTGGTGGGGGTAGAGCGTGAGCCCCCGCTCACCGGCCCACGCCTCGAAGGCTTCGTACAGGGCGTCGGGGTCGGCGGTCGGCGGCAGCTGATCGATGAGGGTCACGCCCCCATCTTGCCCGGCCCGGTGCCCGATGCGGGAATCGGCTGCGGTGCGGAAGATCACGAACGCTACGCTGGGGCGCCGACGACGCGTCAGCGCTCCGGTCAACTGGACAGCGGCACACGAGGAATGGGGCGGGCAACGGCCATGATGGGACCAGCACACTCACTGTCGGGTGCCGCCGCCTGGCTCGGCGTCGGCGCGGCCGCGGCCGCCGCCGGGCGGCCGATGCCCTGGCCGGTCCTCCTCGTCGGCGCCCTGATCTGCGCCGGTGCGGCCCTCGCCCCGGACCTGGACCACAAGGCCGCCACCATCTCCCGGTCCTTCGGGCCGCTGTCGCGCTGGCTGTGCGAGATCGTGGACAAGCTGTCGTACGCCGTCTACAAGGCCACGAAGAAGCAGGGCGACCCGCGCCGCTCGGGCGGGCACCGCACGCTCACGCACACGTGGCTGTGGGCGGTGCTGATCGGCGTGGGCACCTCGGCGGTGGCGCTCACCAGTGACCGCTGGGGCGTCCTCGCCATCCTCTTCGTGCACCTGGTCCTGGCCATCGAGGGCCTGCTGTGGCGGGCGACGCGCGGCTCCAGCGCCGACGTTTTGGTGTGGTTGCTGGCCGCGACCACGGCGTGGATCCTGGCGGGCATGCTCGACCAGCCGGGCAACGGCGCGCACTGGCTGTTCACGGCACCGGGCCAGGAGTACCTGTGGCTGGGGCTGCCGGTGGTGCTGGGCGCGATCGTGCACGACATCGGGGACGCGCTCACCGTGTCCGGCTGCCCGATCCTGTGGCCCATCCCGGTCGGGCGCAAGCGCTGGTACCCGGTGGGGCCGCCGAAGTTCATGCGGTTCCGGGCGGGCAGCTGGGTCGAGCTCAGGGTGCTGATGCCGGCGTTCATGCTGCTCGGCGGGGTCGGCTGCGCGGCGGCGCTCAACGTCATCTGACCGCCGGGCAGCCCACCGGCAGGGCTCAGCCGCTGCCGTAGCGCCGTTCGAAGGCGGCCACCCGGCCCTCGGTGTCCACCGTGCGCGCCTTGCCCGTGTAGAAGGGGTGGCTCTCCGAGGAGATCTCCACGTCCACCACCGGGTAGGTCTCGCCGTCGTCCCACTCGATGGTCTGGTCGCTGGTCGCCGTGGAGCGGGTGAGGAAGGCGTACCCGGCGGCGCGGTCGCGGAAGACGACGGGGTGGTAGTCGGGGTGCTTGTCCTGCTGCATGGGTGCTCCTCGTGGGGCTTGCGGCCGGGTCCGTCGCTGCGATCGGCCGGTGCGATCGGCGCCTTCGGGTGTGATCAGCCGGGCAGGGTGTCCTCGTCGACGATGTGGACGGCCGCCTCCTCGGCGGACGCCGCGGCACCGTCGATGCCCACGTCCGTGGCGACCAGCGCGGGCTCCTCGTCCTCGTGGGCGCCCTCGTCGGGGGCGACCAGCCGGCCGGAGCGGGCGGCTCCGACCTCGTTGTCCAGGAGTTCCCCGTCGCTGCCCGCGCAGTCCCCGAGGCCGTCGCCGTCCTGCGCGACGGTGTCGGGCAGTTCCTCGGCGAGCCGCTGGTCCAGCGTCTCGCCCCGCAGCCGCTCGGCCGCCGTGACCCCGAGGTGCTCGACGGCCCAGGGCCGCTCCGGCGGGGACCAGCCCCGGTCCAGGGGATCGTCGACGCCGTCGTACTCCAGGGTGTCCTCGGCGTCGAGCAGCCCTGTGTCCTCTCTCTGCTCGTCCTGGTCCGGCTGGTAGACGTCGTCTCCCCAGCCGTCGGAGCTGTTCACGGGTACCTCCAGAGGGTGGGGACGGGCCCGTCGTCGGGGCCCGCGCCGGGCCGCCGCCGCACCGCACCGGCGCCGCCCGGGGCCGTTCGTTTCGCGGACCTCCCCGAGCCGGTGCCTGCTTCCAGCCTTCCACCGAGCCTCGGCACCGCGCAACGCCACGGCCCTGCGGACGCCCCTGACCCGGCCGGCTCGGCCCACCCCGCGGGCGCCCCCCGCGCCGTCCGGCTCAGCCGTGCCAGGACCGCGACAGCGCCCCGGCCGGCTCAGCCGTGCCAGGACCGCGACAGCGCCCCCGGTCGGCTCAGCCGTGCCAGGACCGCCACAGCGCCGCGTACGCCCCGTCCGCCGCGACCAGCTCGTCGTGGCTGCCCAGCTCGCTGATCCGCCCGTTCTCGACGACGGCGATGACGTCGGCGTCGTGCGCGGTGTGCAGCCGGTGCGCGATGGCGACCACCGTGCGGCCGTCGAGGACCCGGGCCAGGGAACGCTCCAGGTGGCGGGCGGCGCGCGGGTCGAGCAGGGACGTCGCCTCGTCCAGGACCAGCGTGTGCGGGTCGGCCAGCACCAGGCGGGCCAGGGCGATCTGCTGGGCCTGCGCCGGGGTGAGCGCCAGGCCGCCCGAGCCGACCTCGGTGTCCAGGCCGTCGTCGAGGGCCCGGGCCCAGCCGTCCGCGTCGACCGCGCCCAGCGCCGCCCACAGTGCGGCGTCGACCGCCCCGGTGCGGGCGAGCCGGAGGTTGTCGCGCAGGGAGCCGACGAAGACGTGGTGCTCCTGGTTGACCAGGGCCACGTGCGCGCGGACCCGCTCGGCCGGCATCCGGGACAGCTCGGCGTCGCCCAGGGTGATGCGGCCGTCCCTCGGCGCGTAGATCCCGGCGAGCAGCCGCCCCAGGGTGGACTTGCCCGCACCGGACGGGCCGACCAGGGCCAGCCGGGTGCCGGGCGCGACCTCCAGGGACACCTTGCGCAGGACGTCCACGCCCTCCAGGTAGCCGAAGTGGACCCGGTCCGCGCGCACATGGCGTCCCTCGGGCACCACCGCGGCGTCCCCGGCGTCCGGCTCGATGTCGCGGACCCCGACGAGCCGGGCCAGCGACACCTGCGCCACCTGCAGCTCGTCGTACCAGCGCAGGATCATGCCGACCGGGTCGACCAGCATCTGCGCGATCAGCGCGCCGGTGGTGAGCCGGCCGACGTCGATCCAGCCCTCCAGGGCGAACACACCGCCGATCAGCAGCACCGAGGCCAGCACGGTCACGTGGGTGACGTTGATGACCGGGAAGAGCACCGACCGCAGCCAGAGCGTGTAGCGCTCCCAGGCCGTCCACTCCCGGATCCGCTGCTCCGACAGCGCGATCCGGCGCTCGCCCAGGCGGTGGGCCTCCACGGTCCGGCCCGCGTCCACGGTCTCGGCGAGGACGGCGGCCACCGCGGCGTACCCGGCGGCCTCCGATCGGTAGGCGGCCGGGGCCCGCCGGAAGTACCAGCGGCAGCCGGCGATCAGCAGCGGCAGCGCGACCAGCACGGCGAGCGCCAGCGGCGGCGCCGTGACGACCAGCCCGCCCATCAGCAGGACCACCCACACCACGCCGATCGCCAGCTGCGGCACGGCCTCGCGCATCGCGTTGGCCAGCCGGTCGACGTCCGTGGTGATCCGGGACAGCAGGTCGCCGGTCCCGGCCCGCTCCAGCACGCCCGGCGGCAGCCCGACCGACCGCACGAGGAAGTCCTCGCGCAGGTCGGCCAGCATCCGCTCGCCCAGCATCGCGCCGCGCAGCCGCACCTGGCGGACGAACACCGCCTGCACGGCGAGCGCCGCCACGAACAGCCCGGCGGTGAGCTCCAGCCGCAGGTCCCGGGCCCCGTCGGACACCCGTTCCACGAGCCCGCCCAGCAGCCACGGACCGGCCATCGAGGCGAGGACGGCCGCCGTGTTGACGGCGATCAGCAGCAGGAACGCCCGGCGGTGGCGCCGCAGCAGTTCGGCCACGTACGCCCGGACGGTCGCCGGGGCGCCGACGGGCAGGGTGCTCGCCGTGGTCGGGGCCGCCGGGTCGTAGGCCGGGGGCGCGACGCCGATCATGCCTTCTCCTCGATCTCTTCCAGTTCCTGCAGTACGTCCGTCAGGGCGACCGAGCCGTCCGGTGCGGCCTCGTCGTCCGTCTCGCGGGTGACCACGGCCCGGTAGCGGGGCTCGGTGTGCACCAGTTCGCGGTGGGCGCCCACGGCCACGACCTCGCCCTCGTGCAGGAACGCCACCCGGTCGGCGCGGTCAAGCAGCAGGGGTGAGGAGGTGAACACCACGGTCGTGCGCCCGGCGCGCACCTCCCGTAGGCCCTGGGCGATCCGTGCCTCGGTGTGCGAGTCGACAGCGGAGGTCGGCTCGTCCAGAACGAGCACCTCCGGGTCGGTGATCAGCGACCGGGCGAGCGCGAGCCGCTGCCGCTGGCCACCGGACAGGGACCGGCCGCGCTCGGTGATCCGGGAGTCCATGGGGTCGGCCGCGTCCAGCGAGCCCTGCACCAGCGCCGCCAGCACGTCGTCGCACCGCGCGGCGGCCAGCGCCTCCTCGGGCGAGACGTCGCCCGAGGAGGGCACGTCGAGCAGCTCGCGCAGCGTGCCCGACAGCAGCACCGGGTCCTTGTCCTGGACGAGGACGGCCGTACGGGCGCTGTCCAGCGGGAGGTCGTCGAGCGGCACCCCGCCCAGCAGCACGGAGACGCCGGCCTGCGAGGGGTGTCCGCCGAGCCGTTCGGCCAGCCGGCCCGCCGCGTCCGGGTCGCCGCACACGACGGCGGTCATGAGGCCGGCCCGCGCGAGCAGTCCGGTCCCCGGGTCGTACAGGTCGCCCGAGGGGATCTCGGCGGCGCGCGATCCCGCGGTGTCCGTGGCCCGCTCCAGCGACAGCACGCCGGCGGCCCGCTTGGCCGAGGGCCGGGAGAAGGAGTACGCCATGGCGATCTCCTCGAAGTGCCGCAGGGGATAGGTGAGGACCATCACCGAGCTGTAGACGGTGACCAGTTCACCGACGGTGATCCGGCCCTCGCGGGCCAGCCCCACGCCGTGCCAGACGACGGCGATGAGCAGCAGTCCGGGCAGCAGGACCTGGATCGCGGAGATCAGGGACCACATCCGGGCGCTGCGCACGGCCGCGTGGCGCACCTCCTGAGAGGCGCTGCGGTAGCGGTCGAGGAACAGTTCCTCCCCGCCGATGCCGCGCAGCACGCGCAGGCCGGCGACGGTGTCCGAGGCGAGTTCGGTGGCCCGTCCGGCCTTCTCGCGCTGGACATCGGCGCGCCGGGTGGCGCGGGGCAGCAGCGGCAGCACGGCGAGTGCCAGGGCGGGCAGGCCCACGGCGACGACCACGCCGAGCGCCGGCTGGTAGACGAGCAGGCCGGCGCAGACGAGCACGACGGTGACGAGGGCCGCGGTGAAGCGGGACAGGGCCTCGACGAACCAGCCGATCTTCTCCACGTCGCCCGTGGACACGGCCACGACCTCCCCGGCCGCGACGCGCCGGGTCAGCGCGGAGCCCAGCCGGGCGGTCTTGCGGGCGAGGAGCTGCTGGACACGGGCGGCGGCGGTGATCCAGTTGGTGATGGCGGTGCGGTGCAGGAAGGTGTCCCCGACCGCGTTGCCGGCGCAGGCCAGCGCCAGCAGACCGCCCGCCAGGGCCAGGTGCGAGCCGGAGCGGTCGACGACGGCCTGGACGGCGACACCGACGCAGAACGGCAGCGCGGCGACGGACGCGAAGTGCAGCAGCCCCCAGGCCAGTGACTTGAGCTGACCGCCCAGTTGATTGCGGAAGAGCCACCACAGGAATCGGGGCCCCGAACGCGCGTCCGGCACGCCCGGGTCGGGATACGGAAGGTCTTGGATCTGCATGACGTCCCAGTGGCTCGTGTCAGGGGGATGGGAGGGAAGACGGAAGGCAGCAAACCGTGACAGGTTCGCGTCGTCGCGCGGTCGGAGGCAACAGGTTTTCCGCGCACCGAACGGAACCGGCCGACACGGGCGGGAACCGGGCCGCCCCGAGGGACCGCTGCGCATTGCGCGGGCGCCCGACTCCCCGTAGAACACCCCCCATGAAGAGCCGGATCGTCATGTCCATGCTTGCCGGAGCGACCCTCCTGGCGAGCACCCTCCCGGGGACCGGGCCCGCCCACGCGGCCGACGTCCCCGCCCACGCGGCCGACGTCCCCGCCGAGTTCGGCACCGACTGGCACGACCCCGTCACGGCCGCCCCGCCCGTCGAGCGGCCGTCGGGGAAGTCCTGCGACGTCACCCTCGCGCGGGCGCAGTTCCGCGACTTCACGCCCTACCGCGGCACCTACACCCCGCCCGAGGGCTGCGGCGACCGCTGGAGCAAGGTGGTGCTGCGCCTCGACGGCAAGGTGAAGGGCCGTCAGTACGACCGGCTCGGCCACCTCCACGTCGGCGACGTCGAGATCCTCCGCACCTCGACGCCGCAGCCCTCGCCCGACGGCATCCGGTGGTCGGTGGAGAAGGACGTCACGCGCTACAGCGACACCTTCCGCCGCAGCCAGGACGTCGAGATGCTCATCGGGAACGTCGTCGACGACACCTACACCGGCGTGCTCGACGTCGAGGTGACCCTGACCTTCTACCCGGGCCGCCCCGGCCCCGCGCACCCCGACCGGGTCCTCACCCTCGACGGCGGCACGACCCTGACCACCCCGCGCAACAGCGAACGCATCGTCGCCGAGGTCTACGCGACCGGCTCCGGCGGCGGCTGCGAGGAGTACTGGTACCTGACCGTGCCCGACCCGGCGCCCTACTCCTGCAAGGCCGGCCGCGGACCCTACCGCGAGGTGCAGATCCGCGTCGACGGGCGGCTGGCGGGCATCGCCACGCCGTTCCCGACGGTGTGGACCGGCGGGTGGTCCAACCCGTTCCTGTGGTACGTGATCCCCGGCCCGCGCGCCTTCGACGTCAAGCCGATCACCTACGACCTCACGCCCTTCGCCGGGATCCTCAACGACGGCCGCCCGCACCGCGTGGAGGTCTCGGTGGCGGGCGTGCCCGAGGGGCAGACTGGCTGGAGCACCCCCGTCAACGTCCTCGTCTGGCAGGACGAGCGGCGGGAGCGGGTCACCGGGCGGCTCACCGCGCACCGTGCGGGGGACCCGACCGGTTCCTCCGTCCATACTCCGGGCCCGGAGCACCGGGTGGACACCGACGGCGCCCACCGCCTCACCGTCGCCGGTTACGTCGACACCTCGCACGGCCGCGTGCACACCACCGTCGCCCGCGATCTCACCCACACCTCCGCGCACCGCTGGACCGACGGCGAGACGAGCGACGCGCTCGAAGCCGTCTGGACCGACGCCGAGTCGGTGACCGTCGACGGCCGCACCACGCGCACGCACCGGACCTACACGATGGACGGCACGACCACGCTCGGCGCGGGCGACCGGCTGCGCACCGTCCTGACCCTCGGCGACCGCGCCACCACCGTCGAGACAAGTGGCACCCGGCGCATCGCCTGGTCACGGCTCGACGACACCTACACGGGCGACGCGACCTACACGGCGAACGTGCCCCGCGACCAGCGGCACGCGGTCGGCACCACGCGCGAACGTCACCGGCTGTACGGCTCGCACGGCTGCCACGACCGCACGCTGACGACCGTGCAGGGCGTACTCACGGAGGACCGCAGCCGCTGCTGACGAGGCGGATCCGGCGCCCCCCGCACCTGGCCGGGTGACCCGTCACCGGCCGCTTCCCGCCCGGCGCCCCGCACCCGGTCGGATGACCCCGTCACCGGCCGCTTCCCGCCCGGCGCCGTCAGCAGGACCGCGCGGGGGTGCCGTCGATCAGCGTGTCCAGCAGCCCCCCGAGCGCCTCGCGCTGCTCCTCCGTCAAGGGCGCGAGGATCTCCTCCGCGGCCGACCGGCGCGCCGCGCGCAGCTCACGCAGCGCGGCCCGTCCGTCGTCCGTGAGCTCGATGCGGATCACGCGGCGGTTCGCCGGGTCCGGCACCCGCCGCACCTTGCCGCTCGCCTCCAGGGCGTCGACCAGGGTCGTCACGGCCCGGGGCACCACCTCCAGGCGCTCGGCCAGATCGGCCATGCGCGGCGGCGAGCCCCAGTGCGCGAGCGTGCGCAGCAGCCGGGACTGGGCCGGGGTGATGCCGAGGCCGCGCTGCTCCAGATGGTGCTTCTGGATGCGGTGCACCCGGCGGGTGAGCCGGAGCAACTGCTCGGCGAGCAGGCCGTCGGAATCGGGCGTGGTCATGCGGGAACAATATCAGGATGCAGTTCATTGTGAGCATAGGTAACAATGAGCTGCGATCCGGCCCGCCGCACCCCTCGAAGGAGCCCATGCATCCCGACCGTGAAGCCCCCTGGACCCCACCCGCCGGAGCGGAGGAACAGCCCCGGCAGGTCCGCCGCATCCTGCGCCTCTTCCGCCCCTACCGAGGGCGGCTGGCCGTCGTCGGCCTGCTGGTCGGCGCCGCGTCGCTGGTCTCGGTCGCCACGCCCTTCCTGCTGAAGGAGATCCTCGACGTCGCCATCCCCGAGGGGCGCACTGGCCTGCTCAGCCTGCTCGCCCTCGGCATGATCCTCAGCGCCGTCCTCACCAGCGTCTTCGGCGTGCTGCAGACCCTCATCTCCACCACGGTCGGCCAGCGCGTCATGCACGACCTGCGCACCGCGGTCTACGGCCGCCTGCAGCGCATGTCGCTGGCGTTCTTCACGCGCACCCGCACCGGTGAGGTGCAGTCCCGCATCGCCAACGACATCGGCGGCATGCAGGCCACCGTCACCTCCACCGCCACCTCGCTCGTCTCCAACGCCACCAGCGTGATCGCCACGATCGTCGCGATGATCGCCCTGGACTGGCGGCTGACCGTCGTCTCGCTGCTGCTGCTCCCGGTGTTCGTGTGGATCAGCCGCCGGGTCGGCGACGAGCGCCGGAAGATCACCACCCAGCGCCAGAAGCAGATGGCCGCCATGGCCGCCACGGTCACCGAGTCGCTCTCCGTCAGCGGCATCCTGCTCGGCCGCACGATGGGCCGCTCCGACTCGCTGACGCGGTCCTTCGCCGACGAGTCCGAGAAGCTGGTCGACCTGGAGGTGCGCTCCAGCATGGCCGGCCGCTGGCGCATGGCCGTCATCACGATCGTCATGGCCGCCCTGCCCGCCGTCATCTACTGGACCGCCGGCATGGCCCTCCAGCTGGGCGGCCCCGAGGTCTCCATCGGCACGATCGTCGCCTTCGTCTCGCTCCAGCAGGGCCTGTTCCGCCCCGCCGTGAGCCTGCTGTCGACCGGGGTGCAGATCCAGACCTCGCTCGCCCTCTTCCAGCGCATCTTCGAGTACCTCGACCTGCCGATCGACATCACCGAACGCCCCGACCCGGTCCGCCTCGACCGGATCAGGGGCGAGGTCCGCTTCGAGAACGTCACCTTCGGCTACGACGACAAGGGCGGCCCGGTCCTCGCCGGCATCGACCTCACGGTCCCGGCCGGTGGCAGCCTCGCCCTCGTCGGCCCGACCGGCGCCGGCAAGTCCACGCTCGGCTACCTGGTGCCCCGGCTCTACGACGTCACCGGCGGCCGGGTCACGCTCGACGGGGTCGACGTCCGCGACCTCGACTTCGACACCCTGGCCCGCGCGGTCGGCGTCGTCTCGCAGGAGACGTACCTCTTCCACGCCTCGGTCGCCGACAACCTGCGCTTCGCCAAGCCCGACGCCACCGACGAGGAACTGCACCGGGCGGCGAAGGCGGCCCAGATCCACGACCACATCGCGTCCCTGCCCGACGGGTACGACACCGTCGTCGGCGAACGCGGCCACCGCTTCTCCGGCGGGGAGAAGCAGCGCCTGGCCATCGCCCGCACGATCCTGCGCGACCCGCCGGTCCTCGTCCTCGACGAGGCCACCAGCGCCCTGGACAACCGCACCGAGGCCGCCGTCCAGGACGCCATCGACGCCCTGTCGGCCGACCGGACCACGATCACCATCGCCCACCGGCTGTCCACCGTCCGGGGCGCCGACCAGATCGTCGTCCTCGACGCGGGCCGGGCCGTCGAACGCGGCACGCACGAGGAACTCCTGCGGCAGGACGGCCGTTACGCGGCCCTCGTACGCCGGGACGCCCAACTGGAGCCGACAAGATGAAAATATGCCGGGTTTGTGGCGAAATGCGGGTTACCGTGCCCGCATGCAGAAGAACACTCCGCCACGGAGCACGATTCGACTGACGCGCCGGGGCCGTATCGCCCTCGTCGTGACCGGGGCCGTCGTGGTCGGTACCGCCGTGGCGGTGCCGCTGCTGACCCTGGCGCCCGAGGAGGAGACCCGCCCCACCACCCTGGTGATCCCCGAGGGCTGGCGCGCCGCCCAGGTCTACGCCGCCGTCGACAAGGCCCTCGCCCTGCCCGCCGGAAGCACGAAGAAGTCCCTCGCGAAGGCCCGGCTGAAGCTGCCGCACGACGCCGACGGCAACCCGGAAGGGTACCTCTTCCCGGCGACCTATCCGCTCCCGGACCGGGCGAAGCCGGAAAAGCTCCTGCAGTTGATGGTCGACACCGCCAACCAGAAGTTCAACGGCGCTCCCATCGCCGCCGGCGCGCAGCGCAACGCCATGAACGTCTACCAGGCCGTCACCATCGCCAGCATCGTCCAGGCGGAGGCCGCCACCCGCGCCGACATGGGCAAGGTCGCCCGGGTGATCTTCAACCGCCTGGAGCGCGGCATGCCGCTGCAGATGGACTCCACCCTCAACTACGCCCTGAACCGCTCCACCCTGCGCACCACCGCGAGCGACACCCGCATCGACAGCCCCTACAACTCGTACCAGCGCATGGGCCTGCCGCCCACCCCCATCGACAACCCCGGCGAGGACGCCGTGCGCGCCGCCGTCAACCCGCCCCCGGGCGACTGGCTCTACTTCGTCACCGTCCGCCCGGGCGACACCCGCTTCACCGCCGACTACCGCGAACACACGCGCAACGTCGCGGAGTTCAACGCCCAGCGGGCCAAGAGCGCCGAGGCGCGCCCCTGAGGAAGACTGCCGCGGGCGCGCTCTACGCCGCGGCCGGTGCCCGTTCCAGCAGCCGCCTGATGTCGCGCACCGCGGCCCGGCCCGCGCGGTTCGCGCCGATCGTGCTGGCCGAGGGGCCGTAGCCGACGAGGTGGACGCGCGGGTCGGCGGCCGCGTGCGTGCCCTCCATGCGGATGCCGCCGCCGGGGCCGCGCAGCCGCAGCGGAGCCAGGTGGTCCAGGGCCGGGCGGAAGCCGGTGGCCCACAGGATGACGTCGGCGCCGACGTGCCGCCCGTCGTCCCACGCCACCCCGTCCGGGGTGATCCGGTCGAACATCGGCTGCCGGTCCAGCACCCCGTCCGCCAGGCCCTGCCGGATCGCGTCGTTCAGCGGCAGTCCCGTCACCGAGACCACGCTGCGCGGCGGCAGCCCCTGCCGTACCCGCTCCTCGACGAGCGCGACGGCCGCCCGGCCCGCGTTCTCGTCGAACGGCCCCTCGCGGAAGACCGGCGGGCGCCGCGTCACCCACGTGGTGGCCGCCGCGTACGGGGCGATCTCCAGCAGGTGCTGCGTGCCCGAGGCGCCACCGCCCACCACGACGACCCGCCGCCCGGCGAACTCCTGCGGGCCGGGGTACTGCGCGGTGTGCAGCTGCCGCCCGGTGAAGGTCTCCTGGCCCGGGTAGCGCGGCCAGAACGGCCGGTCCCAGGTGCCGGTGGCGTTGATCAGCGCCCGCGCCGACCACACCCCGTCCGAGGTCTCCACCAGCAGCCGCCCGCCGGTGCCCTCGCGCACCGCCCGTACGTCGACCGGCCGCCGCACCCGCAGGTCGAAGGCGCGCTCGTACCGGTCGAAGTAGGCGCTGATCACCTCGGCCGACGGGCGCGCCGGGTCCGCGTCCGTCAGCTCCATCCCCGGCAGCGCGTGCATCCCGTGCACCCTGCCGTACGTCAGCGACGGCCAGCGGAACTGCCAGGCGCCGCCGGGCCCGGGGGAGTGGTCCAGCACGACGAAGTCGCGCTCCGGCTCGAAACCGGAGCGCCGCAGGTGATAGGCGCCGGCCAGACCCGCCTGACCCGCGCCTACGACGACCACTTCGACCTCGCGTGTGTCCTTCACGCTTCCACCGACGTCCACGCCTGTGCCAACCGCGCCGGAGGCCGGGATCTTCCCGCGCTACGAGGTCTCGGAGGGCAGGGCCGCCGACGTCGACGGCGGCAGGTCGCCGTTGAACCGGGTGTCGGTGAACTCGGCGAAGTCGACCTTGCGCGGGATGAGCTTCAGCGCCGTGAAGGTGTCGGCGATCTCCTGCTCGGAGGCGATCAGCGGCTCGTCGACCGCCACCGCGATCCGCGTCGTGTACGTCCGCTTCACCGCCGCCAGGGCCACGTCCTCGGGGAGCCCGGTCTCCTTCGCCCAGACCTTCGCCCACTCCTCCTCGTGGTCGCGGACCCAGGTGTAGGCGCGGCGCAGCCGCTCCAGGTAGTCCTCGACGGCGGCCGCCTTCTTCCCGTCCTTCAGGGCAGCCGGCGCGGCGACCTGGAAGGTGTGCCCGTTGGTCACCCCGTCGCCGTCGGTCAGCACCCGGCCCTGCCCGCCCCGGAGGATCTGCGAGGTGTACGGGTCCCACACCGCCCACGCGTCGACCTTGCCGGCGGTGAACGCGGCGAGCGCGTCGGCCGGCTGGAGGTACTTGACCCGGACGTCGCTCAGCTTCAGCCCGGCCTTCTTCAGGGACGCGACCAGCTGGAAGTGCGCGGAGGAGCCCTGCGCGACGGCGACCGAGCGGCCCTCGAGCTGCTCGGGGCGCTTCAGCGGCGAGTCGTCCGGGACGAGGATGGTGTCGCCCTTGGAGGTGCCGTGCCAGGCCGCCACCACCTTGATCTTCGAGCCCGCCCCGGCCGCGAAGACCGGCGGGGTGTTGCCCACGCCGCCGATGTCGACGGCCCCCGCGTTGACGGCCTCCAGCAGGGGCGGGCCGGAGGTGAACGTCGACCACTTGATCCGGTAGTCGAGGTCCTCCAGCTCCCCGGCGGCCCGCAGGATGGCCTCCGAGCCGCCCTTCTGGTCACCGACGCTGATCGTGACCGGGCCCCGGCCGTCGGTGCCACCGCCCGAGGTGCCGGCGGACGAGTTCCCGCCGCAGGCGGTGAGCAGCAGGGCCAGGGGCAGGAGCAGGGCGGCGGGGGTGAGACGTCGTCGCATGGCGGTTCCGTTCGTATGGGCCGTACGGCGGGGGCGTACGGGCGGGTTCTGCGGTCGTTCCCGGGGAGGGTCAGGCGGCGTCGGCGGCCGTCGCCTCGACACCGAGCCGTTCGAGCAGACCGGCGCGCAGCGCGGCGAAGCGCGGGTCGGTGATGTCGCGGGGCCGGTCGAGATCGATGCGCTGCTCGTGCGCGATGACACCGCCGTCCATCACCAGGACCCGGTCGGCGAGCAGCACGGCCTCCTCGACGTCATGGGTGACGAGCAGCACCGCGCAGCCCCGGCGCTGCCACAACTCGCCCACCAGCCGCTGGGCCTTGATGCGGGTGAGCGCGTCGAGCGCGCCGAACGGCTCGTCGAGCAGCAGCAGATCGGGCTCGCGCACCAACGCCCGTGCCAGAGAAGCGCGTTGGGCCTCGCCGCCGGACAGGGTCTTGGGCCAGGCGTCCGAACGGTGCCCGAGGCCGACCTCGTCCAGGGCCTGCTCGGCGACGGCGCGCTCGGGCTTGCCGGGCAGCCCGAGCAGGACGTTGCGCCACACCTTCTTCCACGGCATCAGCCGCGGCGACTGGAAGGCGACGGCCTTGCGGCGCGGCACCAGCACGGTGCCCTCGATCTCGCGGTCGAGTCCGGCGAGGATGCGCAGCAGGGTCGACTTGCCGCAGCCGCTGCGGCCGAGCAGGGCCACGAACTCGCCCGGCCGGACGTCCAGCCGCAGGTCGTCGATGACGGCGCGCCCGTCGAAGGAGCGGGTGAGCCCCTGGACGTGGACGGCCTGCGGGATCACCGGCCGGTGAACGTCGGTCGCCATTGCAGCAGCAGCCTTTCGAGGGAGCGGACGATGAAGTCGGCCAGCAGGCCGAGGAAGGCGTAGACGACCAGGCAGACCACGATCACGTCGGTCCGCAGGAAGTCCCGTGCCTGCACCATGAGGAACCCGATGCCGGAGTCGGCGTTGACCTGCTCGGCGAAGACCAGCGCGAGCCAGGCGATGCCGAGCGAGTAGCGCAGGCCGGTCATCGCGCCGGGCAGGGCGCCCGGCAGCACCACGTGCCGCACGAGCCCCCGGCGCGAGAGCCCCAGCGACTCCCCGGCCTCGATCAACTGGGCGTCCACGCCGCGGATCCCGGCGTAGACGTTGAGGTAAAGCGGGAAGGTCACGCCGAGTGTGATGATGGCGACCTTGGGGGCCTCGCCGATGCCGAACCAGATGATGAACAGCGGGATCAGCCCCACGAACGGCACGGTCCGCAGCATCTGCACCGGCGCGTCCACGAGATCCTCGCCGATCCGGAACAGGCCGGAGACCAGGGCGAGTCCGGTCCCCACGACCAGGCCCAGCAGCAGTCCGGCGGCGACCCGCCGCAGCGAGGTGCCCATGGCCGCGGGCAGCGAACCGTCCGCCACCAGGTCGCCGGCGACCTGCGCGATGCGGCCGGGCGAGGCGAGCACGTCCGAGGGCAGTACGCCGGTGCTGCTGAGGAGTTGCCAGAGCGCCAGCAGCAGGACCGGACCGCTGGTGCGGCGCAGCCAGCGGGGGACACGGGCGCGGCGGGAGGAAGCGGGGACCAGGGGCTGAAGGTCGGGACCGGCCCCCTCGACCGGCGGCCCGTCGGGTTTCGAAGGGGTGGGCGGGGCATGGCTGATGCTCATGAAGGCTCCACGGGGAGGAGAGCGGGGCCCGGGTGAGGGCACGCCTCAGCCGCGCGTCACGCCGAGCCGACCGGGAGCGGTACCGGCCGGCGGGCAGGCGCGACGACGGCGGGGAAAGGAAGGTGAAGGGGGAGGAAAGGCGTCAGCGGCCGCGGCGACACGCGGCGGAGGCCACCCGCAGCAGGTCGATGTGACCGCGCGTGGTGAGCAGGGCTGAACGCAACATGCCGCAGAACCTAGTCAGATGGCATGCGCACGGTCAACGGGCGTCTCGGCCAGTGGACCTCGGTCCCGCAACACGATCGGCCGGATCCGGGTGAACCCCGCCGGGTGCGTCAGGATGGAGGGCATGTCAGATGCCTTCACCACCCGAGTTCTGCACGTCACCACCGGTTCCGCGGAGAGGGTCGTCGACATCACCGGCGACTGCGAGTCCTTCCTGCGCGAGGCGGCCGCCGGGCGCGACGGCCTGCTCAACGTCTTCGTCCCGCACGCGACGGCCGGCATCGCCGTGCTGGAGACCGGCGCCGGCAGCGACGACGACCTCCTGGCCGCGCTGCACACGCTGCTGCCGGCCGACGACCGCTGGCAGCACCGGCACGGCAGCCCCGGCCACGGCCGCGACCACGTCCTGCCCGCCCTCGTCCCGCCGCACGCGACCCTGCCGGTCATCGACGGGCGGCTGGAGCTCGGGACCTGGCAGTCGGTGTGCCTGGTCGACACCAACCGGGACAACCCCGATCGCACGGTGCGGCTGAGCTTCCTGGGGTGAGCGGGCACGGGAGACTTCGCACCCCGCCCCGTCCGTCGGCCACCCCCCGTCGCTGCCCGCGCGGAACCCCTGGGGTAGGGTCCCCACCGTTTCCGGCTACCGACTGATGGTGTGCCGGTACAGGGCGTGTCGGAGGGTGGCAAGACGATGGACTCCCAGTGGGATGACGGCGGATCCGTGGACCTGGACGACACGCGGCTGGAGTCACTGAGTCCCGAACCGCTGCTGACCCGGGACTACGAGACGCGTCCCGCGCTCGTGTACGAGCGGCTGCGCCGGCAGCACGGCCCGGTCGCCCCCGTCGACCTGCTGGGCGTGCCCGCCTGGCTCGTCCTCGGCTACCGCGAGGCGCTCCAGGTGCTCCAGGACGACGACGCCTGGCCCAAAGGGCTGGAGAACTGGCGGGCCCGTTCCGAGGGCCGGGTGCCCTCCGACTGGCCGCTCGGCCCGTCCCTGGAGGTCAACCACATCCTGATCCAGGGCGGCCCCGGCTACCCGCCGCTGCGCACCGCGTGGGACGTCGCCCTCAAGCCCTTCCAGGACCCGCGCCACCCGCAGGCCAAGCGCCTGAAGTCCGCCGTCACCGCCTACGCCGACGAGCTGATCACCCTGATCGGGCAGGGCGGGAAGGCCGGCGTGGCCGACCTGTCCGCGCAGTTCTCCCGGCCGCTGCCGCTGATGGTGGCGAGCCACCTGCTCGGCTTCCCCGGCTCCCAGGGCGACGACGCGCTGATGGACATGTGGCGCGTGCTCGACGCCGGCCCGGACGCCGAGGCCGCGCTGGAACGACTGCTGGCGACCCTGGCCGAACTGGCCGCGCTGAAGCTCAAAAAGCCCGGCGACGACTTCCCCTCCTACCTGCTGGCCGCCCACCCGGACCTGTCGCTCGACCATCTGGCCCGCGAACTGTTCATGCTGCTCGGCATGACCTCCGACCATGTCGGCATCCTCATCTCCAACACCGTCGTGGAGGTCATCTCGGGCGAGAGCAGCGTGCGCGCCAGCCTGTCCGCCGGCATGGTCAGGGAGACCATGAACCGGGTCGTCATGCGCAAGCCGCCGCTGGTCAACTTCGTCCCGCGCTTCGCGGCCCGGGACACCCCGCTCGGCGACTACACGATCCGGGCCGGCGACCCGGTGTGGGTCTCCTCGGCCGCGGCGCACGCCGATCCGCTCTTCGCCGACCACGTCGCCTCCGGCACCACCATCAGCACCCGGGCACACCTGTCCTGGGGGGCGGGCCCCCGCCAGTGCCCGGCCCGCGAACTGGCCTCCACGGTCGCGGCGGTGGGGGCGGGGCGCGTCTTCGAGCGGTTCGACCACCTCGACCTGGCCCTGCCCGCCGACCAACTGCCCTGGCGCTCCTCCCCGTTCATGCGCGGCCTGCGCTCACTGCCGGTGCGCTACGAGCTCGCCGCGACGCCCGCGCCACGGACGGGGACGGTGGACGACCCCGCCCCCGAGGTGGCCCAGGAGGTCCTGCCCGACCCGTCCGCCCGGCAGCGCTCCTCGCTGTGGCGCTATCTCACGGGCCTGATCCGCGGAGGGCGCTGACCGGCAGCGTCCGGGCCCGGCAGGGCTCAGACCCAGCCGGACTCGGTGGCGATCCTGATCGCGTCGATGCGGGTGCGTCCGCCGGTCGTGCGGGTGATCGCCGACAGGTGGTTGCGCACCGTGGCCGCGGACAGGCACAGCCGCTCGGGCGTCATGGCGGCCATCACCGGCAGCAGCCGGCACTCCGGCAGCCGTTCCCGCAGCTCACCCCGGACGGCGATCTCCTCGCCCGCCCGGGAGTCCACGTCGATCACGGCCACGTCGATCACGGCCACGTCGGGCCGGCACGCCAGGGCGCGCGCCACCACGTCACCGTCCCCGTCGGCCTCGGCGACGACCTCGGTGTCGTCCTCGCGGGACAGCAGTGCGGCGAACGCTCCCCGCACGAGACGGGCGTGCTGGACGAGCAGAACGCGGATCACGACCGGATCATCGCCGCCCGCCCGGGCGACCGCCCTCCGGGTCGCCGGCGCGACGGGAGTGCCGCACGGCACGAGTGGTGAGGTCCGGGAGGCGGGCGTACCGTCGAACGGTGGACACCGCAGGCAGCAGCCCGCAGCCGGCCGCACCTCGGACGACCGCCACCAGGGAACCCGGTGGCGGCGGCAACGCGATGGCGCTGTTCGTCATCGCGTCCTGCCAGTTGATGGTGGTCCTCGACATCACCATCGTGAACATCGCGCTCCCGCACATCCAGAGCTCGCTGGACTTCTCCACCACGAGCCTGTCGTGGGTGGTCAACGCCTACACGCTCACCTTCGGCGGACTGCTGCTGCTCGGCGGCCGGGCCGGCGACATCCTGGGCCGGCGGCGCGTGTTCGTCTTCGGCGTGCTGCTCTTCGTACTGGCCTCCCTGCTCGGCGGGTTCGCCCAGAACTCCGGCCAACTCCTCGGCGCCCGCGCCCTGCAGGGCGTCGGCGGAGCCATCGCCTCCCCGACGTCCCTGGCCCTGATCAGCACCACATTCCGCGAGGGGCCGGAACGCAACCGGGCCTTCGGGGTGTTCGCCGCGGTCTCGGCGGGCGGCGGGGCCATCGGCCTGCTCGCCGGCGGAATGCTGGTGGAGTGGCTGAACTGGCGGTGGGTGCTGTTCGTCAACGTGCCCATCGGCCTGCTCATCGTGCTCGCCACACCCAAGTGGATCAAGGAGTCCGAACGCCACCCCGGACGCTTCGACATCACCGGCGCACTCACCTCCACCGCGGGCATGGTGCTGCTGGTCTACGGGTTCATCCGCGCCGCGCAGGACGGCTGGCGCGACGCGCTCACCCTGGCCTCGTTCGCCGGGGCGGTCGTGCTGCTCGTGGCGTTCATCCTGATCGAGCGGCGTTCCAGACAGCCCATCACCCCCCTGCACATGTTCGCCGACCGCAACCGCGCGGGCACCTACGGCATCATGCTGTGCCTCGCCGCCGCGATCTTCGGGATGTTCTTCTTCCTCACGCTCTTCGTGCAGAACGTGCTGGGTTTCAGCCCCCTGGCGGCCGGTCTGGCCTTCCTTCCGGTCAGCGCGGTCATCGCCGTCGGCGCCGGACTGGCCTCGCGGTTCCTGCCCGTGTACGGACCCAAGCCCTTCATGGTGCTCGGCGCGATCCTGGCGGCGGCGGGACTGGCCTGGCTCACCCTGACCGACGTGCACTCCACCTACGCCGGAAGTGTCCTCGGCCCGATGCTCGTCTTCAGCCTCGGCATGGGCATGGAATTCGTGTCCCTGACCCTCATGGCGCTCTCCGACGTGCCCACCCCGGAGACCGGCGCGGCCTCCGGCCTGCTCAACGCCACCCAGCAGGTCGGCGGTTCCCTCGGCCTGTCCATCCTGGTGACGATGTACGGCACGGCCAGCACCAACGAGGCCGACAAGCAGGTCCCCGACTTCCTCCGCCAGGCCACCCCGGCCGAACGCCTGCGCTTCGAACGCACCGGCCAGCTGCCCAAACCCTGGTCGGACGAGATCCTCACCGCCGGTGTCTCGGCCGCCTTCATCACGGCGGCGATCTTCACCGCCGTCGCCGCGGTGATCGCCCTGCTCGTCATCCAGGTCCGCCCCTCCGACCTGGAACGCCTCAAGGGCGGGACGGGCCCCGGCCCGATGTGAGGCACGCGCGGCTTCCCGGAGCAGCCGGGGCACCGGGCCCCGGCCCACCGCGCGGTCGCGCTCGGCGGCGGGGCCGGGGCACGTCAGCGGCCCGTCCGGGGGCAGGCGGTCAGGGCGTCGGCCAGCCCCGTCGCGTCCGTGCCGAGCTTGCGGAAGACCGACGACAGATGCCGGCGTACGCCCTGCTCCGTGATCCGCAGCTCCTTCGCGACCACGGAGACCGGGTGGCCCCGGGCCGTCAGCTCGGCCGCCCGGCGTTCCTGCGCCGTGAGCATGTCCGTGTGGGCGTAGCGCAGGGGGAGCGGGCGCAGCCCGGCGGCGGAGAGCTCCCGCCTGGCCCGGGCGGCGAGCCCTTCGGCGCCGCAGTGCACCGCGCCCTCCAGTCCCTGGTAGAGCCGGTCGGCGGCGTCGTGCAGACGGCCGTTGCGGGCCAGCGCGGCGCCGTGCCCGACCAGGGCACGGGCCAGCTCGTACGCGGCCGGGGAGCGCTGCAGATGGTCGACGGCCTGCGCGTACAGGTCGAGCGCCGCCTCACCGCCCGTCACCTCCGCCTGGGCGTGCAGCGCCTGGCCGATCGCCGAGGCCGCGCCGAAGTCCCGGGCCCGCTTCACGGCGTCCCGCGCGTGGTGCACGGCCCGGTCGGGAGCACGCCGGGACAGGGCCTTCGCCAGGCCCAGCTGCCAGGGGCACCAGGCGGGGTTGCGCCAGTCCCGGCCCTCCAGCCACTCGCCGACGGCGGACAGCAGGGCGGCCGCCTCGTCCGGCCGGTCCTCCGCCAGGAGCAGCTCGGCGTAGACGGTGCGCGGGTCGGGGTAGATGACGGCGTTCGGGATGACGTCCCCGTAGCGGTACTCGTCGGCGAGCCGGCGCGCCGCCGCCACCCGGCCGCGGGCCAGCAGGGTCTGGATGAGGATGCCGACGGCGAACCACTGGGCGGGCACGGCCCCCTCGACCCGGTCGGCGATGTCCAGCCCTTCCCGGACCAGGTTCTCGGCCTCGGCCAGGCTGCCCCGCCGGTAGCGGATGTAGGCGGACAGGGTCTGGCCCAGGGCCAGGTGGGAGCCGCGCCAGCCCTTCGACTCGCACTCGGCCATGCCCCTGGCGAACAGCTCCTCGGACCGGCGCGGCTGGTCGCAGTACATGAACACCAGGGCGACCGAGACCGGCACCTCGAAACCGCGGTTCTCGTGGGTCCAGCTCAGCCCGCCGTCCAGGGCCTTCTCGGCGTACGCCAGGGCCTTCTGCCGGGGCTCGCCGCACACGATGGCGTCCCAGGCGCGCAGCCCGAGGATGTAGCGCTCCTCCAGCCGGCGGCCGGTGAGCCGGTCGGCCAGCCGGGCGAGTCTGCGCGAACGGCCGGCCGAGTCCTGCTCGTCGGTGCGGAACGCGCTCCAGACGAAGTGGTCGGCCTGCATCCGCAGCCGGATGCGCGGGTGGTCGGCCGCCCGCCGCGCCTCGTCGGCGGCCACCGTCGCGGCCTGCGCCATCCGGTCCGTGTGGGCCAGCGCCTGGGTCAGCCGGTACACCATCGAGGCGCGCAGCTCGGGATCGATGCCGCGCTCCGTCAGCGCCTCCCGCAGATACGTGACGGTGGCGGTGGGCTTGATGAGGAAGGTGGCGCAGGCGAGTTCGTGCAGCAGGGCGGCGCGCTCCTCGGGGAGGGGCGGCTCCTGCAGCGCGCGGTCGAGCAGCCGCCGGGCCGCCTCCGGCGCGCCGGAGTGCAGATACTCCCGCGCGGCCTGCCGCAGGCAGGCGACGGCCTCGGTACTGCCCTCGCAGGGAACCTCCAGCAGGTGCCGGGCCGCCGCCGCGGGGCCGAGCCCGGCCGCGCGGACGGCCTCGGCGGCCGAGTTGTGCATGCCCTCCCGCAGGCTCGTCCCGATGGCCCGGTAGATCGTGGTGGCGATGGTCGGGTGGACGAACTCCAGGCGGTCCCCGGGCCCGTCCCCGTCGGTCAGGATGCGGGCGGCGCGCAGCCGGTCGGCGGCCTCGGCCGCGGCCGTGCTGCCGATCGCCGCGATCCGGGCGGCCAGCTCCGGCGAGATCGCCTGGCCCAGCACGGCGGCCGCGTAGGCGAACCGGACGGTCGTGGTGCCGAATCCGTGGAGGCGCTCGATCAGCCCCGGCCCGGTCACGGCGGCGGCCAGGTCGCGCATGACGGGCAGGTCCTCGCCGGTGCCGCGCACCCGCCGCTCGCCGAGCCTGATGGCGAGTTCGACGGCCTCGAACGGGCTCCCTCCGGTCACCTCCCAGCACTCCTCGCAGAACCCGTCCTCCGCCTGCTCGCCCACTTCGTCCCGGACGATCCGCGCCACGGCCGTGGCGCTGAGCGGCGCCAGGGCGAAGGGACGGTGCCCCGTCTCCGCGGTGCCGAACGAGTCGGCCTGCGGGGGCAGTTCGTCGGGCCGGTAGGCGACGACCATCAGCAGGGACAGGTCCACGGCCCGGGGAGCGAACGAGGAGAGCCAGGTCAGCGACTCCACGTCGGCCCAGTGCAGGTCGTCCAGGAGGAGCACCACGGGGGCCTTCTTGACCGCCAGCCGCGTCATCACCCAGTCCAGGCCGTCCCGCACCCCGGTCGGGTCCGGAGCGTGGCCGCCCGGTCTCGCCACCAGGCCGAGCGCGGCGGCGACGATGTCGTACCAGCTGCCGAGGAAGGTACGGAGCTCCGTCTCGTCCATGGTCGCCAGCGCGGGCTGCACCAGCTGGCGCACCACATGGAACGCCAGCTCCTGCTCGTTCTCACCGCCCCGGCCCGACAGCACGGTGAAGCCCTGGGCGCGGGCCCGGGTCCGGGCCTCGGTCAGCAGGGCGGTCTTGCCCATCCCGGCCGGTCCGGTGAAGGCGAGCAGCCCGCCGCGCGGCGCCTGGGGCACGCCGTCGGCGCTGTCCCGCAGAGCCGCCAGCGCCGAGTCGAGGGCTCTCAGCTCCCGGCGGCGTTCGAGCAACGGCCGGGACTCGGGCGGGGGTTGCCGCAGCTCGTTCGCCATGTGCCGTACCGCTTCCTGTCGTCGGCCATCGGGAGGCAGCGCAGAGCGTACGCCTCCCGACAGGGCACCTGACCACATTCCGGAACGAGCACGACGAAGAAGGGTGAATGACCCGCTACGGCGGAGTGGAGCACGGACCACGTGGGTAACGTGGTCCGAATGCGCGCCTGCTGATCGGGCCGAACGGGCGGGGCCGGGAGACACCCATCCGGCCCTGTCGGAGGGATGCCCCGCCGACAGGGCCGGGGGCCGGCCTCACTCCAGGGCCGCGGCCGTCCCCGCGTCGGCGTACCGCGGCACGGTGCGGGACCAGTAGTAACACCCGCGGATCCAGCCGGCCATGCCTTCCACGTAGCCGACGCCCGAAGGGCTCAACTCCGGTGCGATCTCCTCGTACAGCCTCTCGAACTCCCTGATGGTCCGGTTGATCCGCCGGACGGCCAGGGTGACGGCCACCGGCAGGGGGCAGCGGTGCGCCCGCTGGTAGGCGAGGGCCAGGTTGATCAGCTCACCCGCCCGTTGCTCCTTGACGGCGGAGAAGAGGTCGGGAATCCACACCGCCGCGTCGGCCGACAGCCGGCTCAGGTGCCGCATCAGCGGGTGGTGCAGCTCCCGGTCGGTCAGCTCGTCCGGCTGCGCCGCCTCGCACAGCGGGTGGAACGGCTCGACGCCCGCGGTGAGGGACCGTACCGAGGTGCAGATCCCGGACCGCACCGGTGAGGGGTGCGTCTGGGCCACCGCTTCGTAGAGCAGTCCGTGCACGTACTCGCGGCTCCGGTCCGCCCAGCGCGCGGCCTGGGCGGGGGTGCACCGCTCGCGCACCTGCCGGTGGAGGTCCGCCAGGGCCCCTCCCAGCGGGGTGCTCGGCGCCGCGCCGTCGCGCAGGATCGCGATGCTCTCGCACAGCATGGGCAGCAGCTCGCCGGGCCGGTGCCGTCCGACCTCCTCCGCGCGGTCGTCGTAGACGAACTGGTAGGCGATCTGCCGGGCGACGAGGCGGAGGATGCCCGCGTCGGCGTCCGGGCTGTTGTAGGAGGCGAGTTCGGCGGGACGGGTGAGGGAGATCATCGCCGTGACGCCCGGTTCGCCGTCCAGACCGGTCGCGCGCAGCCAGTGGTCGACGTCGGCGGCGACCTCGGACTCGTGCGGGCTGCGCCGGAACGGGAAGGGCATGTGCAGCTGGGTGTCGATCAGCTCCACCAGGGTGGCGGCCGGTGTGCCGCCCGGCGCGACGGCCGAGACGTCCTCATGCGTGGTGCACATCCTGGTCACCGTCCCTCCGGGTGTCTCCCGCCGCCGCCGCGGCCACGGCCGGGGCTCCGGGTGCCAGGGTGGCCGCTCGCGGCGGGGTGCCGCCCGGTGCGTCCGCCCGTGGTTCGCAGATCATCGTCAGGGACCGCGGCCCCAGCGTCGCCCCGGGGCGCGGGGGAGCGACGGGTCCCGGCGGACGGCGCAGCCGCCAGCGCCCGGCGAGGGTGGCGAGGGCCACCGTCATCTCGGCCAGGGAGAACAGGTCGCCGATGCACTTGCGGCTGCCCGCGGAGAAGGGGATCAGAGCACTGTGCGGCCCGGCCGCCGCCTCGCCCTCCAGCCAGCGCTCGGGCAGGAACCGCTCCGGCTCCGGGAACGACGTCGCGTCATGGTGCAGCAGGTAGGGGCTGTACAGGACGGTGGTGCCGCGCGGCAGGTGCTGCCCGGCGAACCGCGTCTCCCGGGTCGTGACCCGGGTGAAGAGCCAGCCGGGCGGGGAGTGGCGCAGCGTCTCGGTGAGGACGGCCCGGGTGTAGACCAGGCGCGGCAGGTCACCGGCCCGCGGCAACCGCCCGGCGAGGACGGAGTCCACCTCCGCGTGCAGCCGGCGCTCCACCTCCGGGTGGTGCGCCAGCAGACCGAAGGTGGAGGCGAGGCACATCGAAGGGCTCTCGGAACCGGTCAGCAGCAGGGAGACCACCTGGTCGTGGATCTCCTGGTCGGTGACCGGCTCCTGCTCGCCGTCCCGGTCCGCCGCGGCGAGCAGGAGCCCCAGCAGATCGTCGCGCGGGGCTGCCCGGCGGCGCTGCGCGATCGCGGCGTCGATGAGTTCGTGGGTCCGCTCCACCGCGCGCCGGTAACGGCGGTTGGCGGGAGTGGGGATGCGGAACAGGGCGTCGACGGGGACGACGGTGCGGACGAACAGGCCGCGGACGATGGCGGCGAGACAGCGCCGCACCTCGTCCGCCGCGGCCGGGCCGAGCGCGTCCGACAGCAGGACGCGGCTGATCAGCCGTGTCGTCAGGCCCAGCATGGCCGCGCTGACGTCGACCCGCTGTCCGGCTCGCCAGTCCCGGCACAGTGACGCCGTCTCCTCGGCCATCAGGTCCGTGTGCCCGGCGACGGCGGCCGGGCGGAAGGTGGGTTGCAGCAGCCGGCGCTGCCTGCGGTGCTCGCTGTGCGGGCAGGTGACGACCCCGCCGCCCATCAGGGCCCGCAGCCGCTCGTACTGCGGGCCGCCCTTGTCGAACGTCCGGGTGTCCCGGAGCATGCGGTGAACGAGTTCCGGGTGACACACCATCCACGCGCGCTGGGGGCCGAGGTGTATCTCGACCAGATCCCCGTGCGCGGGAAGAGAATTCAGAAACTCCAGCGGCCGGCGGAACAAGGCGATACCGTGGCCGATGGATGGGAATATGCCTGGAGCAGTACCAACCGTCCATGCCTGTTCCGGATTCGGAAGGCAGCCGTTCATCGAATACCACCTGCTTCGATCGGCGAGAAAATAAGGTGCCGTCACACCTGCATGGCACGTGCATCAATTCCTGCCCAGTTGAAGCAGTCGCCGACTTGATGAACCCATTCTCCAGGGGGGCGCACGGGTGCACGCCGAAGCGCTGGGGGAATCACTTCCGAGGCATGTTCCGCAGTTCATGAATGGCGAAAAAAGGGCTGCGGCCGGACCACGCAATTATCTTCTCCACCGCCCTTCCCATGCCCCCCACGAGCGCCGGGCCCCGGCGCGTCTACGCCTCGTCCGCCCCGGTCGGCAGTGGGGGTTCCGACTCGGTGCGGTGCAGTTCCTCGTCCGTGAGGAGTCGGGAGCGGAGCAGGAAGCGGACGCCCTCCGGGGCCTCCAGGGAGAAGCCGCTGCCCCGGCCGGGGACGACGTCCACGGTGAGGTGGGTGTGCGACCAGTACCGGTACTGGTCGGCGCTCATCCAGAACGGGACGTCCCCGGCGACGTGCCCGAGCAGGACGTCCGAGGCGCCGACCCGGAACTCGCCGCGCGGGTAGCACATCGGGGCGCTGCCGTCGCAGCAGCCGCCGGACTGGTGGAACATCACCGGGCCGTGCGCGGCGGTCAGCCGACGCAGCAACTCCTCGGCGGCGGGCGTCAGTTCGACACGTGTCGTGCGCGTGGTCATGCGTTCCCTCCCGGGCCGGACCGGCAACCACAGCAACGTACCCCCTCGTGGGCCGGAACGGACCGGTGCGAGCGGCCGGTCCCGCCGACGGGCCGGCTCACGCCCCGGGGGACAGGGGCAGTTCCGCCCAGATGGTCTTGCCCGTGGCCGTCTGGCGGGTGCCCCACCGCTCGGCGAGCTGCGCGACCAGGAGCAGCCCGCGTCCGCCCTCGTCGAAGACGCGGGCCCGGCGCAGGTGCGGCGCGGTGCTGCTGCCGTCGGACACCTCGCAGATGAGGGTGGCGTCGCGGATCAGCCGCAGTGCGATGGGGGCGCCGCCGTAGCGCAGCGCGTTGGTGACCAGCTCGCTGACGATCAGCTCGGTGGCGAACTCCGCCTCCATCAGGCCCCAATCGGCCAGCTGCTCGCCCGCCGTCTTCCGGGCCCGGGCCACCGCCGCCGGTTCGGCCGGCAGCTCCCAGGTGCGGACCTGCCCCTCGTCGAGCACGGCCGTGCGGGCCAGCATCAGGACGATGTCGTCGTCGGGACGGCCGGCCGGCACGGCACGCAGCACCCGGTCGCAGGTCTCCTCCAGGCTGCCGGCCGGTTCGCCCAGCGCCCGCCGCAGCAGGGTCACTCCCACCTCGACGTCATGGTCGGCCGCCTCGATCAGCCCGTCGGTGTACAGCGCGAGCAGGCTGTTCTCCTCCAGAACCACCTCGGCGGCCTCGAACGGCAGCCCGCCCAGGCCGAGCGGCGGACCGGCCGGCAGGTCGAGGATGCGGACGTCACCGCCGGGCGTGACCAGAGCGGGCGGCGGATGACCCGCCCGGGCCATGGTGCAGCGCCGGGACACCGGGTCGTACACGGCGTACAGGCAGGTGGCGCCGATCTGCCCCGACGCCTCCGCGGCCCCCCGCGCCTCCGGCCCCTCCTCCCGGTCGAGCCGGATGACCAGGTCGTCCAGCTGGGTGAGCAGCTCGTCGGGGGCGAGGTCGACGTCCGCGAGCGTGCGCACGGCGGTGCGCAGCCGGCCCATCGTCGCCGAGGCCTGGATGCCGTGGCCGACCACGTCGCCCACGACCAGCGCGACGCGGGCGCCGGAGAGCGGGATGACGTCGAACCAGTCGCCTCCGATGTCCGCTCCCTGGGCGGCCTGCGGCGGCCCGGAGCCGGTCGGCAGATAGCGGTAGGCGACCTCCATCGCCGCCAGCCGCGGCAGCCGCTCGGGCAGCAGACTGCGCTGGAGCGCCAGCGCGGTACGGCGTTCGCGGGTGTAGCGGCGGGCGTTGTCCACGCTCACGGCCGCACGGGCGGCGATCTCCTCCGCCAGCAGCAGGTCGTCCTCGCTGAACGGCTCGGGCGTGCGGTGCCGCAGGAAGTGCACCAGGCCCAGGGTCACGCCGCGGGCGCGCAGCGGCACCATCATCACCGAGTGGATCATGTGCCGGGTCATGGACTCGGCACGGGCCGGGGTCGTCGTGAGCCACCGGCGCAGCTCCGGGTCGCCCGGGCGGTGCCGGGTGGCCCGGCCCGCGGCCAGCGTCCGCAGCGGGAGCGTCCCCACCGGGTAGCGGGTCGCGTCGCCGGCGGCGACCACCGACTCCGGACAGCCCGGGAGCACCGACCGCTGCGCGGTACGCCGCACGGTGACCGGGGCGTCGGCCGGGAGCGGGCCCGGCTCCGCACCCAGCGCCACGGACTCCAGCAGGTCCACGGTGACGAAGTCCGCGAAGGCGCCGACGGCCACCTCGGCCAGCTCCTCGGCCGTCCGGGTGACGTCCAGGGTGCTCCCGATCCGCAGACTGGCCTCGTTGAGCACCGCCAGCCGCCGCCGGGCCCAGTACTGCTCCGTGGTGTCGAACACGGTCGCCGACATGCCCTGCACGGCGCCGGACTCGTCCTTCAGCGGCGACAGGAACATCGACCAGGCGTGCGGCCGGGTCTCGCCCGGGGCCTGCCCGTTCCCCTCGTGGAAGATCATCTCGCCGGTGCGCAGCACCTCCCGCTGGAGCCGGTCGTAGGTGTCGAAGGGCGGGCTGGGCTGGATCTCCCACAGCGTCAGGCCCCGCATCTCCTCCTCCGTCTTGCCCATCACCTGCGTCATGATCTCGTTGGCCGCGACGAGCCGCGCCTGCCGGTCGTAGACCGCCACGGGCACGGGGAGCTGGGACAGGGTGAGGTCCCACAGGGCCGTGGGCCGCTGCCCGGTGCGCCGGGCCAGGTGCGCCGGGGCGCTGCCGGTCACCAGCCACAGCCGCCTGCCGTCCGCGTCCAGCAACGGCGTCCCCTGCAGCCGGACCACGACCCGGTCACCGTCCCGGTGCCGCAGCGCGACCTCGCCGGACCACGGCCGTCCCTCGGCCACGTGCCGTCGCGTGGCCGAGGGGAGGTCGGCGGCCAGCAGGTCGGCGACGGGTCTGTCCACGATCTCGGCGGAGGTGTGCCCCAGCAGGCGGCGGGCCCCGTCGCTCCACACCAGGACCGCCCCGTCGGCGTCGACGACCACCGCCAGGTCCTCCGGTACGCGTCCCTCCACGGTGCCTCCGGATGTGACGCCCTCGGCTGCTCACGATGTTCCTGCCCCGATTGTCCCGCGGTCGCCCCCGCACGGCGCGTCTGCCGATGGGGGCGCCGGTGACCAGCCGCGACACCTCAGATGACCGCGCGGATCGCCCGCTCGAACCCCTCGACGTGCCCGCGGGCCAGCCGCGCCGCCCGCTCCGGCTCACCGGCGACGACGGCGTCGATCAGCGGCCCGTGCTCCGCGACGTGACCGGCCATGGCGGGCAGCCGGTCGAGGAACAGGCACCAGATGCGGGTGGCGAGGTTGCCGTGGCGGACCAGGGTGTCCTCCAGGTAGGGATTGTGCGCGGCCGCGTAGAGCGCGCGGTGGACCGTGAGGTCGAGGTGCATGAGCTCGGCGTCCGGCCGGCCGGGAGCCGCCTCGTCGAGTTCCCGCCGCAGCGCGGTCAGCACCGCCCGGTCGGCGGCCGTGGCCCGGCGTGCGGCCCGGGCCGCGGCCAGTGGCTCCAGCTCCAGACGCACCTCGGAGATGTGGGCGAGGTCGGTGATGTTGACCTCGGTGGCGAAGGTGCCGCGGCGCGGGTAGGCCGTGATCAGCCGCTCGTGCTGGAGCCGCTTGAGCGCCTCGCGCACCGGCGTGCGGCCGACGCCGAGGGACTGGGCCAGCTGCTCCTCGTGGACGGGCGCGCCGGGGCGGATCTCCAGCATGACGAGGCGGTCGCGCAGGGCGCGGTAGGCGCGTTCGGCGAGGGAGTACTCCTCGCTCCCGGGTTCGCCGGCCCCGGGCTCCCCGGCCCCGGGGCCGGTCACCAGGTGCTGCATGAAGGCCCCCTTGACCCGTCGGATGAGGTCCCATACCGTACCGCACACACTGATATATCAGTTGTGCACAAGTCGGCCGTCAGGATGGAGCCCCCGGCATGACCGACCGACCGCCGCCCGAGCACCCCGACTTCCTGCGGCGCAACCCCGAACCGCGCTCCTCCTACGACGTCGTGATCGTCGGCGGCGGCGGACACGGCCTGGCCACCGCCTACTACCTGGCCAGGAACCACGGCATCACGAACGTCGCCGTCCTGGAGAAGGGCTGGCTGGCCGGCGGGAACATGGCCCGCAACACCACGATCATCCGCTCCAACTACCTCTGGGACGAGAGCGCCGCCCTCTACGAGCACGCGCTGAAGCTGTGGGAGCGGCTCCCCGAGGAACTGGACTACGACTTCCTGTTCAGCCAGCGCGGCGTCCTCAACCTCGCCCACACCCTCCAGGACGTCCGCGAGGGCGTGCGCCGCGCCGGCGCCAACCGGCTCAACGGCATCGACGCCGAGTGGCTGGAGCCGGACGAGGTCGCCCGGGTCTGCCCGGTCCTCGACGTCTCGCCCGACATCCGTCATCCGGTCCTCGGCGCCACCTTCCAGCCCCGGGCCGGCATCGCCAGGCACGACCACGTCGCCTGGGCGCTGGCCCGCGCCGCCGACGCCCTGGGCGTCGACCTGGTCCAGGGCTGCCAGGTCACCGGCTTCCTCAAGGACGGCGACCGGGTCGTCGGCGTCGAGACCGACCGCGGCCGCATCCACGCCGGGCGGGTCGGCCTCGCCGCGGCCGGGCACAGCAGCGTCCTGGCCGCACGGGCGGGCGTCCGGCTGCCCGTGCAGTCCCACCCGCTCCAGGCGCTGGTCTCCGAGCTGCACGAGCCCGTGCACCCGACCGTCGTCATGTCCAACCACGTCCACGTCTACGTCTCCCAGGCCCACAAGGGCGAGCTGGTGATGGGCGCGGGCATCGACTCCTACACCGGGTACGGGCAGCGCGGCTCCTTCCATGTGATCGAACGCCAGATGGCCGCCGCCGTCGAGCTGTTCCCCGTCTTCGCCCGCGCCCACGTGCTGCGCACCTGGGCCGGCATCGTCGACGTCACCCCGGACGCCTCCCCGATCATCGGCCGCACCCCCGTACCGGACCTGTACGTCAACTGCGGCTGGGGCACCGGCGGTTTCAAGGCCACCCCGGCGGCCGGCTGGACCTTCGCGCACACCCTCGCCACGGGCGAACCGCATCCGCTGAGCGCGCCCTTCGCCCTCGACCGCTTCACGACGGGCGCCCTCATCGACGAACACGGCGCGGCGGCCGTGGCCCACTGAGGAGGACACCACCGTGCTGCTGATCACCTGCCCGTGGTGCGGCCCGCGGGACGAGACGGAGTTCCACTACGGCGGACAGGCCCATGTCCCGTACCCGGCCGCTCCCGCCGAGCTGAGCGACGAGGAGTGGGCCGCCTACCTCTTCCACCGCGACAACCCCATGGGCGAGTTCGCCGAGCGGTGGATGCACGGCACCGGCTGCCGCCGCTGGTTCAACGTCCTGCGCGACACCGCCACCCACGAGGTGCTGACCTCCTACCGGCTCGACCAGCCCCGCCCCGGAGGGACCCGATGACCGACCAGCCCTTCCGGCTCCCGCGCGGCGGCCGGGTCGACCGCGCCACCGTGCTGCGGTTCAGCGTCGACGGACGGCAGCTCACCGGCCACCCCGGCGACACCGTCGCCTCCGCCCTGCTCGCCCACGGCCTCGTCGAGGTCGCCCCCTCCCCACGCCGGGGGCGCCCGCGCGGCATCGTCGCCGCGGGCGTCGAGGAGCCCAACGCCCTGCTGCGCGTGGCCGGCCCCTGCGCGGAGAGCATGCTCCCGGCGACGGCCGTGGAACTGTACGACGGCCTGTGCGCCACCACCCTCTCCGGCCGGGGCCGCCTCGACCCGGCCCTCGACCCGGCCGTCTACGACAAGAAGTACGTCCACACCGACGTGCTCGTCGTCGGCGCCGGACCGGCCGGGCTGGCGGCCGCCGCCACCGCCGCCTCGTCCGGCGCCCGTGTGCTCCTCCTCGACGACCAGCCCGAGCCCGGCGGTTCCCTGGCGGCCGGCGGCCTCGACCGGGTCGCCGGGCTGCGCGCCGCGATCGAGGCGGCCCCCGACGCCCTCGTCCTGCCGCGCACCACGGCCTTCGGCGCGTACGACGACACCTATGTGACGGCCCTCCAGCGGCGCACCGACCACCTGGGCCCGGCCGCTCCCGAGGGCGTCTCCCGGCAGCGGCTGTGGCACATCCGGGCCCGCCGGGTGGTGCTGGCGACCGGCGCGCACGAGCGGCCCCTGGTCTTCGCGGGCAACGACCGGCCCGGGGTGATGCTCGCCGGGGCCGTGCGCACCTATCTCGGCCGCTACGGCGTCGCGGCGGGCTCGCGGGCCGTGGTGAGCACCACCGGCGACAGCGCCTACGACACGGTCGCGGAGCTGCACGCCGCGGGCGTCGCCGTGGCGGCGGTCGTGGACGCGCGCGCCGAACCGTCCGCGCGGGCCGCCGAGGTCACCGCCGCGGCCGGCGTGCCCCTGCGCACGTCAGCGGAGGTCGTCGGCACGGACGGCGCGGCACGGATCACCTCCGTCACGGTCCGCGGGATCGACGCGGACGGCGAACCCACCGGTGCGGCCGAGTCGTTCGACTGCGACCTGCTCGCCGTCTCCGGCGGCTGGAGCCCGGTGGTGCACCTGCACAGCCAGCGCCGGGGCCGGCTCCGCTGGGACGCGGCCCGGGTCGCCTTCGTCCCCGACGGGACCGTCCCCGGACAGTGGATCGTGGGCGCGGCCAACGGGACGTACGACCTGGACGGCTGTCTGGCCGAAGGAGCCCGGGCCGGAGCGCTGGCGGCGACGGAGGCCGGTTTCCCGGTGCCCGTACCGCCGCCCGCAGCCGCCCCGCCCGTCGCCCCGACCCGCCCCCTGTGGCTCGTCCCCGGCCCCGACGGCACGTGGGACACGCACTTCGTCGACCTCCAGCGCGATGTCACGGTCGCCGACGTACGGCGGTCCACCGGCACCGGCATGCGCGGTGTCGAGCACGTCAAGCGCTACACCTCGCTCGGCACGGCCAGCGACCAGGGCAAGACGTCCGCCGTCAACGCCATCGGCGTGATCGCCGGGCTCCTCGGCGGGTCCCCCGGCGAGATCGGCACCACCACCTACCGGGCGCCGTACACACCGGTCGCCTTCGCCGCCCTGGCCGGGCGCGAGCGCGGCGCGCTGTTCGACCCGGTGCGGACCACCTCCCTGCACGGCTGGCACATGGCGCACGGGGCGGTGTTCGAGAACGTGGGGCAGTGGAAGCGCCCCCGCTTCTACCCCCGGCCCGGCGAGGACATGGACCAGGCCGTGGCCCGGGAGTGCCGCGCGGCACGCGAGGGCGTGGCCTTCATGGACGCCTCCACCCTCGGCAAGATCGAGATCCGGGGCGCGGACGCGGGCGCGTTCCTCGACCGCGTCTACACCAACGGCTTCGGGAAGCTGAAGCCCGGCACGGCCCGCTACGGCGTGATGTGCAAGCCCGACGGCATGATCTTCGACGACGGCGTGACCCTGCGCCTCGACGCCGACCGCTACTTCACGACCACCACGACCGGCAACGCCGCCGCCGTCCTGGACTGGCTGGAGGAGTGGCTGCAGACGGAGTGGCCCGAACTCGACGTGTCCTGCACCTCGGTGACCGAGCAGTGGGCGACGATCGCGGTGGCGGGCCCCCGCGCGCGCCAGGTCGTCGCGCCGCTCGCACCGGACCTGGACCTGTCGCCCGAGGCGTTCCCCTTCATGGCCTTCCGCGAGACCACCCTGGCCTGCGGCGTCCCGGCCCGCATCTGCCGGATCTCCTTCTCCGGCGAACTCGCCTACGAGATCAACGTCTGCGCCTGGTACGGCCGGACCGTCTGGGAGCACGTGCACCAGGCCGGGCAGCCGTACGGCATCACCCCCTACGGCACCGAGGCCATGCACGTGCTGCGCGCCGAGAAGGGCTACATCGTCGTCGGGCAGGACACCGACGGAACCGTCACCCCGCAGGACGCGGGCATGGCCTGGGCGGTGTCGCGGCACAAGGACTTCCTCGGCAAACGCTCCTTCTCCCGTGCCGACACCGCGCGCCCCGACCGCAAGCAGCTGGTCGGCCTGCTGCCGGCCGACCGTACGACCCGGCTGCCCGAGGGCACCCAGCTCGTCGCCCCGGACGTCTGCCCGGACGCGGTGCCCGTGCCGATGCTCGGGCACGTCACCTCCAGCTACCGCAGCCCGGCCCTCGGCCGCCCGTTCGCCCTCGCGCTCGTCGCCGGCGGGCGGTCACGCATCGGCGAGACCCTGCTCGCCGCCGTGGGCGGGGACCTGGTGCCCGTCGAGGTGACCGACAGCGTCCTCTACGACCCGGAAGGGACCAAGCGCGATGGCTGAGCCCACGCCCGGCGCACGGGTGAGCCCCCTGGCGCACCTCGCGGAGCGGATGCGCGCCGCCGCCGTCACCGGCGCCCGGGGCGTCACGCTGACCGAGCTGCCGTTCCGCACGATGGTGAGCCTGCGTGCCGACCCCGCCCGCGAAGCCGCCGCACGCCTGGCGAAGACCCTGGGCGCACGGCTCCCGGACCACTGCGGCCACACCACCGCGTCCGGCCGCCACACGCTGGTCTGGCTCGGACCCGACGAGTGGCTGGTGCTGTCCGGAACCGACGGGCCGGCCCTGACCGCCGAGCTGCGGGAGGCCCTGGGAGCGGGCCCCGGCTCGGTCGTCGACGTCTCCGCGCACCGCACCACACTGGAACTGAGCGGCCCCGCCGCCCGGCAGGTGCTGGAGAAGGGCTGCCCGCTGGACCTGCACCCCCGGGCCTTCGGACCCGGCCGCGCGGTGTCGACCACGGTCGGCCCGGTGGGCGTGCTGCTCTGGCAGGTGGACGACCGGCCGGCCTACCGCCTGTTCCCGCGCTCCTCGTTCGCCGACCACCTCGGGCGCTGGCTCATCGACGCGATGGGCGAGTTCCGCGCACCGGAGGTGCCGTGACGGTGGTCGCCACGCAGACCGGCCTGCTCGGCGCCCTGCACATGACCGCCTGCGCGGTCGTCTAGCTACCAGACCCGCCACGGCGAGCAGCGTGTAACCCGCGTAGCCGGCCACCAGCCCGGCGACCGCCGGCACGACCGACCGGTCGCGCAGGCCCGCCGTGATCGCGAAGGCCCAGTCCGCGCCGGGTGAACACCAGCAGCAGACCCATGGCCAGGAAAGCCGTCAGGGTCGTCGTGTCCATGAATCCGATCCCTCTCGCATGCCGTGGTGCGGAAGGAAAGCTGGGCCGCATCGGCGCGAAAGTGTTCCTTTCTTTACTTCATGATCGCGGCATCTGGGGCAGAATCTTCGCCATGGATGCCCTCGACCGGAAAATTCTCACCGAGCTGCAGCGGGACGGCCGTCTCACCGTCACCGAGCTGGCCGCCCGCGTGCGGCTGAGCGTGTCGCCCTGCCACCGCAGGCTGCGCGACCTGGAACGCGAGGGCGCGATCCGCGGGTACCGCGCGGTGGTGGACCCGACCGCCGTGGGCCTCCACTTCGAGGCCCTCGTCTTCGTCACCCTGCGCTGGGAGGACGCCGACACCGTCTCCGCTTTCGAGGAGGGCGTGGCGGCCGTCCCGCACGTGCTGCAGGCCCAGCGCCTGTTCGGCGACCCCGACTACCTGCTGCGCGTCGCCACCGCCGACCTGGCCGCCTTCCAGCAGCTCTACGACGAGCGCCTCGCCCGGCTGCCGGGGGTCCAGCGCCTGAACTCCACGCTGGTGATGAAGCACGTGGTGGACGACCGGCCGCTGCCCGAGTGAGCCGGTTCCCAGCGGCCGGGAACGACCTCGAGTGCCCGGTCGTTGCCCGGGAGTTCGCCCACGTCGCCGACCCCGGGGAGCATCGTGCCCGACACCCTGCCCGACCCGTCCACCGTCCTCCCCGCACTGCCGCCCCCGGCCGCGCAGGCCGAGCGGCTGATCGAGCTGGGGGTGCACGAGAGCGCCGGGCTGTCCGCCGCCGAGGTCCGGGCCTTCGCCGCCGCGGCCGAGGACGGGGCCCTGCTGGCCGTGCATCCGGACCGGGCTCCCGCCTCCGCCCTCGCGCCGCTGCTGCGCCGCGGCGGCAAGCCGGGCTTCGTCGTCGCCGACATGACCGACGTGGACGCGTTCACACCGTGCGGCGTCGAACTGCCCGACGCCCCGCTCTACCTCGTCATGGGCGTCGACCGGGGCGACCGCATGGCCGACTGGAGCCCCGAGGAGGCACTGCCGGCGCTCACCGGGGAGGACCGCACCCCGCTCGTCCTGACCGAGGGTATCCACTGGCTGCTCCAGCAGCCGGAGGCCCTGGAGCGCAACCGCTGCTTCATGACCATCGGCTCCCGGCTGCGCAAGCCCGACGGCACGCTGGACGCCCGCACGCCGGCGATCTGGATCAGCAACGGCACCGGGCGGGACGGCCGTGAGCGCCGTGACGCCCCGAAGGTCGGCTGGTGCTGGTGGAACAACCGCCACACCTGGCTCGGCTTCGCCTCCGCGACGGATCGCGCGGCCCAGGCCTGATCCCGCGGTGTCCGCGCCCGCTCGCCCCGTGGACGCCCGCGGGCCGCGAACCGGACGGTGTGTCCTGCTCGCGGCCCGCGGCCCCCACCGGTGCGGTGCGGGGTCAGAACCTGGGACGCGGGGTCTGCGCCTCGACCAGTTCTCTGGCCTCCGCCTCCGTCTCGACGGACGGAGGGGAGCCGGCCAGGGGCTCGTTGGCGGTCTCCCGCATGCACAGCACGGCGATCACGCCGACGGCCGCCGCGCCGGTGGCGTAGTACGCCGGCATCAGGGTCGAGTCGAAGGCGCTGATCAGCGCGGTGATCACCAGCGGTGTCGAACCGCCGAACAGTGAGGTGGCCAGGTTGTAGGCCACCGACAGGGAGCCGTAGCGCACCTGCGTGGGGAAGATCGCCGGAAGCGCCGCCGACATCGTGCCGAGCAGCGCCACCAGGGACAGCCCCATCAGCAGCAGGCCCAGCGCGATGAGCACGACACCGCCCTGCCGGATCAGCAGGAAGGACGGCAGCGACAGGAGGAGGAAGCCCAGCATCCCCGCCATCAGCAGCGGCTTGCGCCCGAACCGGTCCGACAGCCGCCCCACCTGGTTGATGGCGCACATCTGCAGCACCATCACCAGGAGCAGGATCAGCAGCCCGTGGTTGGTCCCGTAGCCCAGCTCGTCGGACAGGTACGTCGGCATGTACGACAGCAGCATGTAGTCGGTGATGTTGTAGGCCGCGACCAGCGCGAGGCACAGCAGCAGCGGCCGCCGGTACCGGGTGAAGATCTCACCGAGGCCGGCGGCGGCCGAGGTCTCCGCGGACCCGGCGGCCTCCCCGGCCCGCACCTGGCCGTCCTCCAGCTTCCGGAACGCGGGCGTCTCGTCCAGCTTCAGCCGCAGATACAGACCGATGAGGCCCAGCGGCGCCGCGACCAGGAACGGCACCCGCCAGCCCCAGGCGAGCATCTGCTCGTCGCTGAGGAGCGTCTGCAGCACCACGACGAGACCGGAGGCCCCGACGTAGCCGGCCAGCGTGCCCAGCTCCAGGAAGCTGCCGAAGAAGCCACGCCGCCGGTCCGGCGCGTACTCCGCGATGAACGTGGAGGCGCCCCCGTACTCCCCGCCGGTCGAGAAGCCCTGCACCAGCCGGAAGAAGATCAGCAGGGCGGGGGCCCACAGGCCGATGACGGCGTGCGAGGGGATCAGGCCGATGGCGAAGGTGCCCACGGCCATCATGATCATCGTGAGGGACAGGATGCGCTTGCGGCCCAGCCGGTCACCGAGCGGCCCGAAGACCATGCCGCCGAGCGGGCGCACCAGGAAGGCCACCGCGAAGGTCGCGAAGGAGCTCAGCAGTTGGGCGGTGTCGTTCCCGGAGGGGAAGAAGACCCTGCCGAGGGTCGAGGCCAGATAGCTGTAGATGCCGAAGTCGTACCACTCCATCGCGTTGCCGAGGGCGGCGGCCTTGGTGGCGCGCTTCACCGCCGCCTCGTCGGTCACCGTGATGTCGCTGCGGCGCAGCTTCGGACGGCGTCGTTTCTCGATCGCCCGGAACAGCACCCGGTGCCGTCTCACCGCCGCGGGATCCGGCGATGCGTCGTAGTCGGGCACCGTCATCAGTCGTTCCTTTCGCCGGTCGTGCAGTCCAAGCAGAACGCCTGCACGGATCTCGGCCGCTCAAACGATCTCCTTCGCACCGCGTCCGGCTGATCACCCTGTGTGACGGACGGTGTCCGGGTGAAGGGCCGGGTCCGCCCGCGGTCGCGGACGCGCGTCCGGTCGTGTGTGCTGGTGCCCTGGTGGGGAACCTGGTTCGCCCGGGTCGGCCTCTGGCGGAAGGAGCTCATGTGACGGCATCGGCGCCGGGCGGCGGGAGCGGGGGCGCACCGGAGAGCGACTACCAGCCGGAGCCGCGCCGCTGGCGAGCCCTGTGGGTCACCCTGGTCGCCGGCTTCATGAGCCTGCTGGACGTGTCGATCGTGGCGGTGGCCCTGCCCACCATCCAGCGGGAGCTGCACGCCTCCGCCGCGCAGGTGCAGTGGGTGGTGTCCGGGTACGCCCTGAGCTTCGGCCTGGCCCTGGTCACCGCCGGCCGCCTGGGCGACGCGCTGGACCGGCGCCGCATCTTCCTGCTCGCCCTCACCGGCTTCGTGCTGTTCAGCGCGGCCTGCGGAGCGGCTCCCAGCATCGCCCTGCTGGTGGCGGCCCGCCTCGCCCAAGGCCTGGCGGCCGGCTTCATGGCACCGCAGAACTCCGCCCTCATCCAGCAGATGTTCCGGGGTGCCGAACGCGGACGCGCCTTCGGTTTCTTCGGCGCCACCGTCGGTATCTCCTCCGCGGTCGGCCCGCTCGCCGGCGGTCTGATCCTCGCGCTGGCCGACGGCCCCCAGGGCTGGCGCTGGATCTTCTACATCAACGTCCCCATCGGCATCCTCGCCGTGCTCCTGGGCCGCCGGCTGCTGCCCCGCACCCGGCGGTCGGACCGCGAACACGTGGACCTGCCCGGTGTGCTGCTCCTCGGCCTGGGCGTGCTCGCGCTCATGTACCCGCTGGTGCAGGCCGAGGGGGGCGGCCTCACCCGCCTGTGGTGGCTGTTCCCCGCCGGCGCCGCCCTGCTCGTCGTCTTCGCCCTGTGGCAGCGCCGCCTGGTGGCCCGGGGCACCCAGCCGCTGCTCGACCCGCGCCTGTTCACCACGGTGCGCGGCTACGCCGTCGGCGCCGGCGTCGGCACGCTCTACTTCATCGGCTTCAGCGGCGTCTGGCTGGTCTTCGCCCTCTTCTACCAGCACGGACTCGGCTTCTCACCGCTGCGGTCCGCTCTCGCGGTGACCCCCTTCGCCGTCGGCTCGGCCTGCGCGGCCGCCGTCTCGGGCCGGCTGGTGGACCGGCTCGGGCGGCTGCTGACCGTGGGCGGGCTCACGGGGGTGATCCTCGGGCTGGGGTGCACCGCGCTGCTGCTGCGCTTCGCGCCGATCGGCATCGCGCCCTGGCTGTCCGCGCCGGCCCTGTTCCTCGGCGGTCTCGGCGGCGGGTGCGTGATCTCGCCGAACATCACCATGACCCTGCGGGACGTTCCCGTGCACATGGCCGGGGCGGCGGGCGGCGCGCTGCAGACCGGGCAGCGGCTCGGTGCCGCCGTGGGCACCGCCGCTCTGCCCGGGCTGTTCTACCTGGTGCTCGCTCACCGCGACGACGACTACCGAGGCGCCCTCTTCCTCGCGCTGGTCGCCGGCATCGTCGGCATGGCGGCCTCGCTGGCCCTCGCGGCGTTCGACTGGCGGCGCGACCGGCGTTCGCGGGAGCCGCACCGCGCGTGCCCGGACGACGTCGCCCACAGTCCGGTGCACGCCCGGCACAGCTGAGCCGTCAGGCGTCGGCGGCGGGGACGGGGCCCGACAGCTCGCCGCGCAGGGCGGCCAGGACGAAGGCCGTCATCGACGCCGTGCCCAGCACGGCGAGCGGGCCCCAGATCGCCGGGATCGCCCAGAGCGGCCAGCCGTTGGCGGACCGCGCCCAGAGCGTCAGGATCGCCAGAACGGCCAGGACGGCACCGTGCCACCGCACCACCTGCCCCGCCGTCGCGTGCCGGCGGTCCCCGCGCCGCAGGAGCGGCCACACCGCGCCCACCAGCCCGGCCAGGCCGAACGAGAGGCAGGCCAGCGCCCCGCCCAGCCGGTCCGCCGGCCACCCCACGGGCCCGTCGGCCGTCTGCTGACGCCGGCCCTCGGCGTCCCGGACCTCGACGAGCCGCCCGCGCCAGATCACGCCGACGACCCTGTCCCCGGCCGCCAATTCGGACAGCACGGGCTCCGTGTCCGGGAACGCCACGTGCCGGGCGGCGCCGGAGGACGGCACCAGCAACGCCTCGGGGGACTCGTGGCGCTCCCCGCGGTTCGGATCGGCCGAGCGCACGGTGAACTCCCGCTCCCACCGGCACCGCGCCGCCCGCGCCGGTGCCGCGGCGGATCCTGCCGACGATCGGCCCGATCGTCGAGCCGGGCCCCCTGCGGTCCGCCACCGGCGGGATCCCCCGGTCGCCTCCACGCACCGGATGACGTGTCAACCTGCGTAGACTGCGCCCATGGCAGAAGAACCGCGATGGCTGACGCCTACGGAGCAGCGTGCCTGGCGGGGGTTCGTCCGTCTGCAGGAGCGGCTCACCGGGCGCCTGGGACGTCTGCTGCAGTCGGAGTCGAACGTCTCGCCCGCCGACTTCGCGGTCCTCGTCCAGCTGACGGACGTCCCGGACGGGCGCCGCCGCCACCAGGACCTGGCCCGCGCCCTGGAGTGGGAGAAGAGCCGGATGTCCCACCACGTCGCCCGCATGGCCGGGCGCGGCCTGGTGGTGCGCGAGGAGTGCCCGGAGGACGGCCGCGGCGCGTTCGTGGTGATCACGGACGCGGGGCGGGCGGCGATCGAGGCCGCCGCTCCCCGGCATGTCGCCGCGGTGCGCGAGCTGTTCCTCGACCATGTCACCCCGGCGGAGCTGCGGACCCTGACCGAGATCTCCGAGCGGGTGCTCGCCCGGATGGACGAGGCAGGGCCCTGACGACGTCCGCCGTGACCGTCCGCCGTCTCGCGTGACATAGTGGTTGATGTGACAACCAGAGCGGGTGGAGGGTGGTCCCGGTGAGCAACGTGGAAACCGCGCCGGAGGAGCTGCGCTGCGGGGCGAGCGCGGACGGCGGCACCGCGGCCGGGACACCGCAGGTCGAGGTCCTGTCCGCACGGGAGGTGCCCCTGGGCGGCCCGCGCGCCCTGCCCGTGCGCCGGACGCTGCCCCAGCGGGCCCGGTCCCTGATCGGGGCCTGGTGCTTCGCCGACCACTACGGCCCGGTCGACGCCACCGCGACGGGCATGGTCGTGCCGCCGCATCCGCACACCGGCCTGCAGACCGTCAGCTGGCTCTTCAGCGGGGAGATCGAGCACCGCGACAGCCTCGGCACCCACGCCCTCGTCCGCCCCGGCGAGCTCAACCTCATGACCGGCGGCCACGGCATCGCCCACTCCGAGGTCTCCACCCCGGCGGCGACCGTCCTGCACGGCGTCCAGCTGTGGGTGGCCCTGCCCGGCGAACACCGCGACACCGCACGGGACTTCCAGCACCACGTCCCCGAGCCGGTACGCGTCGGCGGCGCCACCGTCAGCGTCTTCCTGGGCACGCTCGCCGGCCGGACCTCCCCGGTGCGCACCTTCACGCCCCTGCTCGGCGCCGAGATCACCCTCGAACCGGGAGCGACGCTCACCCTCCCCGTGGACCCCGCCTTCGAGCACGGCCTGCTCGTCGACACCGGCGACGTCCACCTCGCCGGCACCCCGCTGAAACCGGCCGAACTCGGCTACGTCCCCTGCGGATCCGCCGGCCTGACCCTCGCGAACGACTCCGGCGCCCCGGCCCGGACGATCCTGCTCGGCGGGCCTCCCTTCGAGGAGGAGATCATCATGTGGTGGAACTTCATCGCCCGCTCGCACGAGGAGATCGTGCAGGCGCGCGAGGACTGGATGGGGGGCGCGCGGTTCGGCGTCGTCCAGGGCTACGACGGCGACCCCCTCCCGGCGCCGGCCCTGCCCACCATGCCGCTGAAGCCGCGGGGAAGGGCCCGCTGACCGGGAGACCCGGTGCGCCGGGCCCGCCGGTGCGGGGGACGTCTCCCCGGCCGTACGGAAGGGCCCCGGCGTCGCCCCCCGGGCCGCCGCACGAGCTGCCCGGGCGTGGACCCGCGGGAAACGGCCCTGCCGCCGCTGCCCGGCGGCAGGGCCGCCCGTCAGGCCGGCGGTGTCGACGACACGGTCCCGGGGGCCTGGGGAGACGGCGCGACGGCCGCCGACGCCGTCCGGGCCTCCAGGGCGCGCAGGACGGCCACCATGTCCTCGGCGCCGTGGCCCCGCGCCACGGTTTCCTCGAACAGGGCGTGGCAGACGTCCAGGAGCGGGGAGGCCAGGTTTGCCGCCCGGGCGGCCTCGGCGATCAGGCGGTTGTTCTTCAGGACGTCCGCGGCGGCCGCCTGGACGGCGAAGTCGCGCTCCAGCAGCTTCGGTGCCTTGCCGCGGGAGACGGCACTGGCCATCGGCCCGGCGTCCAGCACCTCCCGGAGCAGCCGCGGGTCGACGCCCTGCCGGTCCGCGAAGTGGAACGCCTCGGCGAGCCCTGTGACCAGGGTGATCAGGAACAGGTTCACCGAGAACTTCATCAGCAGCGCGCCCGGGACCGCCCCGCATCCGAACGCCTTCCGGCACATCGGGGCGAGCAGGGGCCGCACGGCCGCCACCGCGGCGTCGTCACCCGCCAGCATGCCCACCAGCTCGCCCCGCTCGGCAGGGACGCGCGACCCCGACACCGGAGCCTCCACGTACCGTCCGCCCGCGGCCCGGATGTCGTCCTGGAGGGCGCGGGAGAACTCCGCCGACGTCGTGCCCATGTGCACCACGGTGCGCCCGGCGACGCGGGCGGCGAAGTCCGGGCCGCCTCGCCCCAGCACCGCGTCGACGGCGGCCTCGTCGGCCAGCATGAGGAACACCGTGCCGCACCGCCGGAAGACCTCGGCCGCGCTCGCGGCGACCTCGGCACCCGCGGCCCGCACCGGTGCGCACCGCTGCGCGGTGCGGTTCCACACCACCAGCGGCGTTCCGGCGCGGGCGAGATGGAGCGCCATGGGCTGCCCCATGACCCCCAGGCCGATGAAACCGACGTCCACGATGACCGCCTCTTCCGGCCCGGCGCGGGCCGGGCCGCTCCTGCCGCTCTCGCTTATGACAGCGGTCATAGTAGCCGCGTTTATGACACCGGTCATAGGGTGGTGCCGTCGGTGAGCGGACGCGGCGTGGAGGTCGGCGATGGCGGGGTCGGAGCGGGGGCCGCGCGAGCGGATGGTGTTCAGCGCGGCCCAGCTGATCCGGCGCGACGGCGTCGTCTCCACCGGCATGCGCGAGGTCGCCGCCGAGGCCGACGCCCCTCGCGGGTCGCTCCAGCACTACTTCCCCGGCGGCAAGACCCAGCTGGTCGAGGAGGCCGTCGGCTGGGCGGGCCGCTACGCGGCGGGCCGGGTCGCCCGCTACCTGGCGGCCCTGCCCGAGCCCACCCCGAGCGGGCTGTTCGCCGCGATGGTGCGGCAGTGGACCGACGAGTACCGGAGCGCCGGCTTCGCGGGCGGCTGCCCGGTGGCCGCCGCCACGGTGGACTGCGCCGAGTCGGCGCCCTCCACCCGGCAGGCCGCCTCCGCCGCGTTCACCGCCTGGACGTCGGCGGTCGCCGGGGCCCTGGTCGAGACGGGCGTGCCCGAGGAACGGGCCCGACCGCTCGCCACGCTGATGATCAGCGCCCTGGAGGGGGCGATCCTCCTGGCCCGGGCCGAGCGGGACGTGCGCCCCCTGACGACCGTCGCCCGCGAACTCGGGCCGCTGCTCGACGCGGCGGCGCGCACCGACGGCTGAGCGGCCCCGGCGCGCGGCGGGGCCGCTCAGCCGCCGGTCAGCCCACCCGGATGCCCACGATGCACGTGTCGTCGTCCGTGTCCGACTTGCTGTAGGTCAGCAGGCGGTCCAGCTGCTGGTCGAGCGTGCTGGGAGCGGTGCGCGCGGTCGTCAGCAGATGGGTCAGCGACTCCTCCACCGGCCGGTCCCGGCGTTCGATCAGGCCGTCCGTGTACATCAGCAGCGTGTCCCCGGCGGCGAGCTGCATCTCCTTCTCCTCGTACGCGGCCTCGGGGACCGCGCCCAGCAGGAGGCCGCTGCCCAGCGGCAGCGGGGCCGCCTCCGCGTCCCGGACCAGCACCGGGGGCAGATGACCCGCCCGGGCCCAGCGCAGGGTGCGCCGCTCCGGGTCGTACAGCCCGCACACCGCCGTCGCGGTGACCGCGCCCGTCAGATGGTGCGCCACGACGTTCAGCCAGGACAGCAGCTGCCCCGGCCCGGCACCGGTCACCGCCAGGCCGCGCAGCGCGTTGCGCAGCACCACCATGCTGGTCGCGGCCTCGATGCCGTGCCCGGCCACGTCCCCGACACACAGCAGCACCCTCCCGGACGGCAGGACGACGGCGTCGTACCAGTCGCCGCCCACCAGCTGCTCGGTCTCCGCCGGCCGGTAACGGACCGCCACCTGCAGGCCGGCCACCTGCAGCGGCGCCTGCGTCGGCGGCATGATGGCGTGCTGCAGCTGCAGGGTCAGCCGGTTGCGCTCGGTGGCCTGCTGCTCGGTGTGCGCGAGCTGGTCGCGGGTGGCGGCCAGCGCCACCTCCGTCCAGTGCTGCGCGGAGATGTCCTGGCAGGCGCCGCGCACCAGGAGCAGCCGGTCGTCGGTGTCGAGCACCGGCTCGGCGACGATCCGGATGTGCCGGGTCACCCCGTCCGGCCGCTGCAGCCGGAAGGCCGCGCCGGCCGGCCGCCGGTGGTGCAGCAGCGTGCGCAGGAAACGGCGGATGGAGACGCCGTCGTCCGGGTGGGCGTGGGCCGGCAGCTCCTCCAGGGGGACCGGGGTGCTCGTCTGCGGGCGCCCGTAGAGGTCGAACAGCTGCCCGTTCCAGGTGATCTCACCGGTCAGCACGTTCTCCTCGAACCCGCCGATCCGGCCCAGGCGCTGGGCGTTCTGCAGCAGGCTCGCCAGCCGCGCCGTCTCGTCCTCGATACGCCAGATGAGGAGCACCGACGTACCGTGCCGGCTGATGCTGATGTCCGCGATCGCCGACAGCGGCACCTGGTCGACCAGGGCGGTCAGGCTCATCCGCCGGGCCCGGAAGGGCTCACCGGTGGCGTAGACGCGCTCGACGCGCTGGAACAGCTCGCTGTCACCGGCGGCCATCGGGTAGGCCTCCAGCAGCAGCGCCCCGTTGACCACCGCCCGGGGCCGCCCGGCCGGGTCGAGGAAGCGGTCGTTGACGTGCTGGATGCGGAAGTCCACCAGGTTCCCGTCTGCGTCCAGGTGCGGCACCAGGACCAGGGCGGGATCGTGCAGCCCGTCGGCCAGGTCCATCAGCTCGGCGGCGTCCGGCACGACCCGCGGCTCCAGTGCCCCGGTCGGCACCGGCGTGTACGTCTCCAGCGTGTGCGCGCACAGTTCGGCCAGCGCCTCCACCTGCCGCACGATCTGCGGGGGCTGCGGCTCCAGCGGCTCGGGCCAGGCGATCTCCAGCACCCCGTGGACGCGCCCCCCGGTCCCGGCGGGCAGGGCGGCCCGGCCGCCGTCCGGATGGTGGTGCAGCCCGATCGTGGGCAGGCCGGTCGCCTTCAGGGCGGTGATCCAGTGCCCCTCGCGTTCGACGAGGCCCCGCCGCGCCACCGTCACCACGTCCGGCGGGACGTAGCGCCAGCGGGTGGCCTCGGTGGGGGAGAAGCCGGCGCTGCCCGCCAGGGTCAGTGAACCGTCGGGGCCCGCGGCCCATATGGCCACGGCCACCGCGCCGAGGGGGCGCAGCGCCTGCTCCAGCAGGGCGTCTGCCACCGCCTGGGTGTCGTCCGCCGCCAGCACACCGCTCTCCGCCGCGCGCAGGCGCACGGCGGCCGACTCGGCCTCCGCCTCGTCGGCGGCCTTGGTGGCGGCGAGGAACGCGTCGGTCACCTCGGACATCCGGTCCCGGGCGGCCTGGTTGATGACGTCGACGGCCAGTTCCAGGGGACTGACCTGTGCCTGTTCGGCCAGCTCGGAGAGCTGGCGGGCGGCCTGGGCCGGCCCGCACTTCAGCCGTTCCACCAGGACGCCCTTGGCGAGCTCGATCAGGGCACGCCCCTCGGCCTCCGCCTGCGCGGCCCGCACCTCCCGGCTGAGCCGCTCCACGGTGGCCGCCAGCCGCCCCACGGGTGAGGCGGTCGAGACACCGCCGAGTTCCGCCAGCAGCGCCTCGGGCGACGCCACCTGCCCGTCGGAGACCACCCACGGCTCGCCGGGCTCCCCCTGGGCGAGCTCGTCGGGCTCCCCCTGGGCGGCCTGCGCCGTCGCCGGCGGGTCGGCCGACGGCGGGCCGGCGGGGTCGCGCTGCGGCTCGTCGGCCTGCGGCTCGCGCGGCTGCTCGGACATGCTCACGGTGTGGATGCTCCTCGGCTTCAGCGCGCGGTGGCGCGGAACGGCTGGCCCTGCGGGGTGCCCGGCCCGCCGGTGCGCGGGTCGGGCACCGGCGTGCTCACGAGGGCAGCCAGCGGCGGACGCAGGCCATGAGGTCGCGCGTGTCGACCGGCTTGGTGACGTAGTCGCTCGCGCCCGAGGCGAGGCTCTTGTCCCGGTCGCCGGGCATCGCCTTCGCCGTCACGGCGATGATCGGCAGGTCGGCGTACTGCGGCATCTTGCGGATCTCCGCGGTCGCCGTGTACCCGTCCATCTCCGGCATCATCACGTCCATCAGCACGATGGCGATGTCCGGGTTGTTCACCAGGGTCTCGATGCCCCGGCGCCCGTTCTCCGCGTGCAGGACCCGGAAACCGTGCAGCTCCAGGATGCCGCTGAGGGCGAAGAGGTTGCGCGCGTCGTCGTCGACGACCAGGACCGTGCGGCCCGCCGAGGCGTCGTCGACCACCGGCGGCGTCAGCGCCTGCGCCTCCTCCGGCCGGACCAGGGACAGCACGTCGCCGGGTTCCTCCGCGGACAGGTGCAGGGCGATCCGCTCGCGCAGCTCGTCGAGGCTGGACAGCAGCTCCAGCGCCCCGCCCGCCGAACGCGCCTGCAGCGTCTCGTCCAGGGCGACGTCCGCCGGGTGGCTGCTGTGCACCAGCACCGGCACGCTCGTCAGCGCCGAGTCGCCCTCCAGGGCCTGGAGGAACCGCGCCGCCTCACCGTCGCCCATGCCCAGCTCCAGGACGACGCAGTGGCACGGATCGGCCGCGAGGGCACCGGCCGCTTCCTGCGCGCCGACGGCGGTGATGATGTCCACCGCGGGCCGTCCGCCGTCGGACCGGCCGTGCGTCAGGTCGGCGACGACGCTCTCCGCGACGAGGGTGAGCAGACCGCGCGGCCGCTCCTCCACCACGAGCAGACGCCGGGGCCGCGGTCCCGGCCCGATCTGGGGCACCGGCACCGACTGCGACGAACCCTCCGGCAGGGCCTCGGCCGAGGACCGCTCCGGGGTCCTGCCGTGGTTGAGCAGCTCCTCGAAGTCGGGGCGGGCCACCGGCAGGAACAGCGTGAACGTGCTGCCCTGCCCGGGCGTGCTGTCCACCGTCACGGCGCCGCCGAGCAGCTGGGCGATCTCCCGGGTGATGGACAGGCCCAGGCCGGTGCCGCCGTACTTGCGGCTCGTCGTGCCGTCCGCCTGCTGGAAGGCGCCGAAGATCGTCTCCAGGTTCTGCTCCGGGATGCCGATGCCGGTGTCCTTCACCCGGAAGGCCACCACCGCGCCGCCCCGGACCACGCCCTCGGGCACCTCGTCGTCCGCCGCGGGCTCGATGCTCAGCTCCACCCCGCCCTGCTCGGTGAACTTCACCGCGTTCGACAGCAGGTTGCGCAGCACCTGGCGCAGCCGGGAGTCGTCCGTGAGCAGGTCGGCGGGGGCGCCCGGCGCCGTGGTGATGGTGAACTCCAGGCTCTTCTGGGTCGTCATCGGCCGGAAGGTGGCCTCGACGTACTCGATGAGCTGGCGCAGCGCCACCCGCTCGGGCGCCACGTCCATCTTCCCGGCCTCCACCTTGGACAGGTCGAGGATGTCGTTGATCAGCTGGAGCAGGTCCGAACCGGCGGAGTGGATGATCTGCGCGTACTCGACCTGCTTGGGCGTGAGGTTGCGGGACGGGTTCTGCGCCAGCAACTGCGCCAGGATCAGCAGGCTGTTGAGCGGGGTGCGCAGCTCGTGGCTCATGTTGGCCAGGAACTCCGACTTGTACTTCGAGGCCAGCGACAGCTGCTGCGCCCGGGTCTCCAGCTCCTGCCGGGCCTGCTCGATCTGCAGGTTCTTCGCCTCGATGTCCCGGTTCTGCGCCACGAGCAGCGAGGCCTTCTCCTCCAGCTCCGCGTTGGAGCGCTGGAGTTCCTCCTGCTGCACCTGCAGCTCGGTGGACCGGGCCTGCAGCTCGACCGTCAGACGCTGCGACTCCTCGAGCAGCTCGTCGGTACGGGCGTTGGCCACGATGGTGTTGAGGTTGACGCCCAGGGTCTCCATCAGCTGCGCGAGGAAGTCCCGGTGGATCTGGGTGAAGGGCGCCACCGACGCCAGCTCGATCACGCCGAGGACCTGGCCCTCGACCACGATGGGCAGCAGCACCAGCGCCGTGGGCACCATCTCGCCGAGGCCCGACGAGATGGTGACGTAGCCGGGCGGCACCTCGTCCACCAGGATGGTGCGCTTGCTGCGCGCCGCCTGCCCGACCAGGGTGCGGCCGAAGGCGATCCGGGTGGGCCGGGTGCTGTCCTCCGGGTAGCCGTAGGAGCCGACGAGCCGCAGCTCGGGCCCGTCGTCCGCGTCCTCGGCGAGGTAGAAGGCGCCGTACTGGGCCGACACCAGCGGGACCAGCTCGTCCATGATCAGCTCCGCGACCACGGGCAGGTCGCGGTGGCCCTGCATCAGCCCGGAGATACGGGCGAGGTTGGTCTTGAGCCAGTCCTGCTCCTGGTTGGCCCGGGTGGTCTCGCGCAGGGACTCCACCATGGAGTTGATGTTGTCCTTGAGCTCGGCGACCTCGCCGGAGGCCTCCACGTTGATCGAGCGGGTCAGGTCGCCCTCGGCGACCGCGCTGGTCACCTCGGCGATGGCCCGCACCTGCCGGGTCAGGTTGCCCGCCAGCTCGTTGACGTTCTCCGTCAGGCGCTTCCAGGTGCCGGAGACGCCCTCGACCTCGGCCTGGCCGCCGAGCCGGCCCTCGGTGCCGACCTCGCGGGCCACACGCGTGACCTCGTCGGCGAAGGCGGAGAGCTGGTCGACCATCGTGTTGATCGTCGTCTTCAGTTCGAGGATCTCGCCGCGCGCGTCGACGTCGATCTTCTTCGACAGGTCGCCTCGGGCCACGGCGGTCGTCACCAGCGCGATGTTGCGCACCTGGCCGGTGAGGTTGTTGGCCATCGAGTTGACGTTGTCGGTGAGGTCCTTCCAGGTGCCGGCGACGTTCGGCACGTGCGCCTGGCCGCCGAGCCGGCCCTCTGTGCCGACCTCGCGGGCGACGCGGGTGACCTCGTCCGCGAACGCCGACAGCGTGTCGACCATGGTGTTGATGACCTCGGCGAGCGCGGCCACCTCGCCCTTGGCCTCGACCGTGATCCGGCTGGAGAGGTCGCCGCGCGCCACGGCGGTGGCGACCTGGGCGATGGAGCGGACCTGGCCGGTCAGGTTGGAGGCCATCACGTTGACGTTGTCGGTGAGGTCCTTCCAGGTGCCCGACACCCCGCGCACCTGCGCCTGGCCGCCGAGGCGGCCCTCGGTGCCGACCTCGCGGGCGACGCGTGTCACCTCGTCGGCGAAGGCGGAGAGCTGGTCGACCATCGTGTTGATGGTGGACTTCAGCTCCAGGATCTCGCCGCGCGCGTCGACGGTGATCTTCTGCGACAGGTCGCCCTTGGCGACCGCGGTGGCGACGAGCGCGATGTTGCGGACCTGGCCGGTCAGGTTGCCCGCCATGAAGTTCACCGAGTCGGTCAGGTCGCGCCAGGTGCCCTTGACACCCTTGACGTCCGCCTGGCCGCCGAGGCGGCCCTCGGTGCCGACCTCGCGGGCGACGCGTGTCACCTCGTCGGCGAAGGCGGAGAGCTGGTCGACCATCGTGTTGA